>NZ_JARXAI010000054.1 GCF_029865925.1 Sphingorhabdus sp.
GCGGTTCAGTGTATAAAAATGGAAATCGCGTACACCGCCTGCATATAATTTGCGGCACATTTCCGCTGATACGGTCGCGGCGACCAGCTGCCGTGCGGACGGGTGATCATCAAGACCATCGAACAGATGGGCCATCCAATCCGGAATTGCTGTTCCCGTCATTTGCGACATGCGTGTGATCGCGGCAAAGTTCGACACGGGCATGATGCCGGGCACGATCTCTGCATCTATGCCGGCCGCCGCGACAGCATCACGGAAACGGAAAAAGGTCTCTGGTTCAAAAAAGAACTGAGTGATGGCGCGGCTCGCGCCTGAAGCGAGTTTGCGTTTAAGAAAATCAATGTCGGACGCCGCCGACAATGCTTCGGGATGTGTTTCGGGATAGGCACTGACCGAAATTTCAAACGGATGTAGTTTACGCAAACCTTCTACCAACTCCGCAGCGCTGGCATAGCCATCAGGGTGCGGCACAAACCGGCCGTCAGAATTGGGGGCATCGCCCCGCAGGGCAACAATATGGCGAACACCCGCTTCCCAATACGCGTTGGCGACATCGGCGATTTCGCCTTTTGACGCCTCGACGCAAGTGAGGTGCGCGGCTGCAGGAATGTGAGTTTCGCGCGCGATGCGGGCCACGGTTTTGTGCGTGCGTTCACGCGTGGTGCCGCCTGCGCCATAAGTGACTGACACAAAGCGTGGGGCAAGGGGCGCCAATGTTACGACCGAATCCCAAAGTTGTTCTTCCATCTTTTCCGTCTTGGGCGGAAAGAATTCAAAGCTGATTTCGCAATCACCCGAAAGTCCGGCGAAAAGGGGTGAGGCCACAGCGCGGCTAGCTTCTTGCATCTGCGCAAGCGGGAGAATCATGCAACAATCCTTAGGTTATCTTCTGGCCTTAGGCCACTTTTGGGGCTCGGCTGTGCGCCAGATAGTTTTTGGCCCATCCAAACTTTGATGACCAATTCGCCTGCTTCAAGAGCGGTTTGGTGAACCAGTTGAAGGCCTTGGCTAGCAAAGGTCTTTTTCATGAAGTCATCCGTGAAACCAAGCCGCGCGTGCGCATGGACTGTGCGTAATTCTTCAAGATTATGGGCAGCAAAATCGACGATGACTAATCTGCCACCGGGCGCAAGCGTACGGATGGCCTCCGCTATCACGGCCTCGGGATGCTGTGCGTAGTGCAGCACTTGATGAAAAATGACCGTGTCAAATTCAGCGTCGCCTACGGGTAACATGTTAAAATCGCCGAGCTTAATATCGACCTTATTCGCGATTTCTGGACTTAGATTTGCAATCTTCGCCCGCGCCAGTCGAAGCATCTCGGGACTATTGTCGACAGCCACAAAACGCTCCGAGGCCCCTGCAAATAGTTCTACCATGCGTCCAGTGCCGGTTCCCACATCTAGAAAACGTCCCAATGGCGCGCTGTGGAGGATATGTGCCAACCGTGCTTCAACTTCCGAATCGGCGATGTGCAGCGATCGAAGAGAATCCCATTCATCAGCATGTGCAGCAAAATAGGCTGCGGCCATATCGGTCCGGGCGCTGCGTACTTCATCAAGCCGAAGAACATCGCGCTGAAATGCCTTGCCCTGCGATACATCTGCCTCAGCCAATAAGGATGCGACGGGACTATCGGTCAATATTGCAGCAGGCCGCAAAAATACCCAGCTTCCTTCCTTACGCCGCTCAAGAAGCCCGGCCTCGTCCAATATTCTAATGTGGCGTGACACGCGGGGCTGACTTTGGTCCAAAATTTGGACCAACTCACCCACAGACAGTTCCAAGCGCAGCACCAAAAACGCGATTCGCAAGCGCGTCGGATCGGCCAAAGCCCGCATGATATTGAGCAAATTCATCATTTGGAGCGCATATAAAGAATTCTTTATATCATGTCAATAAGCTCAAATCCCGCATATTTTCTACCGTTAAGGTAGAGATTGGCGCGAAATTGTTATGGGACAATATCAAACTTTAAAAAAGCGCATTGCCACCGAATTGTGAACAAGCTAGAGGGTTTTCCGCAGGCAAGCTGTAATTGTTGTGGCGTGTCTGTCAGGTTTTCATAAGTTTTGCTAGGGGGTTTCCCATATGAAGAAAATTGCTATATCTCTCGTTCTTGCCGCTTCGCTCGGTTTGGTCGCTTGCTCAAAGGCTGAAGAAGCTCCAGCAGCAGAAGCAACCGCAACAGAAGCTCCAGCAGAAGCTGCTGACGCTGCTGTAGAAGGCGCTGCACCTGCTGCTGACGCTGCTGCTGCACCTGCTGCTGACCCCGCTGCTGCACCTGCCGATGCGGCTGCTGCTGCTGGCGCACCTGCAGAAGCTGCAAAAGAAGCTGCGAAGTAATACTCGCGCTTTTTAGCGAAAGCTTTTTGATAAGGGCCGTTCTGTTTACAGGACGGTCCTTTTCTTTGTCTGAATTGCCCAGATGCTGACAATCCATGTCAGGCGTCATCAACCCATAAAATTACTGGTCGTGATATGTGGCAGTCGTGCGCGACACAAATTGCATGAACGCCATACGCTGCGGGATGGATGCGGTTGTACTGCCCATCATGATTGCCAGCGCATAGCGCGTCCCATCGGGCGCCGTCATAATTCCAATGTCGTTATAGCCCGTTGAAACAGGCGACAATATCTGCCCGGTTCCCGTTTTATGCAAAAAGCGCCAGCCTGCCGGTACACCCGCCTTCATACGGTTTGGCCCGCTTGATGTGCGTGACATGATCCCCAAGATAAGCCTAGTTGATGCAGGCGACAGCAACTCTCCTTTGGCCAGCCTGGCAAGAGCACGGACAATTGCCTCGGGACTGGCCCCATCGATCGGGTTGTCGAGATAAAAATCGAGTGCAGCTTTGCGCTTCGCCATCGGCACCATGTTACGCGCTGCATAAAACCTATTACCAAGCGAATATTCCTGACGCCAATCAAGGCCAGCAATGCCGCTTTGCAACAAACGTTCGCCTGGACCAAAGCGGATGGCCCCCAAATTCTTTCGCGCCAAAAAACTTTGAACCGCTTGAGGGCCGCCAGCCTTACGCAAGAGGGAGTCATTGGCGGTATTGTCACTCGCTATGATAGCCTGCTCGAGTAAGGCGAGCACGGTCGCCTCAATCCCACCATTGGAGATTACACGGTCGCGAATGGGTTGATGGAAAACCGCTAGATCATTAGGTGTAATGCGTATCTTCTGGTCAAGGCTGACTTTACCTTGATCGACCAAGTCCAATATAGTCAACGCCACCCATGTTTTGGATACGCTTTGCTGCGGGAACAATTCTGTCGCCCGTTGGCCAGTTATCCATTCGCCGCCATCTATGCGCATGATAGCGACGCCGGTACGGCCTGGGAAAATCTGCCATTGCTCCCGCACCAGATTTTCAAGACCAATAGGCGCACGGCGATTGAATGGCCGCTTTGGAGCGGCCTGCCCAACAGGCGCTGCAGAATGCGGTATTCGAGTTGACGGGGTGGGATTGGCCTGAGGCATTGGCCGCTGCACACCGACACATCCCGACAAACTAGTCAACAGCGCCAACGATACCACGCCAAAACGCAGCAGATCTTTAGCGCGCCCTTCCCCAAATTTTTCCACCCGAACCATGATCGGTCGATAGGGCAGAGCTTTGGCGGATGACATCGTTAATACTGATATTTGCGATGAACGATTCCCCTGCGTCGACGAGGCGATGGGCACCGAACCTTAGAAGGGTTATTTACATTATTCAGCCGCGGCCCCGATATGGCTGAACCCCTTGATCTGGCAACCACAAACCCTTGGGAGGCTCGCCCGACTGCCAAAACACATCAATGGGTATGCCGCCGCGCGGATACCAATAGCCACCAATGCGCAGCCAATGCGGCTTCATCTCCGAAAACAGGCGCTGGCCAATGCCAACGGTGCAATCTTCGTGAAAAGCGGCATGGTTGCGGAACGAGCCCAAGAACAGCTTAAGCGATTTCGATTCGACGATCGTCGCATCTGGCGCATAGTCGATAACCAAATGCGCGAAATCAGGCTGGGCCGTTACCGGACACAAGGATGTGAATTCAGGCACGGCAAAGCGCGCGAGATACAGCGTGTCTGGGCGCGGGTTGGGGACATAATCCAACTGCGCCTCTTCAGGCGTTTGCGGAAGCGTGCTTTGCGCACCAAGAAATTTTGGCTTTAATATGTCTTTCATAAAGGCGCTTTTAGCGGTTTCGCCGCGGGAAGCAAACGGGTGATACAGGATGCAGTCGGAGACGCGCCGCCAGAGCGGCCCGATTTTCGATTGAATCGTTCAAGTCTGCTTTCCTGAAATCCCGTATCGCCCTTGACCGCCTGTCTGGCTAACATAGCGATATGGCATTACTCATTCCTATATTTGGCGACCAACTCAGTCATGGCCTATCATCCTTGGCGGGGCAGGATAAAAAAGCATGCGTCATCCTCATGGCTGAGGTTGATGAAGAGACCGAATATGTGCCGCACCATAAATCCAAGATGGTGTATATCCTATCCGCCATGCGCCATCATGCGAACGATCTTCGCAGCGCAGGATGGACAGTTGATTATGTAAAGCTGACCGACGCGGAGAACAGCGGTAGTTTCACGGGCGAAATTGCCCGTGCCATTGAGCGACACAAGGTGTCCGCATTATGCGTGACCGAGGCAGGCGAATGGCGGGTGAAGGCGATGTTGGATAGCTGGCCCGATCGCTTTGATATCCCGGTAGAAATCCGGCCCGATGACCGCTTCTTGTGCACCCATGCTGAATTTGAAAGCTGGACCAAGGACCGCAAACAATTGCGCATGGAGTTTTTCTATCGCGATATGCGGCGTAAGTCCGGCCTTATGATGAATGGAGACACGCCTGAAGGTGGACAGTGGAATTTTGACGCCGAGAACCGGAAACCGGCAAAGCGCGATCTGGCGATGCCAACGCCGCTACACTTTGCGCCAAACGCCGTCACACAAGATATCATTCAGATGGTCGAGCGCCGCTTTGCAGGCAACATGGGTGAGACAACAAAATTCGGATTTGCCGTAACGCGCGAGGATGCGTTGCGGCAGCAAAAGCATTTTCTGGACCACGCTTTACCCAATTTTGGGGACTATCAGGACGCAATGCTCACCGGAGAACCGTTTTTGTGGCACTCGATCCTCTCACCTTACATCAACTCTGGTTTGCTTGACCCGCTTGAGCTGTGCCGTGCGGTTGAGGTGCAATATCGCGCAGGCAAAGTCCCAATCAACGCAGCTGAGGGGTTCATAAGGCAAGTCATTGGGTGGCGCGAATATGTGCGCGGGATCTATTGGCACGCTGGTCCAGAATATGTGGAAAGCAACGCGTTTGCCGCGACGCGGCCACTGCCTGAATTTTACTGGACCGGTAAAACCGACATGCATTGCCTGTCGCAGGCTATTGGCCAAACGATCGAGCATTCCTACGCGCACCATATCCAGCGCCTCATGATCACGGGCAATTTTGCGCTGCTGGCCGGACTGAACCCAAAGGAAGTCCATAAATGGTATCTCGCGGTATATGCCGATGCCTATGAATGGGTTGAGTTGCCAAACAGCTTAGGCATGAGCCAGTTCGCCGATGGCGGCATGCTGGCGTCGAAACCCTATGCGGCGAGCGGCGCCTATATCAACCGCATGTCGGATTATTGCACGCATTGTAGCTATGACGTCAAGCAGCGCACTGGACCAAAGGCGTGTCCGTTTAACGCGCTGTATTGGGAGTTCATTGCGCGCAACGAGAGAAAACTGCGCAAAAATCCGCGTATGGCTATGCCCTATAAAAATTGGGAGCGGATGGCTGACGCGGACAAGGTTGCATTGCGTGCACATGCGCAGCAATTTCTCGAAAAGCTTGGATAGTTTGGAAAAGCTGCCTATCTTGCAGCGCAGTAGAATCACAAAATACGGTCAAGGACGAAAAACATGGAATTGTTAGTAAGCACCGAATGGTTGGCGGCAGAAATCGGAGCGTCCGACCTACGTGTGGTAGATGCAACCTGGTTCATGCCCGATGCCGGCCGCAATGCGCAGGCTGAGTATGAAGGCGGGCATATTCCATCGGCTGTATTCATGGATATCGAAGAGCTCGCTGACGCCAATAGCAGCCTGCCTAACACCTTGCCGCCGCCCGAAAAATTCGCCAGTCGTATGCAATCGCTTGGCCTAGGCGATGGCAGCCGCATTGTGGTTTATGATGACAGCCCGTTCAAATCGGCCACGCGCGCTTGGTGGATGCTGACATTGTTTGGCGCACATGACGTCGCAATCCTTGATGGCGGCATCGCCAAATGGAAAGCCGAAGGCCGCCCTCTAGAAACCGGAAAGCCAACCTTGCGCCACCGCCACTTCACCGTTTGGAAAGACGACAAGGCCGTGCGCAACAAGGCCGATATGCTGGCCAATTTGCACAGCAAGGCGGCCAGTGTCGTCGACGCACGGGGCGCCGGTCGCTTTACCGGCGAAGAGGCAGAGCCGCGGCCCGAAATGGCGTCGGGCCATATTCCTGGCAGCCGCAACCTGCCCTTTGGCCAATTGTTCAACGCGGACGGCACATGGAAGCGCGGCGATGAGCTGAACCAGGCATATGCCGATGCGGGCGTTGACCTCAGCAAACCGATGATCACGACATGTGGATCAGGGATGACTGCGGCGGTCGTGTTGTTTGGCGCACGGATGACAGGCAAGACCGACGTGTCGTTATATGACGGTAGCTGGTCAGAATGGGGATTGGATAAAGACACCCCTAAGGCACAGGGTGCGGCTTGAGTTCTAAGAAGCCTCAAAAACCCGCCACCAAAACAGTCACAGCAGGACGAAGGAGTGCATTAACTGGCCCCGTCGTCAACGTGCCCGTCTGGCGCGCAAGCACGCATTTATATGAAAATGTGGCGGCATTGGAGGCAGGTAAATCTGACAACCAAGACGGCCGTTTCTTCTACGGTCGCCGCGGCTCGCCAACACAATGGTCGCTGGCCGAAGCGCTCACCGAGATGGAACCCGGTGCGCACGGAACAATGCTTTACCCATCGGGCGTGGCGGCAATCGCGTGCGCCTTATTGTCGGTTCTCAAGTCTGGTGACGTCTTGCTGATGACGGACAATGCGTATGACCCAAGCCGATCCTTAGCGGATGGCTTTCTGAAACGCTTTGGCGTCGAGACACGCTATTTTGATCCGCTCGCCTCCGATTATGATGCGCTTTTCTGTGATCGTACCAAAGCGATATTGTTGGAATCGCCCGGAAGCCTGACCTTCGAGATGCAGGACATTCCCGCCATTTGCGCAGCGGCCCAAAAACATAATGTTGTCACTTTGCTCGATAACACATGGGCGACGCCTTATTTCCATACCGCGCTCGACAAGGGCATTGATATGGCGATCTTGTCCTGCACCAAATATATTGTGGGCCATAGCGACGTCATGATGGGCAGCGTCACTACGCATGAGAAATACTGGACAAGATTGCGCCAAACCGCGCAGCAGCTTGGCCAGACCGTATCGCCCGACGATGCGTATCTTGCCAGCCGCGGCCTGCGCACCTTGTCGGTCCGGATGAAGGCACATGAGGCATCGGCACTGCAGATCGCCAAATGGTTACAAACGCAGCCAGATGTTGCAGCGGTATTCCACCCCGCGCTGCCGGAATGCCCAGGGCACGACATTTGGAAGCGCGACTTTACGGGCGCGGCGGGGTTGTTCTCGTTCATCCATAAAGGTGACGCCGCAACCGCCGCTGCCTTCGTCGATGCGCTCGAGTTATTTGGTATTGGCTATAGCTGGGGCGGCTTTGAAAGCCTTGCTTTGCCCGTCCAGCCAGAAAAATACCGGTCGGTCGTTTCTTGGGATAAAGAAGGCACGCTGATCCGGTTACAAATCGGCTTGGAAGATACTGATGATTTGATCGCGGATCTTGACCAAGCCTTTACCGTGGCTCGATCAGGCGCCTAACCTCAGCGCGTGGGCTCAGGCACCTCACCTGAATAATCGTAAAAGCCGCGCTTCACCTTGCGGCCATGCCAACCGGCTTCGACATATTTCTGAAGTAACGGCGCGGGACGAAACTTTGGATCGCCCGTCGATTGAAAGAGCACATTGGTGATTTCAAGACAGGTATCGAGCCCGATAAAGTCCGCTAGGGTCAGCGGCCCCATCGGGTGATTGAGGCCCAATTGGCACGCGGTGTCGATGTCGCGGATGCTGGCAACGCCCTCGCCAAGTGCAAAGATTGCCTCATTGATCATAGGCATCAACACGCGGTTGACGATGAACCCCGGCGCGTCATTGGCAAAGACCAATTGCTTGCCAAGCGCCTCTCCATATTGGCGCACGACGTCAACCGTGTCGTCGGTGGTCGCAAGGCCGCGGATGACCTCAATCAGGCCCATGACTGGCACTGGGTTAAAGAAATGGACGCCAATGAAGCGTTTTGGATCGGGCGACGATTGCGCCAGACGGGTAATCGGAATGGACGACGTGTTCGATGCAAGCACAGCCTGATGGCCAAGAACCTTGCCGACAGCCTCAAATATCTTGCGCTTAATGTCTTCGCGCTCGGTTGCAGCTTCGATAATCAGTCCGGCATCCGCCATCGGATCGTAGCTGCCAACCGGTTCAATATGCGAAAGTAGGGTGTCTGCCGCGTCTTGGCCCATTTTCTCCTTCGCAACCAGCCGGCCAAGTGCCTTTGCAATACCGGCTTTACCTTCCTCTGCCTTTGCAAGATCAAGATCGGATAGATACACATGATAGCCTGCGCCAGCGCTGACTTGCGCAATGCCTGCACCCATTTGACCGGCTCCGATGACACCTATTGCCCGCATTTTTTAGCTCCAAATTTTCAACGTTGCCGCGGTCTTAGCGAAAGCAATACAAAAGCGCTAGGTTCGCGCGTTTGCAAATGACGTGGATTGGATTGGCATTTTGGTGCAATTTCCCCTAAGCGCCGCAGCAATGCGCATCCCTTAGGCAGAAAGTCGGTAAACCATGGCCATCCCTATTCGTCATGCCCCATTGAGAGTGGGTCTCGCTGGTCTTGGCACCGTGGGCAGCGGCGTAATTCGTTTGATTCAAGAAAACAGCGCATTGATTGCGCGGCGCGCTGGCCGCGAGATCGAAATCGTTGCCGTCACCGCACGCGACCGCACGAAGGATCGCGGCGTGGATCTATCGCCCTACCGCTGGGTCGACGATATGGGTGAACTTGCGACCGCTGCTGACATTGATGTGGTGGTTGAGCTGGTTGGCGGATCGGATGGTCCGGCGCTGACCCTGGCACGCGAGACATTGTCGAACGGACGCGCATTGGTCACCGCCAACAAGGCAATGGTTGCGCATCATGGTGCAGAGCTTGCATCCTTGGCGGAGAGCAAGCAGGCCGCGCTTAAGTTCGAGGCCGCTGTTGCTGGCGGTATTCCGGTTATTCAGGGCCTGCGCGATGGTGCCGCAGCCAACCGCATTGATCGGGTCTATGGTATCCTCAACGGCACCTGTAATTTCATCCTGTCCACGATGGAGAGCGACGGGTTGGATTTTGCACAGGTGCTTGCAGATGCGCAGGCCAAGGGCTTTGCGGAAGCAGATCCGTCGTTCGACATTGACGGCATTGATGCTGCGCATAAGCTTTCAATCCTTGCGTCTTTAAGCTTTGGCTCAATCATTGATTTCGGGGGTGTCGAGGCACGCGGCGTGCGCAAAATTCTGGCGGCCGACATCGCACAGGCCAAAACGCTGGGCTATCGCATCCGCCTCATCGGTCTTGCCGAAATTGACGGTGACAACGGGTCAGCCAATATTTTCCAACGGGTTGAGCCATGTCTCGTGCCGCTGAGCCACCCGCTGGCGCATGTAACCGGCGCAACCAACGCCGTTGTTGCCGAGGGTAATTTCTCTGGCCGCTTGCTGTTCCAAGGCGCAGGGGCGGGTGACAAGCCAACGGCATCCGCTGTCGTCGCCGATCTGGTCGATATCGCGCGCAAGGAAACTGGCCCTGCATTTTCTATGCCGGCCGCCGAACTTGAAAGGCTTCCACGCGCGGCTTCCACGCATCGGATTAGCAAGACCTATCTGCGGATGCTGGTGGCTGATCGTGTTGGTGTACTCGCTGAAATCACCGCGGCCATGCGCGATGCCGGATTGTCGATCGAAAGCCTGATCCAGACGGAGGCGAGCGACGACGGATCGGCGTTGATTGCTATGGTGACGCACGCCGGACCAGAGCAAGCGATTAACGATACCATCAGCGCCTTGGCAAACTCAGACAGCTTGCTGGGTGAACCCATGGTCATGCACATTTTGGGGGCATAAGCAAAACGCAGGCCAGCGCCCATATTGCAGATCTTGAAAATATGGTACCCGTGCATGCTCGATTTGCGCCGCCGCATTCGGGGGTTCGAAAGACGAGGTGAAAATCGCCACAAGCAATCTCGACAATGAGCCGCACCTTCACTATCGGAAACTAACCGTCTATATACCGATCCATACGAGGCGCTTCGTTCGCGCCCCTTCGTTCTCAAATAGCTAGGAAATCCAAATGACTGCAGCAAGCCAAATCCTCGACCGGGTCCTTGTTCTGGAAATGGTGCGGGTGACGGAAGCTGCAGCTATCGCAGCGGCGAAGCTGATCGGACGTGGCGATGAGAAGGCAGCGGATGCCGCCGCCGTCGAAGCGATGCGCGCCGCCTTGAACGAGCTGTATATGGACGGCACCGTGGTCATTGGCGAAGGCGAGCGGGACGAAGCGCCGATGTTATTTATCGGTGAAAAGGTTGGCTCTGCCATCGGCACTGGCCCGAAAATCGACATCGCCCTTGATCCATTGGAAGGCACCACCATCACCGCAAAGGCTGGCCCGAATGCGCTGGTCGTGCTCGCCGTGGCCGAAGAAGGCAATTTGCTCAATGCGCCCGATGTCTACATGGACAAAATCGCAGTTGGTCCTGGCTATTCGCCAAACATCGTCAATTTGGACAAAACCGTCGCGGAAAATGTTACCGCGGTCGCCGCCGAAAAAGGCGTGCCGCCGCATGAATTGATTGTGTGCGTTCTCGACCGCCCACGCCATGAAAAGATCATATCCGAACTGCGCGCCATCGGCTGCGGCGTCATGCTGATCCCCGATGGTGATGTTGCGGGCGTCATCGCGACCACCAACCCAGACACCACTGTCGACATCTATATGGGCAGCGGCGGTGCGCCGGAGGGCGTTCTTGCCGCGGCGGCTTTGCGCTGCGTCGGTGGCCAGTTCAAGGGCCGCTTGCTGTTCCGCAATGACGATGAGCGGATGCGTGCACGCAAATGGGGTATCGAGGACCTCGACAAAATCTACGACCTTGAAGAATTGGCCAAGGGCGACTGTATCTTTGCCGCGACTGGCGTTACCCATGGTTCCTTGCTTGAGGGCGTAAAGACTCTGCGCGACGGTCGCATCACGACCGAAAGTGTCGTCATGCGCGCCTCATCGGGCACCGTCCGTTGGGTCAAGAGCGAGCATCGTAAGGCTGGCCATCTAGGCTGATATTGAGGGTCCTGACCCTAATAAACACCCATTTGCAGACCCACAGCGATTTGCTCGCCCATTTCCTCTGCCGCGATTAGGTCTGCACTATCGATAGTCTTCGGGGCCAATATAGCCTCTTGCGTCTGCGCATGCGTGCACACAATGACACTCGGCAGTATTTGTCGCAGCCGCCAGCCCGTCGCGATCCGTTCGGCCTGTGTCGCTGCATTACGTCCGTCCGATCCTGCGCACACAATCATCGCATAAGGCCGACCGTTCAATGTGCCGAGGCACGGATAATAGTATCGGTCAAAAAAGCTTTTCATGCCCCCGCTGATCGCCGCCAGATTTTCCGGAAACACGAAGATATAGCCGTCCGCTGCCCGCATATGTTCGGCACCGGCATCCGCGGCGTTTAACATCTGCACATCCACCCCCTGCGCCCGCCGTGCGCCATCGTAACAGGCCTTTGCCAAGCTTTGAGACCCGCCGGTCATGCTGTGCCAGATTATTGCCAATTGCTTCATCGCCACTTGCTAGCACTGGCGGCGCGCCATAGGGAAGAGGGATGAAGCCAGTCCTCGACATTAATCACTCGATCCTTGAACAAGCCTGGCACTGGCGTGGTAGCGGCACTGATGGCCGAGACCCCGAATTTCAGCCGGATGATCTCGTCACCCAGTTGCTGATGGCGCGCGGCGTCGAGCGCGATGACATCGAACGGCACCGCAACCCGACCATTCGTAACTTCATGCCCGATCCGTCGATATTTCAGGATATGGAGCGTGCCGCACTTCGACTGGCGCAGGCCGTTGAGGCGGGCCAGCAAGTCACCGTCTACGGAGACTATGACGTCGACGGCGCGACCAGTGCGGCGCTTCTCATTCGCTTGCTGCGCATGTTGGAACTGGACGCAGGCTATTATATCCCAGACCGCTTGATGGAGGGCTATGGCCCCTCTGGCGAGGCCTTGGTGCGCATTGGGACAAGCGGCAGTCGCCTGATCGTTACGGTGGATTGTGGGGCGATGGCCTATGACGCGCTGTCGCAGGCCAAGGGTGCTGGGCTTGAAGTCATCGTTGTTGACCACCACAAATGCGCGTCAGAGCTTCCGCAAGCCTTTGCCTTGGTAAACCCCAACCGACTCGACGAAAGCGACGAGGCGGCGTCCCACGGGCATCTGGCGGCGGTTGGCGTGGCCTTCCTCTTGGGGGCGGCTGTAATCCGAACCCTGCGCGCGCGTGGCTATTTTGCCGCGCGGCCTGAACCGAAAATCATGGACCTGCTTGACCTTGTGGCGTTGGGCACTGTGGCCGACGTGGCCCAACTTAGGGGGCTAAACCGCGCATTTGTTGCGCAGGGGCTAAAGGTCATGGCCGCGCGCCGCAACATTGGCCTGTCGGCGTTGGTTCAAGCCAGCCGCCTAACCCGCGCGCCAATATGCTCCGACCTTGGCTTTGCCTTGGGCCCACGCATCAATGCCGGTGGCCGCGTCGGCAAATCCGACCTTGGCGTGCGGTTGCTTATTACTGAAGATGCCGTCGAGGCGCAGGACATCGCGATGGAGCTCGACCGGCTAAACGAAGAACGCCGCGCGATTGAATCTGTTGTGCAGGAGCAGGCCGAGGCCATGCTTGCCGGACAACATAATCGTGCCGTGGCGTTGTTGTCGGGCAAGGGCTGGCACCCCGGAGTTATCGGCATTGTCGCTGGGCGCATTAAGGAAAAGACGGGCAAGCCGTCCATCGTCATTGCGGTGGATGAACATGGCGTCGGCAAGGGATCGGGCCGCTCGATCGCAGGTGTTGACTTGGGCGCAGCCATCATTTCGGCGCGCGAGGCTGGATTGCTCGTGGCGGGCGGCGGTCATGCCATGGCGGCGGGCCTGACCGTTGACGGCGAAAAAATTGACGCCTTGGCGGACTGGCTCGATGAACGGCTGGCGGCGGACGTCGCGAATGCATCGGGCGTCAAGGCGCTGCTGATTGACGCCATCGTCGCCCCGCGCGGGCTCAACCCATTATTTGTCGACGCAATGGAGACCGCTGGGCCTTATGGCATGGGCTGGCCCGGCCCGCGCGTGGTGACGGGGCCATTGCGGATCATCAAGTGCGATATTGTAGGCAAAGACCACGTCCGCGCCATCGTCGCGGGCGACGACGGGCAGTCATTTAAGGCCATGGCATTTCGTCAGGGCGAGACGGTTCTCGGCCAGACAATGCTCCACGCCGATCGCGGGCGGCGCTTCTGGTTTGCAGGTCGCGCCAAGACGGATGACTGGGGCGCGACACCAAAAGTTGAGCTGCATGTCGACGACATCGCCTTTGCCGACTGAAGTTGCGCCAACTTGGCCTTGACGAGCGCATAACGAATCCGTAAAGGCGCGGCTCGCCAAGCGATTGGCCCCTTCGTCTAGCGGTTAGGACGCGGCCCTTTCACGGCTGAAACACGGGTTCGATTCCCGTAGGGGTCACCAAATTTTTGCCTGTGATATGCAAAGCGATCGAGGCAATGTCTGCGTTATTCCAATTGATTATAAGTCTCGTGTGTAATCCTGCATATCATTTTGTGGGGCATTTAGCGTTACTGGCAATACATCGGTTGACCGGCTGCATGCCTTCATCGGCATTCACCACGACCTCACCGAACGATAGAGTGTAGCCTTTTCCGGACAAGCCGACCGGCTTTCCATTCAGTTGCGCGAAGCAATGACCTTATAAATGCTACGTCCTGCGGTCGGCTGGCGACGCGTTGCTTTAGAGCATGCGCGGACAGGTCAGTTGAGGCTGTGTGTTGGAGGGTATTGGGCCGAGGCGCGGAGGTAAGCCCTTCGGCGCGGGGCGACTATCTCAACTTGGCTACATGGCCGTATAGATTGTCTAAGATCTTATCCGCCTTCTCGGTCAGCGTGTAACGCACGCGCCGACCGTCACCGTCAAAGACCGACTTTGCGATGATTTCGGCAGCCGTCAACTTGCGAATATAGTCATGGATGGTGACGTGGGAGTATTTTGACACCTCACACAGGTCTTGAAGCTTGCGGCCCTCATGTCCCTCAGGAAGAACAAAATTTCCGCCTCACACGTCAATATGCGGACGCGCAGGTCGTCCTCAACGGTGCGAATACGTTCAAGTTGTCCCATTATTTCCCGCTTTTATTTTTACAGCTTCTTACTTTCGGCGATTTGGTTAAAAACTCAATGAAGGTATTTTAAGTTAAATATATAAACTTATTTCGCGCGATTAAAGTGATTTAACACCCGCTGGCGGCGCCACCCGCGCGCGTCAAATTTACGGGGCGGAGATCAATCCTCTGCCGGCGCACCGCCGCACATCGAGGCAGTCGCGCGCAACCGGCCTTACTTGCGGAGATATACCCACTGCGGCCCCGTGCTGCAATGCCTATGGCGTGGTGGTTGAATTGGACATGAATATGGCTGCTTGGCTCCATTAAATTCGGTGCGGCCATGTCCCACTTGCGCCATACTGACATCCATGGCAGTAAACCTTAACCGCGCAATTAAATAGGATTGAGACCCATGGCCCTTGCCCATAGCGAAGCTGCGAACCCGCATTGGGTGCCGCGCAAGAAGATTGGCGATCTGTCGCACATCCCCGGCGAAAATGGCCCGCCGATTATCGGCACTACATTCCGCGTGCTGCGTGACCCTCCCGGCTACGGCGCGCGCATGGTCAAAACCTATGGCAAGGTGTTCCGCACCAACGCCTTTGGCAACCCGACCGTCTCGTTGGTGGGCGCCGAGGCAAATGAGCTTTTGCTGTTTGATCGTGAAAAGCTGTTTTCGTCGGAGCAGGGTTGGGGGCCGGTCCTGAACTTATTGTTCCCGCGCGGATTGATGTTGATGGATTTCGACCACCACCGCATGGACCGCCGCGCGCTTGGCATCGCCTTCAAGCCTCAGCCAATGCGCGCCTATACCCAAGACATGAACCGCATCTTTGCCGAGCAGTTGAGGGATTGGCGCGGCGACATGCTGTTCTATCCCGCGATCAAGCAACTGACGCTGGATGTCGCGGCCAGCAGCTTTTTAGGGATACCTCTTGGGCCAGAGGCGGACAAGATCAACAAGGCCTTTGTCGACATGGTTCAGGCATCGGTCGCGCCCATTCGCGCGCCATTGCCGTTCACGCCGATGGGTAAGGGCGTTGCCGGACGCAAATATCTTATCGATTATTTCGGCCCACAAATTGCCGAGCGCC
>NZ_JARXAI010000063.1 GCF_029865925.1 Sphingorhabdus sp.
GGTTGGAAATCAAGCGCGCGCGATACACGCCCGCCATGCACAAGCAGCAGACGCAATTCTTTCATTTCCACCATATCGCTTTGCCGACAGGAACGCTGTGCGTCCTGCCTGGCAATGCATCAACAATGAAGCGAGCGGCCTTTGGCTGACAACCGGATGCCAGCCTCGCTGGAGTAAATTACATGACAACGCGTATGCTTATCGACGCGCGTCACCGGGAGGAAACCCGGGTCGCAGTCGTAACAGGAAACCAGATTGAGGAATTTGATTTTGAATCGGCCGAGCACAAGCAGCTCAAAGGCAATATCTACCTCGCAAAAGTAACCAGGGTTGAACCGTCGCTTCAGGCGGCTTTTGTCGATTATGGCGGCAACCGTCATGGGTTTTTGGCTTTTGCCGAAATCCACCCTGACTATTACCAAATCCCAAGGGAAGACCGTGACCGATTGTTGGCTGAGGAAGCAGAGGCTGCTGCGGAAGAAGCTGCTTTGCGTGAGCAGGAAGAAGAGGAAAGCGATGAGCCTTCCGACATCATGCAGGGCTCTGCCGAACGCGACGACGATGTAAACGATTTTATTGAAGTCGACAGCGACGACAGCGTCGACACCATAGACATGACAGAGGGTGAAGAACCCGACCTGAATAGCAATGGTGATGATTTAGACGAAAACGAAGGCGGCGATAATGGCGGCGACAATGGTCGCAATAACCGCCGCCGCCGTGGACGCGGAAGCCGCAACGGGGAAAGTCGCGCACCAAAGGCAAGCGACGAGGTGCGCGCAAAGCGCATGAACTTGCGGCGCCGTTACAAGATCCAGGACGTTATCCATCGTCGTCAGGTTTTGCTGGTTCAGGTTGTTAAAGAAGAACGCGGTAATAAGGGCGCTGCACTCACAACTTATTTGAGCCTTGCAGGCCGTTATTGCGTATTAATGCCAAACACGTCGCATGGTGGTGGCATTAGCCGAAAAATCCACAGCGCTACCGACCGTAAGCGTTTGAAGTCCATTGTTTCGGACCTCACATTACCCAATACTATGGGCTGCATCATCCGGACCGCTGGGCTTGCCCGGACGAAGCCTGAAATCAAGCGTGACTTTGATTATTTGGCGCGCCTTTGGGACGAAATTCGAGAACGTACGCTCCGCGGTGCAGCGCCAATGCTGATCCACACCGACAGCGACCTGATCAAACGCGCCATCCGCGATATTTATAACAAAGATATTGACGAAGTCTTTGTTGAAGGGCCGGATGGTTACAAGGCCGCGAAAGATTTCATGAGATTGCTGATGCCAAGCCACGCCAAGCGTGTGCAGCATTATGCCGATCTAGTACCGTTGTTTCAGCGCTACCATGTCGAGGATCAGCAGAATGCTATGTATCAGCCGATCGTCCAGTTGAAATCAGGTGGCTATATTGTCATCAACCCGACCGAAGCGTTGGTATCAATCGACATCAACTCAGGCCGTTCGACCAAAGAACATGGCATTGAACAGACGGCGCTTTCGACAAACTTAGAAGCCGCGCGCGAGATTGCCCGCCAACTGCGTTTGCGCGACATGGCTGGCCTTGTTGTCATCGACTTTATCGACATGGAGCATCATTCAAACGCGCGCAAAGTCGAGCGCGCAATGAAAGAAGCGTTGAAACACGACCGCGCCCGTATTCAGGTCGGCCGCATTTCCAGCTTTGGCCTCATGGAGATGAGCCGTCAGCGTCTACGCACTGGTGTGCTTGAAGCATCAACCCGCGAATGTCCACATTGTGAGGGCACTGGTCTTGTGCGCACAGCATCGTCCGCCGCGTTGTCCGCATTACGGCTTATCGAAGAAGAAGCCGCAAAGGGTAATGGCAGCCAGATCGTTCTGCAAGCTAGCCAAGAGGCAACAATATATTGCCTCAACAACAAACGTGCAGAACTCGCAGCGATTGAAGATCGCTACCATGTCCGCGTTCTGATCGTCCCCAATGGCGAGACCGAGGGCGCAAAGCTTGCGGTTTCAAGCTCCGGCCCACGTCCAGAGCGTCCTGTCGAATTACCGCCTATTATTGATCTCGACGATGACGATATCGAAGATGAAATCGACGATTTCGACGACGAAGTTGATGAAGTTGAAGAAACCGCCCGCGAACCGCGCCGTGCCCGCGAGGAGCGTCCACGCGAAGAAGGTGAAGGCGGCGAAGGTCGCAAGCGCAAGCGTCGCCGTGGCCGCCGTGGTGGCAAGGGACGCGAGCGTGGTGGACGGCCTGAAGGCGAAGATGCAGTTGCCGGCGAAAACGAGGCTACGTCGGAACGTCCTGAAAGCGATGCCGCAGTCGAAGCACCCGAAGCGGATGCAGAAGCCAAGCCAAAAGCACGTCGCGGACGTCGCGGCGGCAGAGGTCGCGACCTTCAGGAAGCAGGCCTAGACACAGCAGCCGAAGCTTCAGCACCTACCGAAACGGAAATGTTAGCGGTTCCGGTCGAAGTAAGCGAAGAGGCAGACCCGAAGCCAAAGCGCCGTAGCCGTGCGGAGCCGAAGGCAGAAACTGTTGCGGATGAGGCAGAGGAAAAAGCTCCCACTGCCGATATACCAGTTGCTACCGATGATGCGCCTGTCGCAAAGGCAAAGGCGCCAGCCAAGTCACGCGCTAAGGCAAAGGACAAGGCACCGGCAATAGCTGAAGCTGCAACCCAGGAAATTGCCGAGGCGCCAAAGGCGAAAGTCCCTCGCAAGAAAGTCGTTGCAAAGGGTGCGATGCAAGACATAGCATCCACGGATGCAGAGGGCGTCAATGAGGACGGTACGCCACGCACTGGATGGTGGCAGCGCACATTCGGATAAGAAGCAGCAAAACTGAAAACAACATAGCCCCGCTGGTCATCGACTGGAGGGGCTTTGTTTATAAAACTTCTTCATTGCGCGTTCATCAAGATCGGGCCATTCATCGCATATGAGCATCACCGTGTTTCGCGCCATCCGTACGTCGTTCATTCTGTTTTTAGCCATGTTGGTTTCGGCGCGACCGGTGATGGCACAGTCAATCTTGCGCGACGCAGAAACTGAAGCATTTTTCGACGAAATTTCGGCGCCCTTGATCGCAGCGGCAGGTCTTGATCCCAACAATGTCGAAATCATCCTCATCAATGACAAATCCATTAATGCGTTCGTAGCCGGCGGCCAAGCTGTCTACATCCACAGCGGCTTAATCGATGCCGCAACCTCCGCGAACGAAGTACAAGGCGTGATCGCACATGAGCTTGGACACGTCGTGGGAGGTCACGCCGTCCGTTATGACGAAGGCGCCTCTGTGGCTAGCGGCATCAGCATCGCTAGCCTTATACTTGCGGCAGCCGCTATTGCGGCGGGGGCCGGTGAGGCTGGTATGGGCATTTTATCGGCGGGTCAGCAAGCCGCTATGGGGAAGTTCCTAGCCTTCAGCCGCGGACAAGAGGGTACAGCCGACGCGGCGGGCGCGCAGTATCTTTCCAAGGCTGGCATATCGGGTCGCGGCTCCATTATTTTTTTTAAGAAGCTCCAGAATTTTGAATTCCGTCTCGGCATTCCCCAAGAGGACAGCTACGGGCGGACTCACCCTTTGTCAGGCGAGCGCATTGCAGTTCTTCAGGACACATACTCGGTTGATCCTGCATGGAGCGCGCCGTTAAGCCCGAAATGGGAGAGTGATTTTAAACGCATTAAGGCCAAGCTCACAGGTTATCTAGCTGATCCCACTGCCACACTGCGTGACTATCCGGAAACTGACAAGTCGGTCCCCGCCCGATATGCACGGGCTTATGCATGGCACAAATCAGCCTATCCGCAAAAGGCATTAGATGAATCTTCGACCCTTGTCGTTTCCGCACCCGACGACCCATATTTCTTGGAACTATATGGACAAATCTTGTTGGAATCGGGTCACCCAGCTGAAGCGATTATTCCTTTACGCAAGGCGGTAAGTCTTACAGGTAACCAACCATTGATTGCGGCAATATTCGGCCATGCATTGATTGCGACCGACGATAAGGCACAGTTGGATGAGGCTGCGCAGGTGTTGAAAGCAGCGGTAACCAAGGATAACCAAAATCCCTTCGCTTGGTATCAACTTGGCGTTGTCTATGAACAAAAAGGCGATACCGCGCGCGCCGCCCTCGCCAGCGCCGAACGCTATTTGATGGAAGGCGCGCCGCAACTTGCATTGCCCAACGCGCAAACCGCCATGGCGGGATTGCCGGAATATTCGCCAGACTGGATCCGCGCTCAGGATATCAACATGGTGGCTGAAGCAAAGCTTGCGTCCTTGAAGAAGGGACGTCGTTAAAATGCTAGCCGAATGCCTGCGTTGCGGCTAATCAACGCCCATGAAAGAACACGCACAAAACCACCGGATCATTATCGCCACTGTCGTTGCGGGTTTGATCATACTGGCTATGTTAGCAGCCTATATTTTTTGGCCACCCCCTGCCGAAGATCGCGCTTTAAATGCCACACCAACCTCGGAGAGCGCAACCAAATCTGCGGATGCAGCTGTGTCTGCTGCAGGCATGTCCCCCGCGGACCGCAAGGCAACTGAGGCACTGGTGAAGGCCTATATCCTCGAAAATCCCGAAATTATCACCGACGCCATTGCCATTTTACAGCAGCGTGAAGTTACAGAGCGGCTGTCTGCGGCCGGAAATGAAATCGCTACCCCCTTCCCTGGCGCGGAGGCAGGCAATCCCAAGGGTGACGTGACGATTGTCGAGTTTACTGACTATAACTGCGGTTTCTGCCGGGCGAGTCTGCCAGACATGCAACGCTTGCTAAAGAGCGATGGCAATATCCGCCTTGTCTATCGCGAATTGCCTATTCTAAGCCAAACGAGCCGCACTGCCGCATTGTGGGCACTCGCCGCTGCACGTCAGGGCAAACACAAGGCATTTCACGATGCGCTGTTTGCCCTTGGGCGGGCGGATGAACCCAACATAGCCGCAGCAGCGCAGACCGCAGGACTAAATATCACCGCGGCCCGCAGCTTCGCGGCCTCGCCACAAGCCAATCAAGAAATTGAACGTAATCTTAGTTTGATGCACCAGATCGGCTTCAATGGCACACCAACCTTTATCATTGGCGATCAGATATTAGAGGGCGCGCTGGGGTATGAAGCGTTGCAGAGCGCCATCGAAAAGGCGCGCGCGAAAAGCTGATTAGCCCTTTTTGCCTTGGGCAATCACATACCATTCCACCGAGCCCTTGCGGCTGGCTGGCGGCTTTGCGTGTTTAACTGTTGTAAAGTTCGATTTGAGGATACTCAGCATCGCCGGATCGGTGCCACCAGCAAATACCTTCGCAACAAAATCGCCCCCAGGCATAAGCACTTTGACTGCAAAATCCACCGCTGCCTCGACCAGACCCATGGTGCGCAGATGGTCTGTCTGCTTATGCCCAACCGTATTCGCGGCCATGTCTGATAATATCAAGTCCGGCGCGCTCCCAAGCTCGGCAATGAGCTTATCAGGCGCGCTATCGTGCATAAAATCCATCTCGAGCAGAACCACACCCTCAAGCGGGTCGACGGGCAACAAATCGATGCCAACAATCGCTGCCTTTGGCTGCTGTCTGCGTACAACCTGCGCCCAGCCGCCAGGCGCAACGCCCAAATCGACAATGGCCCTTTTACCGCGCAAAATATGAAATTTTTCGTCGAGCTCGACCAACTTATACGCCGCTCTGCTGCGATAGCCTTCGCCATGCGCGCGTTTGACATAGGGGTCATTCAATTGACGCTCAAGCCAGCGTGTCGACCCGGCCGTCCGGCGCTTTGCGGTCTTGACCTTTTGTTTTCCGGCCAGTGTCCGGCCTGAATTTTTACCACCAAAAAGATTGTCTGCCATGCTTCAATTCCGCCGATTACGGCGATTGGCGTCGCTGGCCATCAGCGCGCGCAATATACCCTCGCGAATGCCGCGATCAGCAACGCCCAGCCGTTCACCGGGCCATATGTCGAAAATAGATTCAAGTATCGCACAACCGGCCACTACCAAATCGGCACGTTCATGGCCAATGGTTGGAAACTCTGCGCGCCCTTTAACATTGCGATGGGCAAGTTCTTGGCTAATGTCCCGCATCGCAGAAGTCGGGAGATGCAGCCCGTCCACGGCCCGCCTGTCGTAACTGTTGAGTTTCAAATAGACGCTGGCCAACGTGGTGACTGTACCCGAAGTACCTAATAAGCGGCGGTCTCCGCCCTCGTCGGGAAGACGGGCCGCGAAATCAGCGAAGCTTTGCATAACTTTATCGCGCATCACTTGGTAACTTGCCTTTAATTGCTCCGGGCTGTCGCCCTCTACCCGTTCGCTTTCGGTGAGCGAAACCACACCCCATGGGACGCTCACCCAATCCAGAATTTCGGGCATGGGACCGCTCGTCGACACAAGCACCAATTCCGTAGAGCCGCCGCCGATGTCAAATATAAGGGCGGGCCCATCACCGTTTTCAAGCAACACGTGGCAGCCCATCATCGCCAACCGGGCCTCTTCCTTCGGGCTGATGATATCGAGGTGAATACCGGTCTCGCGCTTAACCCGTTCGATGAATTGCGCTCCGTTCGCCGCCTGACGACAGGCTTCAGTTGCCACGGATCGGGCGAGCACGACGTTACGTTTCTTTAACTTCTCGGCGCATACCGATAGTGCTTCGACCGCGCGGTCCATCGCCTCATCACTCATGCGACCAGTTGATGTGAGCCCCTCACCCAAACGGACAACGCGCGAATAAGCATCCACCACTGTAAAATCGTCGCCACCTGCCCGCGCGATGAGCAACCGGCAATTATTGGTGCCAAGGTCAAGCGCGGCATAGGCGTTGCGCTCAAGCCAATTGTGCCGCGAAGCTGCCTGTTCGCC
>NZ_JARXAI010000088.1 GCF_029865925.1 Sphingorhabdus sp.
CGGCAAAAGCTCGTGGCTACGTCAAGCAGCTCAATCTGTTCTTCGCTATATCCCAAACCAGCCATCTGCATGTCATTCTCTCCTCGAGCCTCTGCGTCCTCTATGGCGCGAGGCATGGCAAGAAATCAAGGCGATTTAACCGGTCGATTAAAAGCGGGGCCTAGGCCTGCTCAAGAATCTTTCGGCCTGGCCGTACTTTCATTTTATGCCCTGTCTTGGTGGCAAGCGACAGGTCCTTGACCGTCTGCATAAACACCCATTCGTTCGTTGCCGCCTGCGGGGTGAGAGCCAGATGCATGTAGCCGCGGTTAGATGTATCGACCCAGCGCAATTCCTGCTTGCTCGCGTCAAGCAAGCTGCGTGCGACATCGGCCGGGGCGGTGAACGGAATTGCGCTTTCAAAGCCAGGCGACGAGACGCTGTGACCGCCAAATTCAACGCCTGCAGGTTTGCCGCCTTCGGGCAAGTCATAGGCCCAGCCATTATGACTATCGCCCGTCACAACCACCAAGTTTGCGTCTGCGCGCTGGGCCGCCGCCAGCAAAAGCGACCGCGCTGCAGGGTATCCGCCCCAATTGTCGAGATTAGATGGCAAGCCTGCCTTTGTCGCAGCGATGCCCTGCCGCACATAATTGCGCGCACGCTCCGGCGCTAATTGGGGGACCCAATCCATCGCGTTCTCCGGCGTGTAGTTATAGCCCATATTGGTAGCCGAACCGAGCACAGCCCATGTAGAATTGTTGCGGCTAATCGCGCGTGACAACCATGCCTCTTGTTCGCTTCCCAACATCGTCATGGACGGATCACGCCATGCGCCATCGCGATATTCGGAAAGTTCCTTTGCCGGATCACCCAACCGCAGAAGGTTACTATAATCATAAGGCTCGGATCGGGCGACCGCACGCGTATCTGTACGATAATAAGTTGCGAGATCGCCAATCGGATATTCCTTCCACGGCTGCTCACCGACAGGTAACCATTCGCGCCACACCTGCATCGCAGCGTTGCGCCGAGAATTCCAATCACCTTCATCCACGCTGTGATTTTGTGCGCCGCCTTCCCAACTATCATTGGCGCTTTCATGATCGTCGGTATTGGCGATCATCGGGAAATTGGCGTGCAGCGCCTGCAACTGCTTGTCCGAACGATAGCTAGCATAACGCAAACGATAATCCGCCAGCGTCAGGATTTCATCGGCGGGGAAAATACGCGCGGCAAATTTCGCGCCGCCATCATATCCCCCACGGCCATATTCATAGATATAGTCACCCATGTGGAGCACAAGATCGATGTCATCACGCGCAGCAGCATGGCCGTATGCGTTGAATTCGCCGAAGCCCAGATTGGAGCATGAGAAGACCGCAATGTTGAACTTGGCAGTCTTACCTAATGGTAAAGTCTTGGTGCGGCCAATCGGGGAAATGCTGCCATCAGGCGCAATGAAACGGAACCAATGCCACTTGCCCGGCGCGAGATTGTCGACGGTAATCTTGACCGTATGGTCGCGCCAGGGTCCAGTCACCATTTGTCCGCCGCCTGCAATTTTTACAAAATCACGGCTTTCGGAAATTTCCACGCGCACTTTGGATGGTCCACCGGTGGGGTTCACATAACGCGTCCACAAAAGAACCGAGTCAGGGCCCGGCTCGCCGCTGGCAACATTATGGGTAAATCCGGTAAGGCCAAGAAGAGTTTGGGCCATAGCCACGCCGCCGGGCAGCAACAGTCCGCCAATACCAAATCCAGCGGTTGCAAGCAAAAGACGGCGGTTGGTTAATAATGACATTTCTAGATTCTCCTTTTGCGTTTTAGCAATCCCTGCGGCGCATGGTCCGGATGCTGAGCAGAACTCGCTAATCAAAAGCTGTTGCAGCCTTATGACAGGCGTATTTGCCGGCTCAGATAAAGTTATCCAGCCACTTTTCGGCCAAGGCCTCTGCTTCGCCGACGCTGAAGGGTGCGTTGCCGAGGCTCAGCTCCAACCAAAGGCCGTCGACTAAGGCTGTCAACGCAACTGCTGCCAATCGCGCGTCCTTTGGCGCGTTTGGACAGGCGCAGATCAGGCGTTCAATGTCTTGGCGGTTCTCGGCGTAAATTTCGTCATGGATTGCACCGATGGCTGGCACCGTGCGCGACAGGCTCCAAAACGCCAGCCATGTGGCCAGCAACGCGGGGTCAGCGATGGGCGCACGAAAGCTTGCGGTGACAAACACCAGCAATCTGCCACGCGGATTGTCCACCGCTACGTCCTCCACAGCGGCATGCATCGCGGCGGCAACGCGTGCGCCAGTGGCACGATAGGTCGCGGCCACCAATGCATCAATGCCATCGAAATAGTGCCGCAGAAGACCGGCCGAAACGCCAGCCTCCACACAAATGGCGCGTACGGATGTCCCATGGGCGCCGCGCGTCGCAAGGCATCGCGCCGTCGCTGCAATCAACGCATCGCGTCGGGTATCGGCGCTTTCGCGGGTGAAGACTTGTCGCACGGTCATGGCGCTGTTATACACTCGTATTACAAGGGGAGCAAGATGTCCGAGTCGGACTTACACAATATGCGCGATGATCTTGATTGCTGCAGCCTTCCGGCGTGGACCTATGATGATCCTGAATTCGCAGCGCTTGAGGTGGACCGCATTTTCCGCCCGTCATGGCAGGTCGTATGCCATGTCAGTGACGTCGCGAATGCGGGCGACTGGCACAGCCTTGATTATATCGGCGAGAGCGTGATCGTCGTGCGCGGCAATGACGACGTGCTGCGCGCCTTTACCAATGTCTGCCGCCACCGCGGAAGCCGTTTGGTTGACGGCTCCGACGGATGTGCGAAAAAGCTCGTCTGCCCCTATCACGCATGGACCTATGACCTTGATGGCCGCTTGACCGGCGTGCCCGACAGCGCATCCTACCCAACGCTCGACAAGAGCAAGGCGGGCCTTGTGCCCGTCGATATGGAAATCTGGCGCGGATTCATATTTGTCCGTCTTGAAGGGGATGGCCCCTCGGTCGCGGACATGATGGCCCCGTATGAGGCCCAAGTCGCGCCGTACCGCTTTGAGGAACTCAGGGCGCTTGGACGCGTGACGATGCGCCCGCGCGATGTGAACTGGAAAAATGTCGGCGACAATTATTCCGATGGCTTGCACATTCCCGTGGCACATCCCGGCCTCACCCGCTTGTTCGGCAAAAGCTATGGCATAGAAGCAGAGCCGCATGTTGACCGCATGTGGGGCGATCTTGTCGACCGGCCTTCGGCCAACTGGTCCGAGCGCGGATACCAGAATCTGCTGCCTTCGGTGCCCCATCTGCCTGAGGCCAACCAGAAACGCTGGCTGTATTTCAAGCTGTGGCCGTCGGTCGCGTTCGACATTTATCCTGACCAAGTGGATTTCATGCAATGGTTGCCCACTGGCCCCAATAGCTGCGTCATTCGCGAGATCAGTTATGTGCTGCACGATGACCGCCGCGAAATGCGGGCGGCACGTTACCTTAACTGGCGCATCAACCGGCAGGTCAACGCAGAGGACACCGTCCTCATCACCCGCGTGCAGCAAGGCATGGCAAGCCGCAGTTTTTCGATGGGCCCGCTGTCCGACAAAGAAGTGTGCTTGAAAAGCTTCTGCCGCCAAATCCGCAACATCATTCCCGAGGCCCGCCTCGAACATCGCCCCGCAACGGGCTGGAGCAAAAAATGACCAAAAAATATGACGCCCTCATCATTGGCGCTGGCCATAACGGCCTTGTTTGCGCCTTTTATCTCGCGCGTGCTGGCCTGAAGGTCCGGATTGTCGAGCGCCGCGATGTGGTCGGTGGCGCTGCTGTGACCGAAGAGTTCCACCCCGGTTTCCGCAATTCGGTGGCAAGCTATACGGTAAGCCTGCTTCAGCCGAAGGTCATTTCGGACATGAAGCTGGTCGACCATGGCTATCGCGTAATCGAGCGGCCCATTTCCAATTTCCTACCGCAGGAAGATGGCGGCTATCTGAAACTCGGCGGCGGGTTGGAGCGGACGCAAGCTGAGTTCGCGCGCTTTTCAAAGCATGATGCGGCGGTGCTGCCGCAATATTACGACATGCTTGAGGGCGTCGCCGACGTCCTGCGCGACCTTGCGTTGCGGTCGCCGCCCAATGTCGGTGATGGCCTCAAAACGTTAATCGACGCCGCAGTGCAGGGCCGTGGCTTGATGAAGCTTAATCTGTCGCAGCAACGCGATGTGTTAGAACTGTTCACAAAATCAGCGCGCAGCTTCTTGGATAGCTGGTTCGAGAGCGAGGCGGTGAAAGCGGCATTCGGCTTTGACGCTGTTGTCGGCAATTATGCCAGCCCCGATACGCCGGGCAGTGCTTATGTATTGCTGCACCACGTCTTTGGTGAAGTGAATGGCAACAAGGGCGCATGGGGCCACAGCATTGGCGGCATGGGTACCATCACGCAGATCATGGCCAAGGTATGCCGCGATCTTGGCGCAGAAATCAGCCTCGAGGCGCCTGTCTCACGCGTATTGGTGGATGGCGAAAAGGTTGCGGGCGTCCGCCTTGAAAGCGGCGAGGAAATCGTTGCCGACCGCGTCATTTCCAATGTCGGACCAAAGCTATTGTACGAACGCATGTTCGACGATGCCGACTTGAAACCGGAATTCAAACGCCGCGTAAAGGGTTTCAAGGCAGGCAGCGGCACATTCCGCATGAACGTCGCCTTGTCGGAATTGCCCAAATTCACGTGCTTGCCCGAAGCTGGCGAACATCATCAATCGGGCATCATCATTGCCCCAACGCTCGATTATATGGACCACGCATTTTTGGATGCGAAGCGTGACGGTTGGTCGCAAAAGCCAATCGTAGAAATCCTGATCCCGTCCACCGTCGACGACAGCCTTGCGCCTGCGGGACAACATGTCGCCAGCCTATTCTGTCAGCAATTTGCGCCAGAGTTACCCGCCAATGCAGATGGCACGCCACGTGACTGGGACGCCGAAGAGGGCAAGGCCGCAGACGATATCATCAGCACAGTTGAGGCCTATGCACCCGGCTTCCGCGCGTCCGTTTTGGGTCGCCAAATTCTTAGCCCCAAGGGACTTGAGCGCAAATTCGGTTTGGTCGGCGGCGACATCATGCATGGCAATATGAGCCTTGACCAATTGTGGTCCGCCCGCCCGATATTGGGCCATGGCGCCTATCGCGGACCGCTCAAGGGCCTATATATGTGCGGTGCAGGTAGCCACCCTGGTGGTGGCGTCACGGGCGCACCGGGGCATAACTGCGCGGCAGAAGTGTTGGCCGACCGGAGTATGTTCAAACGGATATTTGCCTGAGGACTTTGCCTGAGGACAATGAAAAAGCCGGACCTTTTCAGATCCGGCTTCTCCTCCCCTGTTGCCAGTGGCAACAAACTAAAATGAAACTTTAAAAATCGCGCGAGAATTTTACTCCGATCACGCGAGGCTTGATGAGGACATCATAAAACGCGCCACCCGTTGGTGTTGATGCCGTCTTACCCGTGCCGCAGACCGTTTCAAGACACTGTACCCCGGTATTTACCACGCCGCGTGTGTCAAACAGGTTGGTGGCAAAGGCTTCAATGTCCCACACGTCTTTCTTCACGCCAATGGAGAAGTCCGCCGTGGTGTAAGCATCCAGATTACCCTTGATGCTGTTCTGCGCTGGGCGCAAATCACTTCTACGGCTACCTATATGGTTCACCGCAAGTTGCACATGACCATCCCAATCTGCGATCGGGAACTCGTAACGTGCAATTGCATTGCCCTTGACCTTCGCTGTCACGGGAAGGCGCGATCCAGATGCTGCAAGCAACGAATTGCCCGCCGTGGTGCAATTAAAGGTTGCGTTGGCAATGGCGCAGAAATCGCGACGAATTTGCGCGTCATTGTAGCTGAACCCAGCGTTCAGGCTGAGCCCGCCAGTACGGAAGCCAGCGTCCATTTCGAGGCCGCGAATGCGCGCAACGCCAGCGTTGCGGATTTCGGTCAGGCCGTTCGCACCCAAGAACGACAGTTGGATATTATTCCAATCTTCTTGGAATACGGCGCCGTTCAAACGGAACGCACCGAACGTAGTTTTCCAGCCCAATTCATAATTGTCGAGCTTGTCCGAACCATAAGGCGGCAAGGTGCCGCGACGGTTGATCCCGCCCGGACGGAAACCGCGCGACCATGTGGCATAGACCAGAACATCGTCGGTGACTTTGTATGTCGCGTTTAACTTATGGATGAAACCAGTGTCCGATGTGGATTTGTCCACATTGGTGCAAGGGCTGCCGTCGACAAGGATTGGCACAGGCTTTCCCGCCGGATTGGCGCGCCGCGTTGTGCCATCGGTGTTCAGACAGGCAGCTTCACCAGTCCTGCTAGAATAGCCGGAAGAGAATCCGAAGAAGCCCTGAAGCGAGTTATCAAACTTATAATAACGTAAGCCTCCTGTCAGCGACAGCTTCTCTGTCAGGTCATAGGTCAATTCACCGAAGGCCGCGTAATCCCGGTCGACGCGCTTTTGCTTGGTCAGCCAGATATTGCTGTTGGTACCCGTCACGGTGATGGAGTCGGCAATATTATCGATGATGTAATTCTGTTCAATATTATGCGACTGACGTTGCGCAAAAAGACCGCCAATGAAGCGCAATGGAGCATCCAAGGGGCTTGCGACACGCAATTCGCCAAAGCTTTTCTTATACCGGTCAATGCCTTGAATATACTGGTTCGGGTTTACGAGATCACCGGCATTATCGTAAAAATAGTTACCGTAACCGGACAGCGCATCGTAAAAATAGGCATAATCAGAGTAATCCGATTGTGTTTCAGTTTTACGGCGCAAGTGGCCGCCTGTCGCGGTAACATCCCAGCTTCCGATTTTTCCTTCAATCGTCAGTGCAGCCTGAACCCATTTATCGCGGCTACCCTCTGGGTTATATTGCACCGTCTGAAGCTCGCCAGTGGTCTGGCCGGAACGTTCCTGCGCGTAGCTGCCATTCGTATTCTGAACCTGCCCCATCAATGTTGGCTTGATAGTCCAATTGTCGTCAAGATCGATGCCGAGCGCCAAACGCGCGCCATAGGTTTCGGCATTGTTGTAGTTATCTTCCACCAACAACCTGTTGCTTTGCGAAATGCCCGAGCTTGCATAAGTGCGTGCGCCCAACACATTGTCGATGTAACCGGCATCATCGCGATACCAACCCACGAGACGGGCTGCGGCGCCTTCAGCGATCGGCACGTTCAGGAAACCTTCGTAGATTGCGCCAAAATCACCATGCGCAACATTGTTAAACTCAACGCCAGCGCTTCCGTAAAGACCAGAAGGATCCGGCGCGTTCGTCACCAGCTTCAACGTACCAGCCATCGAGCTTGCACCATATAAGGTGCCCTGCGGTCCGGCGAGCGCCTCAACACGCGCAAGGTCATAGGCATGCAAATCAAGCGCACCTTGGATGGTCGTGATTGGCATTTCGTCCAAATAGGTGCCGACAGTTGGCAACGATGCCGAGTGGTTCGCGTTTTCGCCAGATGCCACACCGCGGAAATACACCTGAGCAAAGCCGGGGCCGCCCTGTTGAATGGTGACCGAAGGCAGGAATTTCACAACATCCTGTAATTCGCTCACTTGCAGCTGGTCGAGCTTTTCATTGCCAATGGCATTAATCGCGATCGGCACATCCTGCAAATTCTGTTCGCGCTTTTGCGCGGTCACGACGATGACGTCACTGTCGGAGCCGGCGGCTTCTTGCGCCAATGCCGGAACCGCAAAAGCTGTTGATGTCAAAAGCACGGCCAACGCCGAACGGATCCTGCTATTCTGAATTTTTAGGTGCACGCAGCTACCCTCCCTTGTTACTCTGTAACAAATAGACCCCGATTTGCGTTCTGGCGCAATATATTTTCGCTTTATCGGCCATTTGGGCCTAATTTGGCATCATTGTGTTGCAAGACAACAACTATGATATTGCCGGATATGTCTTCCAGTAATCGCCGAGCGCGCGTTTCAGCGGTTCAAGATGGGCAGCATATGGTTTCCACTGATCAACGCCATCGCGGTTGATTGGGCGACGGACTTGCTCGCTGGATGCCGTGCGCACCGCGCGTTTGTTTTGATGGAAATTCAGGCACGTCTCTTCGAACGGAAGGCGCAAAAATTCCAAGAGCGAACGGATTTCACCTTCCGGATTTTCCAACAGTTGCTCGTGGATAACGCGATATATAGAGCCTGGCTCGACAGCATCGAAATGCGCCATCAACCGCACATAATCGGCATAATATTGCCCCAAATGGGTAAGGTCATAACTAAACGCCTGCCCCTTGGCGAAATGCTGCCGGTAATTGGAGAAACAGCAATCCAACGGATGCCGCCGCGCGTCGATGATCTTGGCATTGGGAAGAATGAGGCGGATGAAGGCGAGATAATTCCAGTTGTTGGGCAGCTTATCGATAAAAAATGGCTTGTCCGTTTTGCGTTGAATGCGCGTGCGTTCCATGAACTCTGCGCCAAGCCTTTCTAAATCCTCCGCGCTGAAGCCGGCGAGCGCATCAATCCAGTCGGCATCATTGCCTTCGCGCAGCGCCATCGCCGGAATATCGGGCAGTTCCATCGTGCCTTCCACCATGGAATGGCTGGCGAGAATTTGTTCAATCAATGTAGAACCGGCACGCGGCATGCCCAAAATGAAAATAGGGTCACGCGCAACATGCCCCTGCCCTGCACGCGATGCCAGAAATTCGGGTGTGCATTGCGCAATGACCCTGTCGACCTTTTGACGGAAGGTTTGAGGGTCATATTTCAACTCAGCATTTCGCAAGGCGTTTGCGCGTTCATAATGCTTGAAGGCCGGGTCATGCTTGCTGCGTTCTTCCATCGCCTTGCCAAGCGCAAAATGCAGATGATATTCATCCTCCACATTAAGGCCGGATGAAGTCAGCGCCTTATCCATCGCGGCGACATCTTCGTCCGAGAAACTCGTGGTTTTCAGATTGGCGAGGCTCCACCAAACTTCGCCCAAGGTCGGCTCAACCGCAAGTGCGCGGCGATAGGCGGCAACGCTCTCGTCCTGATTGCCAACGGTTTTGAGCATATGGCCATAGCTCATCCACAATTTGGCGTGGTCGGGAAACCGCGTGGTCAGTTCTTTGTAAAGCGCGATGGCCTCTTCATAACCACCAATCCGACCAAGTGCCGCGGCCTTCAGATTTTGCTGGACCGGGTTATCGCCCCCGTCAGCCAACACGGCATTGAGATGCTCAAGCGCTTCTGGAAAGCGGTTTTGCTTGTACAATATCGTCGCCAAATTGGCCCGCGCTGCGCCGAAGTCTGGTGTCAGCTCCAACGCCCGGCGGAGCAAAGCCTCGCTATCCTTCAACCGGCCAACGCGTGCGGCCAGCTCGGCCATCATACGAATGGCCGCCACATCGGTCGGCGCCTCGCGCAAATGGCCGCGCAATATGGGCTCTGCGTCCTCCAACCTGTTTTCCGAAAGCGCCACGGCGGCCGCCATGAGGTTGGGGTTGCGCAAGGCGGCTTCAATGGCAGGGCGGGCGGAAGGCTTGTTCATGAGGAGCGGTCTAAGCCAAGCGGCGGCGCTTTTGAAGCGGCCAAATCATCTGGCGTATCTATATCGCGCAAGCTGCCCTCTGGTGCAGCTAATGTGTGCGCGCATGTAAGGATATGCCGCGCACCGGCATCCCCCTCGGTGTCCAGCAAGCGTGACCAGCTGTCGCGCGGGAAAATGGCGGGCGGCATGGATTGGATCCCGTCAGAGGACGCAAGTATCTCGCCGTCACAGCCCGCAATCAACGCCGCGACATGGGCAAGTTCAACGAATGGCATATCGGCGAGCAGTATCACCAACGCCTGCGCTTCGGTCTGCGCCGCAGCCTCAACCGCAAGATGCAACGAACCCGATAGGCCACTTTCAGCGTGCCGATTTTCAGCGATAGTGTAACCCAGCTTCAGATAATGCGGCGTAATCGCTGCGTCCGGTTGGCACACGGCGATATGCGCGGCTGCACCCAGCTGCCCCATCTGCGCCGCGGCGCGCACGCCAAGCGGCATCCCATCCAGATCGGCCATCAACTTATCCGCACCAAAACGGCGCGCGTTACCAGCGGCGAGGAGGACGATTGCGACGTCCTTTATGTCCATCAACGCAGGCCCATATTAAACGCGCGGATCATTCCGCCCGCAATCGATAGCGCGATTTCCGGCGCGCTGATCGCGTTAATCGCAACGCCCGCTGGACCTTCTATCCGCGCAGTTTGGTCCGCACTGACCCCCGCCGCAGATAGCCGCGATAGCCGGGCCTGATGCGACCGAACCGAGCCAAGCGCGGCGACATAAGCAGCGGGACTATCCAATGCGGAAATCAGCGCTGGGTCATCAATCTTGGGATCATGGCTCAACGTCACAATCGCGCTGCGGCTATCGGGCGCAAAGGCCTTAACCGCTTCGTCGGGCCAGCGGTCATCAAGCCGCACATCGGGGAAACGGTCCGCCGTCAAAAACCGTCCGCGCGGGTCGCATAAGGTGACATCAATGCCTTGCGAGACAGCAACCGCCGACAGCGCCGCTGCAATCTCCACCGCGCCTACAATCAACAACCGGCGGGGCGGGTAATAGACGTTTACAAAGCCCTCTGCCGCAGCATCCTGCGCGATCATGCTGCGGCCAGTGGCAAGGTTCGTTACGACGGCCAATGTTGCTCCATTGCCCCGCGCATCGACCATGTCGGCAAACAGGCTTTCCGGAAATCCGTCCGCCGACACAGGCTGCACCAGCACTTGAATATCACCGCCACAGGGCAGGCCTACGTCCCACGCCGCATCATCGGCAACGCCATAGCGGCGCACTATCGCTGGCGCGCCGGCCAAAACCATCTGCGCGCGTTCCAGAACGTCAGCCTCAACACAACCACCCGATACTGACCCTACGAAACGCCCATCGGCATGGACCAGCATATGCGTGCCAACTGGACATGGCGCCGACTTCCACGTTTCGACCACCGTCGCAATCGCCATAGGCGCGCCAGCCCATTCGATTGCGGCGGCGAGGATACGATCATGATTGGCGCTGCCCGTTTGCATGGCTAACCGCTAGCAAAGAGGATGAAGCGTTGCTATATGAAACGCATCTAAGAGTGGGAGCTTCTTCACATGGCAATTCAGACGTCAATCAATGGCAAAGCGGTCGCACTGTCCGCAGAGCCCGATACACCCTTATTGTGGGTTATTCGCGAAGAGCTTGGCCTGACGGGCACAAAATTCGGTTGCGGCGTCGCGGCGTGCGGCGCGTGCACCGTCCATGTTGATGGCGAACCCACCCGTTCGTGCAGCGTCCCCGTCAGCGACGTCGCCGGCAAATCGATTACCACCATCGAAGGCCTCAAGTCCGCCGACGGAACGCTGCATGCCGTGCAAAAAGCATGGATTTCCTCGCAAGTGCCGCAATGCGGATATTGCCAGTCCGGACAAATCATGGCCGCTGTCGCGCTCATTGAAAAAACGGGCCGCCCAAGCGACGCGCAAATTGACGAGGCGATGACCAACATCTGTCGCTGCGGCACCTATCCGCGCATTCGCAAGGCGATCCACGCGGCAACTGGGCAAGCCGCCAAAGCCGCGGAAGGAGCCGTCTGATGACCGATACCCCTACAGCCGATAGCGCAGCAGCACCCATAAAACGCAAAGGCGTGAAGCGCCGTGCCTTCCTGATCGGCGGCGTCGCAATTGTGGGCGCTGGCCTGTTCGGCATATCTATCGCCGACAGCAACGCTGCCAAGGACGCCAAGGTGCGCATCGCTGGCAAAGGCGAGCATGTTTTTGCGACATGGCTGAAAATTGGTGAGGATGACAGCATCACCATTTATTCGCCGCATACCGATATTGGTCAGGGGTCGAACACAGGTCTTGCGCAAATGCTTGCCGAGGAACTCGATGCCGCATGGGATCAGGTGCGCTTGGTCTCTGCACCTGCGGAACCCTCTTTTGCCAATGTCGGTCTGGGTCGCGGATTTCTGGGTGAGATGACGGGGCAAGCTGCGATCGTCAATGGCATTCCAGCATCCTTTTTGTCGTTCATCGCACGGCAAATGAACCTTCAGATTACGGGTGGTTCAACCGCCTTGCGCTTCACGGGGCAGCAGACCTTCCAAAAGGTCGGTGCAGCAACGCGGCTCGCATTGATTGAAACCGCCGCCAAGCGTTTGAATGTCCCTGCGGCTGAACTGACCACGCAAGACAGCCGGGTCATCCACGCCAAATCAAGCCGTGCGCTGCGTTATGGCGAGTTGGCAGCCGAAGCTGCGACCTTGTCACTCGATAATGCGCCAAAGCTTAAGGATCCTGCGCAATATCGCCTGATGCGCCAATCCATGCAGCGCTTAGATATCCCGGCAAAGGTCGATGGTACCGCCCAATATGGTATGGATTTCGCGGTGCCGGATATGCGCGTCGCAACAATCATGGCCGCGCCCGTGCGCGGTGGAAAGCTGACGTCAGTCGACACCGCGCCCGCATTGGCCATCAAGGGCGTCGAAAAAGTCATCAAGCTGGATGACGCGGTTGCCGTGATTGCTAAGGGCTATTGGCCCGCTATTTCGGGCTTGCGCGCTTTATCGCCCAGCTTCAGCGATGGCGGCAATGCAGGCATTTCAACTGCATCCATTTTTACAGCGCATAACGCACTCATCGCCAAAGGTAAGGCCGATAATGAGGCCGGCGAAGGCGATGTAAAGGCTGGGCTCGGTGCCAAGCCGATCGAAGCGAAATATCAGGTCCCGTTCCTCCACCATGCGATGATGGAGCCCTTTGCGCTCACCGCGCATTTCAAGGACGGCAAGCTCAACATTTGGGGCGGGATGCAAGACCCGTTGGCGACCAAAATGGCGGCGGTCGAAGTGTCCGGTTTGGATGCCGACAATGTCACCTTCCACCCCATGATCATCGGCGGCAGCTTTGGTCGGCGTTTGCCCATGTATATGGAAATTGTCAGCCAAGTGACGAAGCTTGCGATGCAATTGCCTTATCCGGTCAAGCTGATCTGGAGCCGTGAGGAAGAAGTCGCGCAAGGCGCCTATCGTCCACAAAGCTCTGCGGTGCTGACGGCATCGGTGACGGATAAAAAGCGGATTGCCGCATATCAAAACGATTATGCCCAACCCGAAAGCGCAGAGGACGAGACCGTGTTCCCGTACATCTTGCCTGCCGTGTCTCGTCGGCATTTTGCGCATGTTTCGAACCAGAATACAGGCGCATGGCGTTCGGTAAACTCAACACAGCAAGGCTTTTACAATGAAAGCTTCATGGATGAACTGGCGCACGCCGCTGGCGAAGATCCCGTTGTTTTCCGCCGCAACCATTTGCAGGCGGGATCGCGGCATCTGCGCGTATTGGACGAAGTCGCCGCGCGCAGCGGATGGGGCACGCCCGTGCCTGCCGGACGCGGACGCGGCGTTGCGTTGGTTGAAAGCTTCAAAACCATCGTCGCACAGGTCGTTGAAGCCTCGGCAGGCGAAGACGGCATGCCAAAGGTTCACAAAGTCACAACGGTCGTGGACGCCGGTAGCATCGTGAACCCTGATGCAGCCATGGCACAAATTGAAGGCGGCACGATCATGGGCCTGTCTTCTGCCATTGGGGAAGCCATCACGCTCGACAAGGGCGCGGTGCAGCAAAGCAATTTGTCTGATTATCTATTGCTGAAAATGGCGCAATCGCCGTTGGTGCAGGATATCCACTTCCTGAACAGCGGCGCGGATATGGGCGGCATTGGTGAACCCGGCGTTCCACCAGCGGCGCCGGCCTTGGCCAATGCGCTGTTCGCGGCGACGGGCAAACGTGTGCGCAACCTGCCAATTATGACGCAGGCGAAGGGGTAATTTTGCCGCACGCACGGGTATTGCAACCAACCGATAATCTGGAAATCGCCGAGACTTTGGCGCGTGCGTTCCAGAATGAATCGGGCTGGAGCTATGTCATACCCGACCCCCAATTGCGGGCACGGCGACTGGTGGGCGCGTTCCATTTGTTTTTACGCGACGAACATCGCAAAGGCGCTGTTTTTGGTACTGACGGTATTGAGGCGGTCACCTTATGGCGCGGCCCCGGCCAAGCGCGCGACAGCATGTTCGACACGGCAAGGAATATCATTCCCTTCGTGCAACAGTTGCGCTTTTCCATTTTCCGCGGGCTTGAAGTCGCCGACTTGATTGAAAAGCATCTACCGAAAGAGCCTGTCTGGTATCTGCATTATGCCGGATGCGACCCCGCCTTTCAGGGCAAGGGATTTGGCGGCGCGGCGATCCGCGCAGGGCTAGAGCGCGCAGATCAAGATGGCCTGCCCGCCTATCTGGAAACCGCCGACGAACATAATATCCCTTTGTACCAAAGCTTTGGCTTTGCCATCAAACATAGCTGGCAAGTCCCCGAAGGCCCCCAATTTTGGGGCATGCAACGCCCCGGCAAAACGCGGCATTAAGCGAATCATCGCGCGCCCCCTTGCCCTCCATCCAAAAGCCGCCTAACCCCGCCGAACGCACCAGGTCTGCGCGAGAGCGTGGATAATAGGGAAGCCGGCGGAAATCCGGCGCTGTTCCCGCAACTGTAACCGGCGAGCTTTTGCTCCAAATGCCACTGGAAAAACGGGTGACCGTGAAACTGGGAAGGCGGGGCAAAAGCAGTGACCCGGGAGCCAGGAGACCTGCCTGATTGCGGTTTGTCCTTTGTGCTTGCGGGACACTGGCGCAATCGGGGTTTTCCTCCGCGTGACGACATACTGTTGGACGTCATGCGAAGGAGATAAAACCATGACAATGTTAAAAATTACGGCAGCCGCGCTTGCGATGCTGCCGACGAGTGCCTTTGCGCAAACGGCAGAGGATGAAATTGTTGTCACCGCCAGCGGCTTTGAACAGCCGCGATCCGAAACCGGCCAAGCCATTGAGATTGTCGGTCGCGACCGGCTTGACCAGTTACAAAGCGCGACAATTACCGATGCCCTGCAGACCGTGCCGGGGGTGCGCATTGCCACACGCGGCGGCCTTGGCGGCCAAAGCAGTGCCTTCATCCGCGGCGGCAGCAGCGCGCAGACCTTAGTGCTGATCGACGGTGTCCGGATCAACGATCTCACCAGCCCCAATGGCGCGTTTGACTTTGGCGCATTGATGACGGGCAATATTGGCCGCGTGGAAATCTTGCGTGGGCCAAACTCAGTCATCTGGGGCAGCCAAGCCATTGGCGGCGTCGTCAACATCCAATCAATTGCGGCGGTGGATGGCCTTGAAGGCCGCATGGGTGCAGAATATGGGGCCTATGATACCAAGCGGTTGAACGCCAATCTTGCGGGCAGCAGCGGCCGGTTGGAAGGCAGCGTCGGCGGTTCTTTCGTCAACAGCGACGGCATTTCTGCGCTGGCGGGCGGAACCGAACGCGATGGGTATGACAATCTGACGGGCAATGCGCGGTTGAAGGTGCATGTCGCTGACAATGTCGACCTAGATTTTCGAAGCTATTACAACCGCGCCACGGTTGCCTACGACTCGGCCTTTGGCGTCGGTGCCAATGGCCTGCCCGTGTCGCGCAATCGCCAATTTGTAGGATATGTCGGCGCGAATTTCGACCTGCTTGATGGGCGCCTGCAAAACAGGATTGCCTATACCCGCACAGACATAAAACGCGTTGGCACCGACCCGGTTGTGTTTAGCTTCAACAATTTCAACGTGCGCGGCGCAATCGACAGGGCCGAATATCATGCGGCCTTTGACCTGAACGATGCGCTGACTTTAGTGGCGGGCGCGGAATATGAACGCAGCTTTGCCAGCACCGCGTTTGAGGGCGCGGCCCCTGATGTCGCGCGCAACGATGTGGGTAGCGGCTTTGGTCAAATCATTATGCGCCCTGTCGCTGGCCTGACGCTGACAGGAGGCGTGCGGCATGATGTCTATGATGATTATGGCGGGCAGACCAGCTTTGCCGGCAATGCGGCCTTTACCCCAAATGACGGGCGGACGATGTTCCGCGCGACCTATGCCGAGGGGTTTCGCGCCCCCACCTTAACTGAAGGGCAGCCGCCTTATGGCAATCCGGACCTCAAACCGGAAACGGCCCGCAATTTCGATCTGGGCGTTGAACATCAGTTTCTGGGCAGCAAAGCCCAAATTTTTGCGACCTATTTCAATCGCCGTAGCAATGACCTGATCGCTTTTTCGGCGATCAGTTTCCAATCGGAGAATATCGACAAAGTGACGTCAAGGGGGCTTGAGGCCGGGCTGAGCCTGAACCCCACTAACGACATTGATATCCGCGCCAGCTACACACTTGTCGACGCCATCAACCGCAGCGTAGGGACCAATTTTGGTAATCGCCAAGCCCTGCGCCCGCAGCATAGCGCCAGCTTGACCGCCGATTGGCAGACGCCGTTCGGCCTGTCCGTCGGCAGCAGCTTGCTTCTAATCGGCGACAGCTTCGACAATGCCGCAAACAGTTTGCGCCTCAATGGCTATGCGTTAGTCGGGCTTCGGGCGTCGATGCCACTGACTGACACACTAGAGGTGTATAGCCGCATCGACAATCTGCTTAACGCCGATTACACAGTGGTCGCTGGCTATAACAGCTTTGGGCGCAATGCGACGATTGGCGTGCGGGCGAAATTCTGATGCGCTTTGGCTGGTGCCTCCTTTGGGCTTTTGCCTTGGCCGGATGCGCCAGCCAGCCCGTCATTGCGCCACATGGCGTCGTGTCGAATAATCCGTGCATTGATGCCGTGTTGGCGCACATCGCAATGCCCGGACAAGTCACCGCCGTCAGCATCTATTCGCATGACCCCGATAGCGCGTCCGCACCTTTGGCATGGGCGCGGCAGTTGCCCGCCATTGGCATAAGCGCAGAGGAACTGCTGCTGGCGCGGCCCAAGATGGTGCTCACCGGAAATCTGGCGAGCTCTGGCACCAACGCGGTTCTTGCGCGGGCGGGCATTCAAACATTGGCATTGGGGGTCGCACCGACGATCGCAGACGACATGCAACAGATCCGGACGATCGCCGCCGCACTCGGCAGGGGCGATGCTGGAGAAGCCCTGATTTCCGACATTGAGGAATCTCTACCCAGCACCCAATTTTCAGGTACCAACGTGTCGGCGATTATCTGGCAAAATGGTGGATTTGTGGCGGGTAAAGGCACGTTGCAGGACGAATTGCTGGCGCACCACGGCTTTCGCAACGCCAGCGCGCAATATGGCCTGTCATCATGGGGGGTATTGCCGTTGGAAACCCTGATGCGCAACCCGCCACAGGTGATCTTTATGCCCACGCATCAGCGCGGTTCCGATGCCCGTCAAATGCGCGCACGGCAAAAGCTGCTGGCCCATTTGGGTGGTCGCACACGTATCATAGAATTCCCCGACAGGCTGTTATTCTGCGGCGGGCCGACGATCATCAAAGTGTCGGCAATACTAGCAAAAACCCGCGCTTCATTCGGCAAGGATATGCCATGAATACGCGCGCCGTAACATCGCTCCTGCTGCTCCTCACGGTCACTGCGTTCCTGCTGTCGTTGATGGCGGGCAAGGTCTGGATTTGGCCGACCTCTTGGGCGGCGGACAATGCCGATGGCTGGATTTTCTTGGAACTGCGCTTGCCCCGCGCGGTGCTTGGCCTTTGTATTGGCGCGGTGCTCGGGCTTTCGGGCGCAGTGATGCAGGGCTATCTGCGCAACCCGCTGGCTGATCCTGCGGTGCTTGGGGTTTCGGCCAGCGCGGCGCTTGGCGGCGTTGTTGCGATTTACTTGGGGCTTAACCTGCTGCCCTTTGGCCTATTTGCCTGCGCAATGCTTGGCGCGGGGTCTAGCATATTGTTATTGCTGGTAATTTCGCGTGGCGGCGGGCCGGTTGGCTTTATCTTGGGCGGCATGGTGCTGTCGACGCTGGCGGGCGCGCTAACCGCCTTTGTCATCAGCATTGCGCCAAACCCCTTTGCCGCCAATGAAATCATCAACTGGCTTATGGGCGCGCTGACCGACCGGTTGATGGCCGATGTCTGGACCGCTTTGCCCTTCATGGCGATGGGCGTTGCTTTATTACTTTCCACTGGCCGCGCGCTGGATGCGCTGACCTTGGGCGAAAATGGCGCAAAAAGCCTTGGTATCAACTTGGCTCGGCTGCAGTGGATTATCGTACTTGGCGTCGGCCTTGCCGTTGGCGCATCGGTCGCGGTGTCGGGTGTGGTCGGCTTTGTCGGGCTAATCGTCCCGCATTTTATCCGCGCCATATATGGGGAACAGCCATCGCAGATATTGCTGCCGTCGGCCTTGGGCGGCGCAATCCTGACGCTGACCGCCGATAGTCTTGTCCGGTTGGTCCCCGGCCCCGGCGAAGTGCGGCTCGGCATTGCTATGGCAGTGCTTGGTGCGCCGTTTTTCCTGCTGCTGTTGCTGCGCTATCGCAAGGGTGCCGCATGACTTTGACCGTCCGCAATCTTGGCTTTTCGCATGTGCAACGGCCCACTTTAATCGGGGTCGATGCGACATTTGAAGCCGGTAAACTCACCGTCATTCTCGGTCCCAATGGCGCAGGCAAATCTACGCTGCTCGCGTGTCTCGCCGGCTTGTTGAAGCCCGATAGCGGGACCGCCAGCCTGCATGATGCGGACATCACCCGCATGGCTCCGACCGCACGCGCCCGCCAAATCGGCCTTTTGCCGCAGGGCGCAGAAACGCATTGGGCGATCACATCACTAGCCTTGGTTGCGCTTGGCCGCATTCCCCATATGCGCGGCGCAGGGACATCTAAAGACGACCGCAGGGCGATAACAATGGCGATGTCGGCGACCGCCACCGAAGGCTTCGCGCATCGGCCAGTCACGCAGCTTTCGGGCGGCGAACGCGCCCGCGTCCTGCTGGCGCGCGTGCTGGCAGGTGAACCTTCATGGATATTGGCGGATGAACCACTCGCGAACCTCGATCCCGGCTTTCAACTCGACATTTTGAACCTGCTACGGCGGCAGGCCGAGGCCGGAAAAGGCGTCGTCGCAGTGCTGCACGACTTACACCACGCAGTGCGCTTTGCCGACCATCTTGTGTTGCTGCATGAGGGCAGATTGTTTGCGCAAGGCAGCGTCGATGACGTCATCACACCTTCCAACCTGGCGCATGTTTACGGGATTGACGCGAATCTCTTCAAAGACGAGGAAGGTTCAGTTCAGTTGTTCATCAAAGGCAAGGTCAGATCATGAAATATGCCCTCCCGATTATTGCGCTTTTGCTCTCCAGCTGCGCCATGAGTGTCACGTCGACGTCCAATATGGCCCCACTTGCCCCGCAGAGCGCGCAGGAGGCGCTTCGGCCTTATTATGCGACTATGAGCGCCAATTTGCCCAAGGCCCCTTCTAACCCCGCTTTATCGGCAGATACGGTGATCACGCGTTTCGCCTTTGGCAGTTGCGTGAACGAAAACCGCGACATGAAATTCTGGGACGTCATCGCCGCGCAGAACCCGCAGGCTTTCCTGCTGATTGGTGACAATGTCTATGGCGACACAAGGCCTACCAATGGCGCGGATATGCCGACATTGACCGCGAGCTATAGAAAGCTCAACAGCCGCGTCGAATTTGACCGTTTCCGCCGCAGCGTGCCGATGATAACGGCATGGGACGATCATGATTATGGCGCGAATGACGCTGGCGGCGCTTTTGCGTTCAAGGAATGGGCGGAAAAAGCCTATGAAACCTATTGGGGGTCCTCCGACGCGGTAAAGTCCCGCCCGGGCGTGTATGAAAGCCGCATCGTCGGGCCAGAAGGCAAACGCGTGCAGTTCATCATGCTGGATGGCCGCTTTTTCCGGTCAGCCCTTGCAAATATGCCCTATCGCGACCTCAGCCCAACGCTGGGTTGGTACATTCCCAACATGGACCCCAACGCGACGGTGCTTGGCGCTGCACAATGGGACTGGTTGGCGCAGGAGCTGGAAAAGCCAGCCGAACTGCGCTTCATCATTTCATCGACTCAGGTGATTACCGACGCGCATAATTTCGAAGGCTGGACCAATTTTCCCAAGGAACGCGATCGCCTATATGCGTTGCTCGGGCAAAAGGGCGTGAACAACGCCATTTTCCTGAGCGGCGACCGGCATAGCGGCGGTTTCTACAAAACCAATGCCCCCGGCCTTTCCAAGCCATTATGGGATTTCACATCCAGCTCGCTCAATTTAGCCTTTGGCAAGGGCGATGGCGGCGAGCGTGAACCCGACCCGCGCCGGACCGGCGGATTTTGGGGCATTGCAAACTTTGGTCAGATCGACATTGATTGGGCGGCAAAAAAGGTAGTGATGACTTTGCGCAAAGATGATGGCAGCGTGATCGAAACGCAGGTTGCTAATGCGATTGATTGATCGCTGAATAGTCAACAGCAGCAACCTTTTCCATTACTGTATCGCGGATAGCGACAGCGGTGGCCAGCGGCAGGGCGATCATTTCCAGCGTGCCGCCGGCGATACCGAAACGAAGCGACGCTAGACCTTGCCGCCGTGCGAGCGGACCTTGCGCAATTTCAATACTTTGCACCTTTACCTTTGGCGCGATGGTCAATTGCTGCTGCCACCAGCCGCGCTTGAGATATAACTGATGGTCATCAAGCCCGAAACGGTACTGCCGCCAGTCCAGCCAGAATAGCGCGCCGGGAAGCACCAGTAACAGCAGCAGGACAATCGTGCGGCCAACCGCGGCATCCGCGAAGACCACAAGCGCAGCCATGCCAGCCAACACTACAGGCACGATGACCAAAAGCTGCGTAAACCAATGTTTGGCAGCGCCTCTCTGCAAGCGATCGTCACCATCGGGGGGAGCAAATGTTGCGGCCTGTGCGATGCGCCAGACCTCGCTTAGTGTCGCAAAGGGCGCTGCGACAAAGTTGCTTTCTTCCTTGCTATCCTGCGCAAGGCTAACAAATTTCAGGCTGTGCCAGCCGCGCCGTTTGCGGATGGGGCCAGTTTGCACGACGGCGGCTTGCACCCGGTGCGTGGGCATCACGACATCGGTGAGCGTAAGTAGCCCGCGCCGACGTCGGAACCCTTTGTTGGTCTGGTCAAGCCGGAAGCCATGCTCGCGCAAATATGTCCGCACAACACCGGTGGCAAAGCCGATGAATATTAGGCTGCCAACCGCTCCGAAGGCCAAAATCAGTTGTGCGAACAGGCCAACGCCGTTGATCTGTTTAACACTAACGCCCCGCTCTTCCGCCAAACCAATCCAATGTTTGAAGTCCCAAAAATCGAACGGCAGCAGAAAATCAAATTGCTGCGTAAGACCACCAAGAACCGCAAATATGACGAGTGAGAAGGAATAGAGGCCAAGGATAAAGACGCGTTGACCGTCCATCGCAAAGATCGTTTCTGCATCTTCGGGCTCGACGATCTTTCGAACATTATGCGCTTCCGTTAGGCCAGCCTTGCGTGCGCGGATTAACGCGCGCAACCGGTTCGCCTCCTCCAACGTGACGAAGCGTAACGTCGCGTCATCGCCATCGCCACCACCTGTTTCAAACTTGACCTCGCTGAGCCCCATCATGCGCGCCAGCGGCTTTTGCTCAAAGCTCACATCCTGAATGCGGTCATAGGGAATGGAGCGGGCCGTGCGGTTCAATATGCCTTTTTCAACGCGGATATCATGCCCCCCCACATGATAACGAAAACGCCGCCATCCAAGCCAGCGGAAGAATAGGCTGAGCGCCAGCACAGCCCCGATGATGATGGGGATGAGCGCAGGGTTGTCTGATTTCCGCACGCCAAAAATAGCAGCAAACAAAGGGAACAACAGTTGCGGCAGGCCCGAAACAAAGCCGACGAAAAGGCCGCTAATGTGCAAACACTCGCCTTCCTGCCCCGTAACGTCAATAGGGCCGTCTGTGGCGTGGTTCACAAAACGTCTTGCCGAATGGCAGCCCGAATGGCCTCACGCATCGCCAGGGCGTCGGTATGCGCCAAGCCCGGCAGCACCACGGTGCTGTTGTAGTTACCTGCCGTGTGAACCGTCAGCTTGGCAAGGCCATAGCGCCGGTCGACCGGGCCTTGGTCGACGTCGATATGCTGGATGCGGCCAAAGGGAACAATCGTGTCGCGATAAAACATATATCCACGCACGACGCGCAACTGGCCCTTCCCCATATCATACCCCCAATGACGATATCTGCGGGCTGGCACAGTGTATGCGATGAACGCGTATACCAAAAATATGGGCACAAGAAAGGTGCCGGGCGGAAGCAACTTTGCAAACTCCAGAACGCCTGCCCCAACAACAAATGGCAGCAAGCCAAGCGCGGAGGCTATCCGGCTTGTTGTTACATACGCAGGATCAAGCGGGGTGAGTTCCGGCGGGGTGTCATCGGTCATGCGGCTGATATGCGCAGACTGTGTTGTGTTGGCAAGACGGTTTGTCTCCCCTCCCGCCTGCAGCCGGTGGGCGTTAGCGCGCCAAGGCAGTGTTGGCTTCGTCAACCAGCTTGGCGATGATGTCGACAACGGGTCGCTCGACATGCACCATGCCAACCGATTGTCCGGCCATCACGGAGCCATATTCGACATCCCCGTCAATCACCGCGCGGCGCAATGCCCCTGCCCAATATTTCTCAATTTCAAGCTGCGCAGTGTCCATGTCGATTTCGCCGCGATCAAGCATCGCCGCGACTTCGACCTGTTTTTTGGTGAACTCTTCAGTCCCCTTGTTCTTCAACGCACGCACCGGGATGACGGGCAAGCGCGGGTCAATCTGCACGCTTGCGACCGCATCGCGGGCATTGGCGCGCAGGAATGCTGCCTTAAAATTGGGGTGGGCGATGCTTTCATGCGCGCAGACGAAGCGCGTACCCAACTGAACCCCTGCCGCACCCATTTCCAGATAGCTTGCGACCGCGCCGCCACGGGCAATTCCGCCAGCAACAAAAATCGGCAGTTGATCGCCAAGCTCGGGTAAGATTTCCTGCGCCAAAACCGATGTCGACACAGGGCCGATATGCCCGCCCGCTTCACTGCCCTCTATCACCAGCGCATCAACGCCGGAGCGTGTGAATTTCTTGGCGAGCGTCAGCGCCGGGGCGAAGCAAATGACCTTCGCACCAAATGCCTTGATCGCTTCAATGCTGCCCTTGGGTGGAAGTCCACCCGCGATAACAACATGGCTGACGTCATATTTTGCGCAGACGTCGATCAATTCCATGATCTGCGGATGCATAGTGATTAGGTTCACACCGAAGGGCTTGGCCGTCAGCTTTTTCGTCGCCGCGATTTCCGCATCAAGCAATTCCGGCGACATCGCACCGCACGCAATAACGCCGAACCCGCCTGCGTTGGAGATCGCCGACACAAGATTGCGCTCCGATACCCACGACATCGCGCCGCACATAATCGCAACCTCGCAACCCAGAAAGTCCGTGCCACGTTGCATGAGATGTCGGAGTTTAGTCATATAGAGCCTCTTATACACAGTTCGTCAGCGCCGCGAAGGCAGCAATCCGATGCCTGACGTCTAAATTGGCGAGGGATGGAGCGGACTTACTCCGCATCCAACCCATAAGCTGTGTGCAGGACGCGCACCGCAAGTTCGGTTTCGTCTTCATCAATCAGCACGCTGACCTTGATTTCGGAGGTCGAAATCGCCTGAATGTTGATTTTACGGTCTGCCAACGCACTAAACATCGTCGCGGCAACGCCTGCATGGCTTTTCATACCCACGCCAACAACCGAGATTTTCGCGACCTTGGTATCCGAAATAAGGCGGTTATAGCCAATGGCATCGCGACGGTTCTCTAATATGTCGGTGCAACGCGCAAGGTCTGCTTGCGGGCAGGTAAAGGTCACGTCGGTCTCGCCTTTGTCGCGGCCGACATTCTGAATAATCATATCGACGTTAATATTTGCATCGGCCAATGGCGCAAAAATATTGGCCACCGCGCCAGGACGGTCAGGGACCCGCGTGAGCGTTATCTTCGCTTCATTCTTGTCATGGGCGATGCCGGTGATCAGTTGACGTTCCACTTGGCTATTCTCCAATTCTGCGTCGGTCACGATCATCGTGCCGGGGATGCTATCGGCGTCGGGCGCGCTGTCGTCGACGAATGAGGACAGCACTTGAATGCGCACGCCTTCCTTCATCGCAAGCCCTACAGAGCGGGTTTGCAATACTTTCGATCCGACCGAGGCCAGCTCAAGCATTTCTTCGTAGGTGACCGCCTTCAATTTACGCGCGCGGGCCACAATGCGCGGGTCCGTCGTGTACACACCATCCACATCGGTGTAGATATCGCAGCGGTCCGCTTTCACGGCGGCAGCGACGGCAACGGCAGAGGTATCCGACCCGCCACGTCCAAGGGTAGTAATGCGATTGTCATCGGTCAGGCCCTGAAATCCAGGGATAACCGCGATATTCCCTGCCTTCATCGATGCGAGCAATTCTTGCGAGTCAATTGACCCGACCCGCGCCTTGGCATGTGCATTATCGGTGTGGATTGGCATCTGCCAGCCCAACCAACTGCGCGCCTCGCAGCCTAGCGCCTGAAGCGTTATCGCCAAAAGGCCAGCCGTGATTTGCTCACCGGCGGCGACAACCACATCATATTCGGCTGGGTCATAAAGCGCATTTGCCTCACGACAGAAATTGACGAGGCGATCCGTGTCGCCTGCCATGGCCGAAACGACAACGGCAACCTCGTCCCCACGCTCGGCCTGCCGCTTGACCAGCTGGGCAACACGGCGGATGCGCTCGGTGCCAGCCATCGACGTACCGCCAAATTTCATTACAATGCGCGCCATGAACACCTTCAATATTCGCTATATTACAATCGCGCGCCCTGATAGGGACAGGATATGACAAACGCAAGCTTACCCACGACAATTAACGCCGCGGAAGCCGCGCATTTTGGATCCCTTGCCGCCGAATGGTGGGATCCAAAAGGTAGCTCTGCCATGCTGCACAAGCTAAATCCCGTGCGCTTAGGTTTCATCCGGACCGCGATCGATGCGCATTTTGGTGGCGATGGTAAGTCGCGTCATCCGCTGATGGGCAAAGCTGTGCTCGATGTAGGTTGTGGCGCTGGATTGCTGTGTGAACCCCTCGCGCGTCTTGGCGGCGCAGTCACCGGTGTGGATGCCGCCCCGGAAAATATTGAGGCTGCAAAGGCACATGCGGCGTTATCCGGCCTAGCGATAGACTATCGTGCTGGCGAAATTGCCGCGCAGGGCCTTGGTCAGTTCGATGTCGTGACCTGCATGGAAGTTATCGAACATGTCATGGACCCCGCGGCGTTTGTTGGAGAGCTTGTCCGCCATCTAAAGCCCGATGGTCTATTGTTGCTCTCTACGCCAAATCGCACAGCAGCATCGCGCATATTCTTAGTCGAGGCGGCGGAGCGTTTGGGTCAAGTCTCACGAGGCACACATGATTGGGACAAATTCCTGACGCCAGAGGAGGCGACCGTTTTGCTTGAGGATTCCGGGCTTGAGATCGTGGACATGAAGGGCATCGCCTTTTCGCCAATGTCCGGATTGCACTTGAGCAGCAATATGGCGCTGAATTACATCCTCAGTGCGCGGTTGCGGGGGTAAAGTTCGTTTCGAAGGTGGTCGGGATAACCTCCACTTCACTCCTGCCGTCAGCTCTGACCCGCCGCCTCAATCATAGCGCGCATCGGCATATTGGTCATCGGCAAGATCGCTAAAGCGCGTGATTTTTGCTTCGAACTTCATCCGCACGCGCCCTGTCGAACCGTGCCTTTGTTTGGAAATGATAAGTTCTGCAACGCCGTGGATTCTCTCCATTTTTTCGTTCCAAGCGTCAAATGCGGGCGTGCCTTCATCGGGTTTTTTCATCAGCTCGTAATAATCTTCGCGGTAAACGAACCACACCATATCGGCGTCCTGCTCGATTGACCCTGATTCACGCAAATCGGACAACATCGGCGTCTTGTCTTCGCGCTGTTCGACAGCACGACTAAGCTGCGACAGTGCAACGACAGGAATACTCAGTTCCTTTGCCAGTGTTTTCAGGCCCCGGCTGATCTCTGAAATTTCATTCACGCGGTTGTCGTTCGCACGGCTTGAACCTTGAAGCAGCTGCAAATAGTCAACAACGATTAGTCCAATCCCATGCCGACGCTGTAGGCGCCGCGCGCGGGTGCGCAAGGCTGCGATCGTCAGCGCCGGCGTGTCGTCAATGTAGAGCGGCAATTCCTGCAATTCGCGGGACGCACGCGAAAGTTCCCGGAAGTCGTCGCGGGAAATTTTGCCCATACGCAGCAATTCGGAACTGATCCCCGATTGTTCGGCCAAGATACGGGTAGCGAGCTGATCTGCGGACATTTCGAGGCTGAAAAAGGCGACCTTTGCACCGGCACCCTTGGATTCCTCAATGCCGTCTTCGCGCTCGCGTACCCAACGCCGTGCTGCGTTAAAGGCGATATTGGTGGCAAGCGAAGTCTTACCCATGCCGGGGCGTCCGGCCAGAATCACAAGGTCAGAATTATGCAAACCGCCGCATTTGGCGTTGATGCTGTTCAGGCCCGTCGTGATGCCCGAGAGGCTACCACCGGAGTTTAGCGCCTTCTCGACATTTTTAATCGCCTCAGTCGACGCCTGCAAAAAGCTCTTCATTGAGCCGGTTTCGCTCTCGCCCTCGGCAACCTTATACAGCGCGCTTTCGGCAGCTTCAATCTGCCCTTTGGGGTCAACGCTTTCGCTAGTGTCGAGCGCGTTGTCGACCAGCGTTCGACCAACGGTCACCAACTCGCGTAACAATGCCAAATCGTAAATCTGCTGGGCAAAGTCGCGCGCACCAATCAATCCCGCGCCATCGGCGGTAAGCTTAATCAGATAGCCCGGCCCGCCCAGTTCACGCATCGATTCATCCGCTTCGAAAAACGGCTTCAGCGTGACGGGCGTGACGAGCATGTTCCGGTCAATCAACCGCAGGATTTGTTCAAAAATGCGGCCGTGCAACGGTTCGAAAAAATGATCCGGCTGAAGTTTGATCGAAACATCCTCGTTCACGCGGTTATCGATTAAAATCGCACCGAGAAATGCTGCCTCCGCCTCGATATTGCGGGGCAATCTTTGGGGTTCAGCTTCATTCGCTGCAGCAAGTCTAATCAGTTCGGCCATAGCTCCCTATCCTTTAGCACGTTGCACTCCGCAAGGGGGCAGAAAAAGAAGTGCGGGGATATGGCTGTGGACAACATTCTGCACGCGACCAATCGCTTGGAACTCGATACCCCTTGCTCCAAAATTATCTGAAGCTAACACAGCAGAATGAGCGATCCACGCATCATTAAGGTTGAATTGGACGAAGCAACGATTCTGCGGCGCAACGCCGATATTGAGCAGGAGCGGCGCGTCGCCATTTTCGACCTGATTGAAGAAAATTTCTTTAAACCGCTGCGCGATATGGGCGACGGCTATGCCGGTCCCTACCATTTGAGCATAAGCGTGACAGAGGGCCGCCTTATCCTCGATATCCGCCGGGAGGAAGGTTCTCCGCACGAGACGTTGATCCTTGGACTTGGCCGGTTCCGCCGCCCGCTGAAGGATTATTTCGCCATTTGCGACAGCTATTACCAAGCTATCCGCAAGGCAAGCGCGGCGGAAATCGAGACCATAGATATGGCACGGCGCGGGGTCCACAACGAAGCGGCAGAATTGTTGATGGAACGACTTGAGGGCAAAGTGGAGGTTGATTTTGCCACCGCACGCCGGCTGTTCACGCTGATTTGCGTTCTACATATCAAGGCTTAAACGCGCCGCGCGCAACTTCTCTCGACTTCGCTAGACCGGAGCGCCTAGAGAGTGGCAGAATCAAGCACGTAGATTTGGGGTCGCATGTTCGGGAGAAATCGCAAATTGATCCGCTGGGGCGCGCTCCTGCTTGGCCTGGCTATCGCGAGCTTTGTCGTTTGGAGCTATGTGACAGCATGGGCGCCCTCACGCGACGTCTATCCGGTGCAAGGCATTGTCGTGAATGCAAGCAATGGGCAACCCGAATGGGCGGAGCTCGGCGCAACAGGCGTCGATTTTGCCTATCTAACTGCCGTCGAAGGCGCGGGAGGTCGTGACCCCCAGTTTCAGAATAATTTAGCGGCCGTGCAGGAAGCCGGTATTCGCTTCGGAGCGCTGCACCATTTTGACCTTTGCCGTTCGGCGTCGGAACAGGCAACGATGTTTATCACCAGCGTGCCGCGCAACAACAGTGCGTTGCCACCAGCGGTACAACTGGATTTCTCGGAAGGCTGCAAAAGCCGTCCGAACCGCGCATTGATATTGTCGGAATTGGCAACCTTCCTGAACCAGATTGAGGCGCATAGCGGCACACCCGCAATCCTGTTACTAACCCCCGCGTTCGAGAAGGAGTATCAAGTGAGCAAGTCGATTGACCGCAACATCTGGCTTGAGGGCAATGGCTTGTCGCCCGATTATTCTGCTAGGCCTTGGGTTATGTGGACGGCCAATGCCCATCGCCGCATCACCGGGATTGACGGCGCCTTGCGCTGGGTCGTGGTCCGCAAATGAGCGCGGCAACACAACGGCTCGTCCAAGCCGCCATTGATGCATCCAAGACCGCATATGCGCCTTATTCCAACTTCCATGTTGGCGCTGCGCTGTTGCTCGACAATGGCCAAATTGTCACTGGCAGTAATTTTGAGAACGCAAGCTACGGCATGACATTGTGCGCCGAAACTGTGGCAATCGCCAAAGCGAACAGTGACGGCCAATTGCGCGCTATACGAGAAATCGCAGTCGCAGGCGGCTTGGCTGGGCATGTTGGTGCAGCGGCAGAGCCTATCACGCCGTGTGGCCGCTGCCGTCAGATTATCAAGGAAGTGGCTGACCTCACCGACACCGACATTCCCGTGCATTGTGCACATGCCGGAGGCTATGAGACATTTACGCTCTCGGAACTGCTACCCCACGGCTTTGGTCCAGCCAGCTTGAAGTAATTCGCTTTTTGGGGCGCGCAAGATACGCACAATTTTTTCTTGACCACCTCTTGCGCTCGCCTCGCAAATTGGCACAAGCGGTTCGCATAACAGGGAGTTTTTATGTCTATCTTGTCTGACATCTGGATCCGCGAACAAGCGCAGGCGACCAGCATGATTGAACCATTTGTCGAGGCCCAGCGCCGCGATGGGTGCATCAGCTATGGCTTGTCCTCTTACGGTTATGACGCCCGCGTTGCCGATGAGTTCAAGATTTTCACTAATGTCGATAGCTCTGTCGTTGACCCTAAAGATTTTGACCCGAGAAGCTTCGTCGATCGTAAGACCGATGTGTGCATCATCCCGCCCAACAGCTTTGCTCTTGCCCGCACGGTGGAATATTTCCGCGTGCCGCGTGATGTGCTTGTCATCTGCTTGGGCAAATCGACCTATGCCCGCTGCGGCATCATCGTCAATGTGACACCGCTTGAACCAGGTTGGGAAGGCCATGTGACGCTGGAGTTCAGCAACACCACGCCTTTGCCCGCCAAAATCTACGCCAATGAAGGCGCATGCCAGTTCCTGTTCCTAAAAGGCGAGCAGCCCTGCGAAACCAGCTACTCCGACCGTGCGGGCAAATATATGGGCCAGCGCGGCGTAACTTTGCCAAAGCTGTAAACCAAATAACATCCTGATAGCTCGGATCAGCCCGTTGCGCATTACCTACAGGATCGGGTTCTGCTGCCACTCGGCTGGACCTAGTCAAACTGGATGGCACCGAGGCCACTACCATCGCGGTTTATGACCGTGTTCCCCGCATTTGGTTCTGCCTCGCAGCGATTTTGGTCGACTCATCGCGCGTTTTTGAGCATCGATTTCAAAATCATTTTTCTGGGAGAGAGACATGCCAACTGAAAGCCGCGAATTCGATATCATTGTCTATGGTGCCACTGGCTATACTGGGCGTTTGGTGGCTGAATATCTCAAGGACAAGAACGGCCTGAAATGGGCGATGGCGGGGCGTAGCCTTTCCAAGCTGGAAGAAGTGCGCGACCTGATTGGTGCCGCCGCAGACACAGATTTGATCGTTGCCGATGCGTCTGACCCCGCTTCGCTCGACGCGATGGCCAAGCGCGCCAAGGTCGTTTTGACGACGGTTGGACCCTATCAACTATATGGCAATGAACTTGTCGCCGCCTGCGTCGCCAATGGAACCGATTACACCGATCTGTGCGGCGAACCGGCTTGGATGCGCCAGCAAATAGACCAGCATGACGCCGCGGCAAAGGCGTCGGGCGCACGGATCGTGTTTTCCGCTGGCTTTGACTCCATCCCCTTCGATTTGGGCGTGATGATGCTGCAAAAGCATTGTGTGGATACCTTCGGTGCACCTGCCCCGCGCGTAAAAGGCCGCGTGCGTGCCATGAAGGGGACTTTTTCCGGCGGCACAGCAGCCAGCCTCAAAGCAACAATGGCGGCGGCGGCGAAAGACCGAGCAGTCGTTGGCTATCTTACGAATCCGTTCAGCCTGTCAGGCGATTTTGACGGCCCGCCGCAGCCTGCGGGGAACAAGCCAGAATATGACGAAAGGTTGGGTAGTTGGGCGACCAGTTTCGTCATGGCCCCGATCAACACCAAAAATGTCCACCGCACCAACCATTTGCTGGTTCAGGCCTATGGCGCAGACTTTGTCTATGACGAAATGGTGCTGACTGGCCCCGGCGAGCAGGGCGAGGCCATGGCCAAGCATGTTGCCTCCACCCCCATGATGGGCGGCGCGGATGACCCGAAGCCCGGCGAAGGCCCGACCAAAGAAGAACGCGAAACCGGCCATTATGACGTGTTGTTCATCGCGGAATATCCCGATGGCCGCACGGCGCAGTTCAGCGTCAAGGGCGACCGTGACCCCGGCTATGGTTCAACCAGCAAGATGATTAGCGAAACCGCGATTGCTTTGTGCGAACATAATGGTCCCGGCGGCGTGACAACACCGGGGGCTGCCTTGGGCGAGCGCCTTGTTGACCGGTTGCAAAAAAATGCTGGATTGATCTTCGCTGTTGAGAGCTGAATACTCCCATAAAGCGCGGGATGGGACGGGAACGATAATGAAAAAACTACACTTACTGGCAGGTATAATCGCTATTGGTTTAGCTTCGCCCGCAACCGCACATATTAGCCCCCCGGGCAATCCGAAGCCAGAGCGCCTGAAGGCTGACGTTGAAAAACTCGTGAGCTTTGGCACGCGCCATACGCTGTCATCGGCGACTGATCCGAAACGCGGCATCGGCGCCGCTCGCAAATGGGCGCAAGGCGAGTTCGAGAAAATCGCTAAAGCCTGCAACGGCTGTCTGAGGACTGAATTGTTAGAGCGCAACATGTCCGGCCCGCGCATTCCCAATGGCGTTAACATCGTCGATGTCCTTGCGATCAAGCCTGGCAAAATGGGCTGGGACCATGTCATCATCATTGCTGGACATATCGACAGCCGCGTCTCGGACGTGATGGATTTTACAAAGGACGCGCCGGGGGCCAATGACGATGGTTCAGGCAGCGCATTGGTGATCGAGGCGGCGCGGATCATGGCACAGCAGCCGCAGACCGAGGCGACTATAGTGTTCGCCTTGCTATCCGGCGAAGAACAGGGCCTGATGGGCGGACGACTGCTGGCCGAAACCGCCAAAGAACGCGGTTGGAAAGTCAGCGCCATGTTGAACAACGACATTGTCGGCGGCACCGTTGGCACCGACGGGCGCAAGGTCGACAATGTCGTGCGCGTGTTCAGTGAAGGCATCCGCGCATCGGAAGATCTGGCGGGCCAGATGGCGCGTCGCAACAGCGGTGGTGAGGATGACGGCCCCAGCCGCGCACTGATGCGTTATGCCGACAAGGTCGCAGCCACGGCCTATCCAGACGTCACGCTCGATGTCTTTGGTGTCCGCCGTCCCGACCGTTTTGCGCGCGGTGGGGACCATTTGCCTTCGCTTGAGCTTGGATTTCCTGCAATTCGCTACACAGTTGGTGTCGAAAATTACAACCAGCAGCATCAGGACCTGCGTACTGAAAACGGTATCGAATACGGCGACACAGTCGACAAAATGGATTTTGGCTATTTGGCGAAGGTCACAGCATTGAATGTGCTGACCGCAACGGCATTGGCAGAAGCCCCGCCAGCGCCAACGTCTGCAACCTTGGGTGGCGCGGTAACCTCAGACACTACGGTAAAATGGGACGCCGCACCCGGCGCACAACGCTATCGCGTGTATCAACGCCCCGCAGATGCACAGGATTGGACGTTTGTCCGCGACGTCTATGGGACAGAAACGGTCCTGGACGGCCTAATCGTCGATGACCATTTTGTCGGCGTAAGCTCCGTCAACGCAAAAGGCGCCGAAAGCACAATCACCTTCGCTGGCCTGCCCCCGCGGCGGTAAGTAGCAGATAAAAATGGGCGCTGCCATTTCCGACCGCGCCCATCATGCCTTTAGACTATTTCAACGCAACTGCGTCAGGCGACGAGCGGTTGCTCTATTGCCCGCGATGACGTGGCGATCAGTGAAGGCATGTAACGTATAACCGCAGTTGAAGACGCTGAAATAATTTTGGTGGACCCGCGGTAACAATATGCCAAGACTAGCTTGTTTTTGATGCCCTTTACAAACCAACCAGATCTCACCGGTGGCAACCTTCTGGTCTCAAGTTGACAGTGTAAGGCTGTCTGCGTGATATTGGCAAAATCCAACGATGGCTGTTACAGGCGTCGCTATGACCTTTGACCTTCCCGAAGATTTGCTTGAAGAAACTTTCTTGGCCTCTACCGGGCCGGGTGGGCAGAATGTCAACAAGGTCGCTACCGCTTGCCAGTTGCGCGTGGACGTATATGCGCTTGGCCTGCAACCTTATGCCTTTCGTCAGTTAAAAATCCTCGCGGGGAGCAAAATGACGATTTCGGGCGAGCTAATCGTAACAGCGCGCAGCCACCGCACGCGCGAGGCCAATCGGCGAGACGCGCGCGCGCGCGTGATCGAACTGATAGACCGCGCGCATGTCCGCCAACCCCACCGCGTGGCCACAAAGCCAAGCAAAGCGGTCAAGGCGCGGCGCGTGGACGCGAAAAAGGACCGAGCCACGATCAAGAAAAACCGTGGCAAGGTAAGCTTCGATTGATAAGGCAAATCCATGTACACATTTAAAATTAAAGCCGCTGCGCCGAAATCCGAATTTTATGCTGAATTGGCCCGCGCGGCTGACGCGCTGACCAGCGGAGAGACGGACGCAGTCGCCAATATGGCAAATGTCGCAGCGTTGCTTTGGGAATATCTGCCGGACGTAAACTGGACAGGGTTCTACCGTGTGGTCGATGGCGAACTTGTCCTCGGGCCATTTCAGGGCAAGGCGGCCTGTATCCGCATCCCTTTTGGTAAGGGCGTCTGCGGGACCGCTGCACAAACGGGCGAGACGCAGTTGGTCGAAGACGTCCATGCGTTCCCCGGTCACATCGCCTGTGATGCCAACAGCGCATCGGAACTGGTCGTGGCGGTGAAGCGTGCTGGTCAGGTTATTGCTGTCATCGACCTCGATAGCCCCTCACTAAATCGTTTCGATGCCGAGGACGCCAAGGGCGTTGAACTGCTGGCTGGGATCATCGCTGCCAGGATCTAATCGCTTGCGTCAAATTTAGCACAAGCGCCTGTCTGTAAATTACAGAGCCTGCGCCTCAGCGTCGGGATCAAAATATTCCCATCCATCGGGACCACGGCGCTCCAATGGCCTGTAACGCGTCTTATACTGCATCCGCGCTGCGCCGTTCACCCAATAACCCAGATAGACATATGGAAGCCCTGCGGCCCGTGCGCGCATGATATGGTCCATGATGATGAAGTTACCAAGGCCGGTGCGGCCCTCGATATCCGGATTATAAAAACTGTAAATCATCGACACGCCATCGCTCTGCTGATCGGTCAGGCAAGCGCCGACCAATTCGCCAGGTCGACCGAACCGTGTCGGTGTGCGATATTCGATCACATGGCTGCGAACGGGAGAATGTTCAACCATGTCAGCATAGTCCATGTCGTCCATATTCGCCATACCGCCATCGGGATGGCGCGACGAAAGATAATGGCGCAGCAGGTCATATTGCTCGGTAGTTGACCATGGGCGGCACTCGCTGACCACCAGATCCGCATTGCGGCGCAAAATACGGCGTTGCGTTGCGTTCGGCCGGAACTCGTCAGTCCGAACACGCACCGATACGCATGCTTTGCAGTCGAGACAGCTTGGCCGATAGGCGACATTCTGGCTTCGACGAAACCCAATGCGGCCAAGCGCCTCGTTCAGTTCATCGGCGTGATTGCCATTGAGTTCAGTAAAGACTTTACGTTCAGTTTTGCCCGGCAAATAGGGACAAGGACCAGGACTAGTAATAAAAAATCGCGGAAAACGAACTGGTGCACTCATATTCTCTTCGCTTACCTGCCGTGGTTGTTGAGAAATTCTGTACCTTTTATGCACAGCTCATCCAGCGCTGAAAAGCGAATTTACCATCTTTTTTGCGATACCTGTTTATTTGTTAAGCTCGACCCGCTCGACTTTGTATCCCGCGACATTCAAGCCATCGACAAGCCCCTGCAACTGCTGGGCGTCGCGGGCTTCGCATTCAATATCGGTGATCAGTCCCTTGGCAGGCAGGGTTGTAAAGATACGCTGGTGGTAGATTTCGATGATATTGATATTATGCTCGTTGAAAAGGCGCATAACCTTAAACAACGCGCCGGGCCGATCCTGCAATGTTAGGCGCAAACGCGCTAGGCGGCCAGACCGCGCGAGATCACGCAAAAGGACATTGGCGAGCAGCCGCGTATCGATATTACCGCCGCACAGAACGATACCGACATTCTTGCCAGCAAACATCTCCGGATTGGCCATCACCGCCGCTAGGCCAGCTGCACCTGCGCCTTCGACCACAGTCTTTTCAATCTGCAACAAGAGGCTGACTGCGGTTTCTAGTTCCGCCTCGCTAACCAAAACAATTTCGTCCACCAGTTCGCGGATGACTTCGCTGGTGAAGGCACCGGGAATTTTAACCGCAATGCCCTCCGCCAAGGTGTCGCCCTCACACGGCATCTGAAGATTTTTAAGCAGCGCGTACATTGACGGGTAAAGTTCGGCCTGCACGCCGATTAGGCCGATGTCGGGCTTCGAGGCGCGCGCGGCTGTCCCCATTCCAGACAGCAAGCCACCTCCCCCGATTGGTACCACAAGCATGTCCAGCGATGGGATGCTTTCAAGCATTTCCAGCGCGACCGTCCCCTGCCCAGCGGCAACGTTGGGGTCATCAAAGGGATGGACAAATGTCAGACCCTGCTCTGCCTCAAGCTGCCGCGCATATTTATACGCATCATCAAAGGTCTCACCAAACAGGACCACCTTACCGCCCACGCTTTCGGTCTGCATCACCTTCACGGTAGGTGTCGGCACCGGCATGACGATAGTGACGGGAATCCCAAGGCGGGTGCCATGATAGCTCAGTCCCTGGGCATGATTGCCAGCCGATGCAGCGATGACCCCCTTGCTGCGTTGTTCTTCCGATAGCAACAGTATCGCATTCAGCGCGCCCCGCTCTTTATAAGCCGCTGTAAACTGGAGGTTTTCAAATTTCAGATATATATTCGCACCTGTCAGCTTTGACAAAGTCTGGCTGTGCAGCGTTGGCGTCTCCACGATGGAATCGCGAATACGGGCGTGGGCGGCGCGGACATGGTCCAGGGTCAATAGGTCAGACATATAAAAGGGCCCTAACGCATCTGGCATTAAGTGAAAACAAACATTAAGGCTGGGGCATGACTAGAATAGCTTTTATCGGATTGGGCGTCATGGGCGCCCCTATGGCTCGACACCTCATACGGGCGGGACATGACCTGACGGTGTACAACCGTTCGCGTGCCAAGGCTGAAAACTGGGTGACTGAACATGGCAGCAGCTTGGCCGCTTCGCCAGCGGACGCCGCCAAGGACGCAGAGGTCGTCATCAGTTGCGTTGGTACCGACGATGACCTGGCTGGCGTGACACTTGGACGAAACGGTGCGTTTGCAGCCATGGGCAAGGGCAGCCTGTATATCGATCACACAACGGTTTCCGCGCGCATTGCCCGGCAACTTGGTGTCGAGGCCAAGTCGCGCGGACTTCTCATTGTCGACGCGCCTGTAACTGGCGGACAAGCCGGCGCAGAAAACGGCACGCTGTCCATTATGTGCGGCGGCACCGAAGCATCTGTCGATGCGGCCCGCGCAATCATCGCGGCTTATTCTAAGCGCATTGTCCATGTCGGCGGGCCCGGCACGGGCCAGATAACCAAGATGTGTAACCAAATCGCCTTTGCCGGCGTAATCCAGTCGCTGTCCGAGGCTTTACGTTTTGCGCAATCGGCTGAGCTTGATGTCGAAAAGGTGTATGAAGCAATCTCGGGCGGCGCTGCACAGAGTTGGCAGATGGACAACCGCTGGGCCACCATGGCGCAAGACAAGTTCGATTTTGGCTTTGCGGTAGATTGGATGCGCAAGGACCTTGGGCTGGCATTTGAAGAAGCGCGCGCGGTGGGCGCAACTTTACCGATCACTGCAATCATCGACCAGTTTTATGCCGATGTGCAGCATATGGGCGGGGGTCGCATGGATACCAGCTCGATTGTGAAGAGATTGCCAAAAGGATGATGAAAACTCCAATTTCGTTCGCTTTCCCTATCCGTTCCGCAAAATCTCTCCGTGCCTCGGCGGCGCTCGACACCGAGGGAAAAAGCAGGCTCAAGACAGCTCTCGCTCTCTTTTTGCTGGCGACCGGAAGCCCTGCATTTGCAGACGGACTGGTCGAAAATGTGAACGGCATTACGCCGATTTCATATTGATTGATGTTGACCCAATGCTTGCAAGCCCGCGTGAATTGCGTAAGGCAGTTGTCAAGGAAACATGGGCGGTGGACGCCCCGTATATAAAAATACTGCAGCAAATGCTGCGGATAGCAAAAAAGATGGAGAGACACGATAATGCGCGCATGGACATTGGCCAGTCGGCCAGCGGGGCTTCCGAACGACAGCAATTTTGCGATGATTGACCATCCCGACGCACCCTTGGGCGCGGAGGCGTTTCGAGTGCGCAACAGCTGGCTATCGGTTGACCCCTATATGCGCGGGCGCATGAATGACGCAAAAAGCTATGCCGACCCATTTACTTTGGGCGAGCCAATGACAGGCGGCGCAGTCGGCACCGTGACCGAGAGCAACAATGCCGAGTTCCCTGTCGGGGCCAAAGTATTGCATATGGCTGGCTGGCGCGATTCCGCAGTTTTTGGCGGTGGCAAGACGCCACCTGCCGGCATGCCCCCCGTCAAATTGCCCGACATAGGCGTGCCCGACCAACATTGGCTAAGCATCATCGGAATGCCAGGCGGCACCGCATGGTTTGGTCTGCTTAAGGTTGCTGAAGCCAAGCCCGGCGAGGTGATTTTTGTTTCCGCCGCTGCTGGCGCAGTTGGATCTACCGTGACCCAGATTGCGAAAGCCAAGGGAATGAAAGTCATCGGTTCTGCGGGCGGCGCAGACAAATGCGCCTGGGTGAAAGAACTCGGTGCAGACGCCGTGATCGATTACAAATCGGGCAAGGTGCTGCCGCAATTGATAGCCGCGCTTCAGGATATGGGTGAAACCGGCATTGATGTCTATTTTGACAATGTCGGCGGCGAACATTTCGACGCAGCGCTCGCCACTGCCAAGGAATGGGCGCGGTTTGCGATTTGCGGCATGATCGATGTCTACAACGACTTCAAGGCACAGCCGATGCAGTATCTGCCGATGATTATTGGTAAAAGGATCATGATCAAGGGTTTCCTTTACCCTGATTTCTATGCGCAAGTACCAGAGTTCAATGCCGACATGGCTGGTCTCATTCAATCCGGCGCAGTTAAGGGTCGCGAAACCGTGAAAGACGGGCTGGAGAAGGCACCAGAAGCCTTTATCGGACTGTTCAGTGGTGAGAACACCGGCAAGATGTTGGTCAAGTTGTAAATAAATTGCTGCGCAGCATTTTGGTGCGGGATGCAGGAGACCTGCAACCCGTCACACTAGCTTTCTGAAACGTCAGGCAGACTAATGTTGCAATATTGTCGCACGAGAAAAATTTTCGAATTTTAGCGTTTAACCACGATGACATCCGCATGCTTAACCACGATGACATCCGCATGCTCCCTCAGTAGGTTGTAACAAGAGTGTCAAATAGGAGAAACTATATGTTGCGACGTGACAAACCCCTTAGCCATGCATTGAAACTATCGGCGGCCTGCCTTGCGCTCGCCATACCTAGCCTTGCATTCGCGCAAGAGACGCCTCAGGCAGAAGATGCCTCGGACGGGGAAATCGTCGTTACGGCGCAGGGTCGTAGTCAGTTGCTTTCGGACGTGCCCGTCGCGATTTCAGCTGTGAGCGCCGAAACGCTGCAAAACAGTGGCGCAAACGACATACGCCAGCTCAACCAAGTTGCACCATCGTTGCTCGTGTCCTCCACGGGATCGGAAGCCAATGGTTCCGCCCGTATTCGCGGTATCGGCACTGTCGGCGACAACCCCGGCCTTGAAAGCTCGGTTCCCGTGTTTATCGACGGCGTCTACCGGTCGCGTTCGGGCATTGGCCTGAACGAACTTGGCGAAATTGACCGTGTCGAAGTGCAGCGCGGGCCACAAGGCACCTTGGGAGGCCGTAACTCGTCGGCTGGTCTGATCAGCATCTATTCGAAAAAGCCAAGCTTCACCTTTGGCGTCAGCGGTGAACTGACATACGGCAATTATGACTTCATGCGCGCCGCGGGCAGCGTCACTGGCCCAATTTCAGAGCAATTGGCATTCCGTGTCGACGGCGTGTACGTAAAGCGTGACGGTTTCTACCGTGACGACCAGAATGGACATGACGTCAATAACCGTGACCGTTATTTCCTGCGTGGACAGTTGTTGTTTGAACCCACCGATGCGCTGTCGGTTCGCCTGATTGCGGATTATACCTCGCGTAAGGAAGAATGCTGCGCGGCAACTTATGTCGACCGGACCGTCAATCAATTTATTGGTGACCTGAACACACCAAGCACGGTCGGCGTCGCGTCAACCGCCACGTCAAACAACATCATCAATGTATTGCGCGACTTGGGTCAGCCACTGGCTGCGTTCAACCAAGGCTATGGCCGCAATATTTCGGTTAGCCCGAACCGCGTATTCAGCGGCGAAACCAAGGACTACGGCTTCTCGGGCCAGATCGATTATGACTTTGGCGGCGCAACTTTGACTTCGATTACGGCTTACCGTCAGTATCGTTCCGGTCAGGCTTCGGATACCGATTATGGCGAAGTCGACATCCTGTACCGTGCGCCAAGCGACGAAGCTTACCGTCAGTTCCACACCTTCACGCAGGAATTGCGTCTTCAGGGTGAGGCATTCGGCGGCAAACTTGACTGGCTGGTCGGCGGATTTTTTGCCAACGAAAAGCTGACGGTGCGCGACAATCTGCGTTTCGGCAACCAATATGGCCGCTTTGCAACATGCCGCATCATTTCGGGCGGTGGCTTGGCGGGTCTGTATTCGCCTGCCAGTCCCTCTTGTGTGGTTCCCGGTGTCGGTGCAGCAACAATCGGTGGCGCTGCGGGGCTTTCCGGTCCAGATGTACTCGCAGCCTTCACGCGGCTTGATACTCTGAACGATCTTGGCACCACTAATGATCGATATTTCCAGAATGGCACCAACTTTGCAGCATTTACCCACAACATCGTGCACATCACCGATACGCTCGATCTGACGCTTGGCCTTCGTTTCACAAGCGACAAGAAGAAGTTCGACGCCACTTTCGGTAATGACAACAGCGCGTGTACTGCTGTCCAAGGCCTCGTGCTCGACGATTTGGTCAATCCGCTGACCACCGCAACGGCACGTGCGCTTGCAGGCTCATTGATTGGACTTTCTTGCCAGGGCAACTCAACCGCGGAATTGAATGGCGTTTCCATTAACGACAAGCGCAGTGAAGATGAATTTACCGGCACTGCAATCCTCTCCTGGAAGCCAGTTGACGATCTCTTGGTCTACGGCAGCTTTGCACGTGGGTATAAGGCGGGTGGCTTCAACCTTGACCGCTCCGCCTTGAAGTCACCTATTCTGCCATTCGGCGGACAGGCCGGGACGCAGGCGCTTGTCCGCAATCTGCAGTTCGATCCGGAACTGGTAGACAGCTATGAACTGGGTGCTAAATTCTCAAATGGTCCATTTGGCCTGAGCGTTTCGGCATTCCGTTCGGACTTCAGCAGCTTCCAGCTAAATACCTTCAACGGCACCGTCTTCCTCGTGCAAAACGTTAACGGTTGTGACAGCCTCGTTGGCGGCTCAAGCGCAGATACTGACCTAAGTAATACGACCGGCAGCTGCGCCGCCGGCGACATCACTTACGGTGTCCGTACGCAGGGTCTGGAACTTGAAGCATCGCTTGTGCCAGCACGTAACTTCCGCGTGGCGGCTGGCCTCACTTATGCCAAGACCACCTATCGGGACGATCTGATCGGAACCAAGAACGGGGCGCCGCTGGATCCCGCGCTGCGCAAATTGCCGGGCGACAATTTGTCTAACGCACCTGAATTTGTTGCCACCTCAAGCGTCACATGGACGCCTGATATCGGCAGCGGCGGCATGAGTGGCCTCGTATACATCGACGGTCGCATGACCAGCGATTACAATACGGGTTCTGACCTCTTCCCGCAAAAGGAACAGGATGGCTTTGCCGTATTCAACGCGCGTATCGGTCTTCGCGGTCCTGACGAAGCATGGGGCCTTGAGCTTTGGGGCCAAAATATTTTCAATCAGGATTATGCGCAGGTCGCGTTCAACGCGCCATTCCAGGGGGGTCAAAGCTCGGCACCATTTGTCGACCCACGATATCCAGGTGGCCGCCAGATCTTCGCGCACTTCCTTGCCGAGCCGCGGACCTACGGCATCACACTGCGCGGCAAGTTCTAAAAACTTAGCCAACGTAAACGGGAAAGGGCCTGCAGCGATGCGGGCCCTTTTTTGTTCTTATGCCTATTGAAACAGCTTTGAAGGACGGGGACCCTCCACCCTGAACTTATATCAGGGCCTTACTTCTGCGTCGTCGAAAAATGAAGACCCTGAAGCAAGTTCGGGGAGACCAATGCAAAGGGTCCCTAACTCCCGAAACCGACGCTCAAGAAGCCAGGCATCGGCCCATTCCAGCTGTCATCGCCAGGCGCCGCCGCTCCCGCAGACTGATCGGGCTTAGCCGTTTCAATCTTAGGCGCGGGCTTCTTGCGCGCGGGCTTTGCGGCGGCTTTCTCTGGCACGGGCTTGGCCGCCGCTTTCGCACGCACGGGCGTTGCCTCTGGAGCTTCAACAGATGCCTCAGGCGTTTCCATCTGCGCTTCTTTAACCTTACTAACCGGGGCCCTGCGGGCACGTTTGGCAGGCGCGCGCTCTTCGCCATCGGCGGGCGCCTCGATTTGACCGAGACGGGCAATCTTATTCCCGATAAGCTTTTCGATGCTTTCAATTGCCTCTTCATCCGCCTTAGTGACAAAGGTAAATGCCTTGCCCTTGGCTCCGGCACGGCCAGTTCGGCCAATGCGGTGGATATAGTCATCGGGGTGCCACGGCGCGTCAAAGTTGAAGACGTGGCTCACGCCCTTAACGTCAAGGCCGCGTGCTGCGACGTCGGACGCTACGAGCAAATCAATGTCACCATTTTTGAATGCCTCTAACTGCCTCTGACGCGACGCTTGGTCGATATCGCCATGAATTTCGCCCGAACGCAATCCGTGCCGCTGAAGGCTGGTGTTCAACTCGCGCACGGTTGTCTTACGGTTGCAGAAGATGATCGCGTTTGACACTTTTTCCGTGCGCAAAAGATCGCGCAACACGTCGCGTTTTTTCATCGGCGACACGTTGACCAAAAACTGTTCGATATTGACATTCGCCGTCGCGGGACGCGCGACTTCGATGTATTTTGGGTTGGACAAGAACTTGTCGGCAAGCTTTTTAATCGGCGGCGGCATCGTTGCCGAAAACAAAAGCGTCTGCCGCGTGCTCGGCAGCTTTGTGCAGATATGTTCAATGTCGGGAATGAAACCCATATCGAGCATCCGGTCGGCTTCGTCGATGACCAGCATTTCGCAACCCGTCAGCAAAATTTTGCCGCGTTCAAACAAGTCCATCAGGCGGCCAGGGGTCGCGATCAGCACATCAACGCCCTTTTCAAGCGCCTTGACCTGATCGCCCATTTGCACGCCGCCGATCAGCAGCGCCATCGACAGCTTGTGATATTTGCCGTATTTTTCGAAATTCTCCGCCACTTGCGCCGCCAATTCGCGCGTTGGCTCCAAAATGAGGCTACGCGGCATGCGCGCGCGCGCGCGGCCATTGGCGAGCACATCGATCATCGGCAGGACAAAGCTTGCGGTTTTTCCCGTGCCCGTTTGCGCAATGGCGATGATGTCGCGCATCATCTGCACTTGCGGGATGGCGGCCGCCTGAATGGGGGTTGGCTCATCATAGCCAGCCTCGCTTAAGGCTCTCAATAACTCGTCAGACAAGCCGATGTCGGCAAAACGCATATGATGTTCCGGAAAAAATGGTGCGACGCCGCCCGTGACAAACCCACGGGGACCAGCGTCGCGATTGGTCGCTACGGGCAGAAATGTCAAGATATATGCCAGCGGCGCCGCCTTTAGCGCGGTATAAGCAGTCTGAATTTGTCGATCTGGCATTTGGCGCCGGTTCGCGCATGCAACATGTCACGATCTACACATAATTTGCCATCATAAGATCGCTCCATATATGCTCCAGCGTAAAATTCACGCGCAAGGCAGCCTTCGCTCAAATATGCGCGAATAAGAATACCGTCCCGCGTGAGCAACTCCAGCGTGCGATCGGGCCCAGGGCGCGAACCACCTAGCCTGTCCAACCGCAGGCATTTCCCGATCTTTTTCTCCTTATACTCGACCTTAGCCAATGACTGTCGCTTTGCCCCGACGGCAGCGGGCGGAGCGGGTTGACTGGGCAGCCTGATAACGACCCGTTGGTTAATGCGCACTTGATCAAAATCGGTCTTCAACCCAAATAGGGGGGTGAACGGGTTCTGCGCAGCGGTGACTTTAAAGTCCGCCAAAGCGCTATGCGACAATGTTGTCAATCCAACCGTAAGCAAGATAAAGGCCATTAATGCGCGCAAGAAACATTCCGGTATCAAGTTGAAGTTCGATCAGCTTTGCTCGATAAGGTTGAACCTATCATGAATTGCATGCCAGACCCTTTGCAGACAATGGAAAATACCGTGCCAGATGTAAACATTTTATCGGAATTTCGGGCCGTATTGGGGCCAAAGGGCTATTCAGACGAAAACGACGTCATTTCGCCTTGGCTAACCGACTGGCGTGGGCGTTTTACAGGATCGTCACCTGCCCTGCTCTCACCCGCCAATACGCAAGAGGTTTCTGCGGTGATAAAGCTTGCGGCCAAACACAGAATTTCGCTTGTTCCGCAGGGCGGGAATAGCGGCATGGTCGCCGGCGCAACCCCAGATAGCAGCGGACAGCAGCTTATCCTTTCCCTGCGGCGGATGAACAGCATCACGGCGATTGACGCGGATGACGGCTTGGTGACGTGCGATGCTGGGGTAATTCTGCAGAATTTGCACGGGGCCGCAGCAAAAGTCGGCAGACGCTTCCCTTTGACCTTAGGTGGGAAGGGGTCGGCCACAATCGGCGGTCTTATTTCGACAAATGCTGGCGGGACCCAAGTTTTGCGACACGGCACAATGCGTATGTTGGTGGCGGGACTTGAGGCGGTACTACCCGACGGATCCATCTATGATGCGATGGCGCCGCTGAAAAAAGACAACCGCGGATATGATTTGAAACAGCTACTGATTGGCGCGGAGGGCACTATTGGCGTTGTCACGAAAGCCGTCCTGCACACTGTCCCTGCGTTGCTGGATCGCTGCGTCGTGTGGGCAGGTATCGACAGCCCAGCCCAAGCTTATGAATTGCTGCTGTTCATGCAGCGGCACGGCCGTGAGCGACTTGAAGGGTTCGAGATACTGCCAGACCGCGCGTTGAACACTGTTACTACCCACATCGCAGGCACGCGCGCGCCGCTTGAAACGCAGCACCGCTGGCATGCGTTGATGGAGTTTGCTCAGGATGACGCCGCCCAGTCGTCACCCCGCGAATTGGCGATGCATCTGCTAGAGCAGGCCATGAGCGCCAATCTGCTCGGCAACGCAACCATAGCAAGCAGCGACGCACAAGCGGAAGCCTTCTGGAAAATCCGCGACACTATTGCCGAGGCCGAACGTGCTGCAGGGCCGGCGCTGCAACATGATATCAGCGTGCCCGTGGCGGCTATGGCGCGGTTTATTGAGGTTGAAGCCCCCCCGATTGAAGCCGCGTATCCGGGCACAAAAATATTAGCCTTTGGACATTTGGGCGACGGCAACATCCATTTCCACGTCAAGGCGCCCGACGGCGTCGATATAGTCAATTGGTATGCGGGTGACGGTAAAGCTATCACGTCGCACGTCTACGACCGGGTCCGCGCATATGGCGGATCACTCTCGGCTGAACATGGGATTGGGCAGGCAAAGATAGCCGAGTTTGAACGATTAGCAGAGCCAGCCCGGCTGGCGGCCTTACGTGCAATTAAAAATGCATTTGATCCGCTCGGCATTATGAACCCGGGCAAGCTTGTTCCACTTGCCTAACGCCTGCTGTCCGCCTAAAGCGCCGGATCGAATTTTCGTCACATAATCAAGCACTGGAGTTACATATGGCCACCGCACCCCAAGCCGCCAACTTGCCACTTTTGTACAACGACCTGATCCCGCTTAACAGCAACGATCACGTGACCTGGAAATCGCGTATGCTTGAAAACGCGAAATTTATGGATGGACAACACGCTATCCCGTTGACGATTGAGGAGTTCGTTCCCGCATCGCGCAACTATCCGATCATTTTTTCCGCGACGGACAATCCCGTGCCGCTGATCCTCATGGGCATGAATGAAGGCGTGAACACCTTCATGAACGAAGATGGGCAGTTTGACCGTCCCGTATATATCCCTGCATATATCCGGCGCTATCCCTTCCTGCTTGCAAAGTTGCGTCCGGATACAGACGAGTTGTCCTTGTGCTTTGACCCAACGTCTGGAGCAGTGGGTGAATTCGACGAAGGCACACCAATGTTCGAAGACGGCAAGCCAAGCGAGAACACGCAAGCCATTTTGAAGTTCTGTGAAGACTTTGAAAATGCCGGCGCGCAAACGCATGCCTTTGTCGAAGAACTGATAAAACTCGACCTTCTCATGGACGGCGAAGTGTCCATCCAACAAGAGGGCCAAGAGCAGCCGTTTATCTATCGCGGCTTCAAAATGATTGACGAGACAAAGTTGCGCGATCTGCGCGGTGACACTGTCCGCAAGTTAAACCAGAATGGTATCTTGGCACTGATCCACGCGCATTTATTCTCGCTGCAATTAATGCGGGAAATATTTGCAGTTCAGGTCGCACAGGGTAAGGTGCCGCAAGTGACGGAATTGCCTTCGAACTGATTTCGATTGCTTCCTACGTGCCGTCACCCCCTCTTCAGGAGTGACGGCATGGGCAAATATAGTAAAATCGCGATCCTATTTCATTGGGCGATAGCCCTATTGATTGGCGCCAACATCCTGTTGGCAAATCTGGCGGAAGATCTGCCTAAGGCGGCGCGCGCGGCTTACATGAGCCCGCATAAGGCCATTGGCATTTCCATTTTGGTCCTGACTGTCGGCCGGATTTTATGGCGCCTTAGCCACCGTCCACCTGCGATGCCTGACAAGGTGGCTGGTTTACAAGCCAAAGCGGGCCTTACGGTTCACATTTTATTCTACGTCCTCATGATCGTCATGCCACTCACAGGTTGGCTCATGATTGGTGCAAATGGCAAAGCCGCGCCAGTGGATTTCTTTGGCCTGTTCACCGTTGATATGGCCATTGGCAAAAATACAATGCTGTCGGGCTTCGCGCATGAGAGCCACGAATTCTTGGCAACGCCGCTGCTTATTCTCATAGGTCTGCATGTCATGGGCGCGCTGAAGCACCAGTTTATCGACAAGATGCCGTTCATTCAACGCATGTGGCCTTAGGCAGCTAACGCACATTTCCCCACAATATTCCGGCGACTGGCCGCCTGCGGGGATAAAATACGAATTTGAGTCTTGAAACTGACACGAGAAGAGCCCATTTCTAGTACTGGATGGAATCATCCCCTCCCGTTTCCATCCAACCGGTGCCTGCATGGGCACCAACTCCCTGAACCTTGGCCACCCCGGAACATTCCGGGGTGGTTTTTTTACGCCTTCATTCGGCGGCAATCAGCGCGGCAGAGCCTAAGGCCTCGTCTGCAAGCGCGGCGACAAGGGCTGGGATAAGCGCACTGATGCGATCAAGGCCGTCACCGGGCTGACGCAAATCGGGATCGAGATAGAGCGACCTGTCGACTTCGAGTTGAAGGGCGTGGATGTTCGCGCGCGGCCTTGCATGACGGCGCAAGATATACGCGCCAGCATAGGGATGGTTCAGCGCCGCAACATAACCCTGGGCATGCAGTCGCGATAACAGCAGCTCTGCATATATGGACGCTGCGCTTTTACCGAACCGGTCGCCGACCACAAATTGCGGCGCGGGTCCGTCAGCGGCGCTGCGGATTGGCGGCATGCTGTGTAAATCCAGCAGGATAGCGACCCCGAACCTTTGCCGCATACGCTCCAGTATCGCGCCGACTGTGTCATGATAAGGCTGGTGGAGGGATGTTATACGGTGCTGCACTTCATCCAGCGTGAACTGACGCTTCCAAAGCTCACCCTCCCCTGAGAGCCGCCGCGGGATGAGGCCAAGGCCGCCCCGCGTTTTGACCCCGGGGCTTGGATAATCCCCCCGCTGCGCCCCTTGCACCATATCTGCGTCGACATCCTGCGTGTCCCGGTTCAGGTCAATCCACGCCCGCGCTCGGTGCGCCATAATTACGGGATGCCCCATTTGCACGCAACGGCGCGTCAGCAGGTCAGCATATCGGTCCTCAAGCCGAACCAGAGCGGCAGGCGGAAGCCGAAGTGCGTCGTAAATGTCATTGGGATAATCGCGCCCGGCATGGGGCACGGACAGCAACACCGGGACCGATGGCGCATCGGTGCCCCAACTTGCAAACCCATCTGCATCCCGTGTCGTCACGTGCGTCCTCACCTTGCTCCCAGTGATTATTGGCAGATAATTGGCAAGATGGTGCACAAAAAATTAATTCTCCGCAATTATTCAGGTTGTTCAGGGCGACGCCCGCATTGTCTAGGGATTTTTAAGGACCGGTGATGTTCCGCATTTTGCTCGCTGAAGATGAACAGGTCATGCACGCATATCTCGCGCAGGCGTTGGAACGATCGGGCTATAAAGTCGTCGCTGTTGATCGTGGCACCGCAGCCGCGCCCTTGCTCGAGGCAGAGCGGTTCGGCTTGTTGCTCACCGACATAATCATACCGGAAATGCACAGGATCCAACTCGCGCGCCATTGCGACACGGTTTCGCCAAGCACCGAAGTCATATTCATCACAGGATTTTCCGGCGTCACCCTGCGCGCCGGCGCGTCGATACCAAATGCCAAGGTTCTGGCTAAACCCTTCCATCTCAAGGATCTGGTTCTGGAGGTCGAGCGGCTCTATGCCAAGGAAAGCTTAGGCGAATTGAAATAGGCTTGAATGATACACCAAGCCCCGCTAGACGCTGGCGCAGCGTGGGCGTATAGCTCAGTGGTAGAGC
>NZ_JARXAI010000091.1 GCF_029865925.1 Sphingorhabdus sp.
ACCGTGAGGATCGCGACCCGGGCAACCGATAAATATGAAAAGCGCGGAAGGCGGTATGTTCGGCACGAAGTGAACGTCACTGACGTTGAAAACGGAACGCATTACTTTCGCGAAACGCGGGATATTCTGTCGCTATGATGACGCAACAACACGCGAGCACTCCGATCGTGGAGGGCTTGTTCGAAATTGTCGCGGGAACTCCAAAACTGATCGGTTCGCAGTGCCATGCTTGCAACACGATTTATTTCCCGCAAGCACTAAGTTGCCGGAACCCTAAATGCCGAGACAAATCGGTTGAGCAGACATTCTTGCCTCATTGCGGCACTCTTTATAGCTATACCGTGCAGAGATATCAGCCGCCACCTTTGTTTCGGATGGACCACTGGTCGCCATATGCTTTGGGCCTTGTAGATCTGGGTAAGGGGTTACAAGTAATGGGCATGCTGACTGGCATAAAGTTAGACGAGATAGCCATCGGGATGGCACTCAAACTCGTAGTCGAGCCGCTGTATTCTCATGCCGATATTGGTGAAAAACTGACGTACAAATTTGCGCCAGCGGAAGGGGCAGGTGCAGCATGACAAGGTCAGTTTATGTATTAGGTGCAGGCGCACATCCGTGGGGGAAATGGCCAGACAAGCCGCAGCTTCAACTCGCACATGAAGCCATGAATTTGGCGCTCGCAGATGCGTCATTAGCTTGGCCCGACGTTCAAGGTCTTGTTGCCGCAAGCTCTCGGTTTGAGGGGGGCATGGGCTGGGGTCTGCATGCTAATGAAGTTGTTCAGTCGGTCGCTGAACAAGGTATCCCATGCATTAATGTTGGTGGTGCGTGTGCTGCAGGAGCGGTGGCATTTCAAACAGCTTATGCGTTGATTGCCAGTGGGCAGCATGATGTTGTTGCGGTTTTGGGCGCTGAACGAATGCCTAAAGGCTTTATCCCGCGTCCACCAGGTAGCCCTGATGATATCAGCGATAGTGATTATCTGCGTTGGGTGGCGATGGGGGCAACAAACCCAGCCTACTGGGCTATAGAAGCCAACCGACGTAAATATGATTTTGGCACAAGCGACGAAACCTTAGCTCGGGCTACGGTCATGATGCGGAAAAATGCGAGTGGTAACCGTCTCGCACGCTTTCGCGCAGCCACGAGTGTCGAAGAAGTGCTTGCATCACCGATGGTTGCCGATCCGCTGCATCTTCTAGAAATTTGCCCAGTCAGTGACGGTGCCGCAGCGATCATTTTGGGTACAGAAAAATATATTAGGAAAACTGGGCGCAAGCCAGTGGAGGTTGCGGGCTGCGCAATCGCTACCGGCCAGTTTGGTGACCCAGCAAGTCGTATTCCAACGGTATCGACTAACGTTTTACCTAATGTTTCTCACACCAGTGAGGTTGTAAATGCCGTCAATCACGCATGTGAAATGGCAGGAATTGGACCAGAGGACGTTGATGTATTAGAAATGGCAGACAATACGGTTTGGCACTTGCTATCCTGGCCTGAGCTTTTTGGTTTTTACGAACATGGACAAGGCGACTGGATGCTCGACAATGGTAAGCTTGAAATCGGTGGCCAGTTATCCGTGAACCCTAGTGGCGGCTTTTTGTCTTTTGGCGAAGCAACGACTGCGCAGGCGGTTCTTCAGATATGCGAACTTACGTGGCAACTCCGCGGGGACGCAGAAGGGCACCAAGTCCCTGATGCGACGATAGGTATGTCAGCTGTGTTAGGCCTCGGCGCGAATGGCGGGTCGGTTATTCTGAAAACCTGAGACACGGTATCGAAGAGACTGGTGAAGTTTCCGACGTTGTTCCGTGCTGATTTAGCGCAAACGTATCATTGATCGATTGATCCGCGCCAAACGCGTTTTTCTAAGATTTGCGAAAAATTGATGTTGGAGATGCAGGCGTTCAACCTTAGCAAATGTCCTTGGGTCGAAATGCTGGTAACGCCTGTGCAGACTCCCGCTTTTGCGGGCAGCCAAGCCCCCGTTGCGATCGTCTATATCAGCGGCGACCGGCGCTCACAGGCTGACCGCTGCGAACAATTGGTCGACCTATTTGGGCTGCTGCCAAGCGAAGCGCGGCTGGCCTGGATGCTGGCGCAGGCAACAACTATATCCGAGGCTGCGGATGCGCTGGGTTTGACGGTAGAGACCGCACGCAATTATTCGAAAAAAATCTACGCGAAGACCGGTGCGCGCGGGCACGCCGAACTGGTCCGGATCATCCTGACGAGCGTGCTTGCGATTAGCTAGGAATCAAACGCCGTCCTTGCAGACACATTACGCCGACGGTAACCGCAACTCAGGCGGAAAATCTGCTCGCCTAGTTGATAGGCTTTCCAACTTTCTTCCTCTCATGCATTGACCGAGTGCACCAAACGCGGTAACAAACATTTGTTTATTAGCAAGTCTGCGTCACTCGTGCTGCTAAAACTGATGTAACAGGATGTTCCGCAATGGATTTTAGTTTTACCGAAGAACAACGCATGTGGAAAGACGTTGTGCATAATTTCATGGACAATGAATTTGGCCGTGAGCTTACGTTAAAACATGATCAAAGTCGCGAGTTTCCCGAAGAGCTATATCGCAAGATGGCGAAAGAAGGTTGGCTCGGCCTTTTGATCCCTGAGGATCAGGGTGGTCTTGGAATGGATAAAGATCCGGTCATGTTCGCAATCTTTTGCGAAGCTATTGGTAAGCTCAGTCTCGATACCGCAGCATGCATAATGACGTCGATGTTCACGGCAACAAATGTTGCAAAACATGGAACAGCCGAGCAGCGCAAAAAATATCTTGAGCCCTTTTTGGCCGGTGAAGCAAAATTCGCCATTTCTATCAGTGAGCCCCAGTCCGGCTCGGATGCTGCAGGCGCAAGGTCGACCGCTAAGCACGACGGAGATGAATGGGTAGTTAAAGGGAGTAAGGTCTGGTGCTCTGGCGCACACCACCCCAATACGTGCATTGCTATGATGCTGCGTACAGGTGAAGGGCGTTATGACTTTAGCGTATTGCTCGTTCCGAACGATACGCCGGGATTAGAAATTCAGAAAATGGACACGCTTGTCCGCCGTAGCCTTGGAACAACATCACTATTCATGGATGATCTGCGTTTGTCTGAGGGCGCTTTGTTGGGCGAAGCGGGCAAGGGATGGAAATATATCGGGGAGCATCTTGATTTTGAGCGTCTTTCGATCGCAGCTTCTCAAATCGGCAACGCGCGCACTGCTCTGCACGATACGCTTACTTATTTGAGCGAGAGAGAAGCTTTTGGTAAAAAGCTTGTGCAGTTCCAAGTACTGAAACATCGTTTGGCCGAAGACCAAGCAAGATTGTCAGCAGCTTATTATCTTGTATATGCGGCTGCGTCGGCGATGGCGCGTGGAGCGAATGCAACCAGTCTGGTCTCTCAAGCGAAGCTGATATCGTCTCAAACTCTTTTTGATATTGCTACAAACGGGATGCAGGCACTCGGAGGCTATTCCCAGTTGCCAGAATATCATATGGAGCGTTATTTCCGCGAAGCTAAGCATGGTATGGTTGGGGGCGGAACCAACGAAATACTTAGAAGTATAATCGCGAAATCGATGGGGCTATAAGCGCGCTCGATTTGTCATTGGGGCAGAATTCAATATGGCAGTAACGCAAAAAGTCGACATGGATGGCAAGCCTCGCGTCGTTATAATGAACGTCGCTATGCATCTTTTCGGCAAGCAGGGCTTCAATGGGACCTCGATGCGTGACATTGCAAATGCGGTGGGATTACTACCTGGGAGTCTTTATGCGCACATTGAGAGCAAGGAAGCGTTGCTACTTGAGATCGTGGCAGATGGGATCGGACGTTTCTTGGCTGCCGTCGAGCCGTACGTCGCCTCCTCAGTCAGTCCGTTAGACCGCCTTCGTCAAATGATCATTGCCCATGTTGAGGTCGTCGCCGACAACCCGGAGCGGTCGCAGGTCGTTTTCCATCAGTGGCGCTTTTTGAGCCCTGAATATATACCCGAAGCTATCGAACGAAGAAGGCGATACGAAACCTGCTTTGTCGAAGTGATCGAAGAGGGCGTGAAGGCTGGGCTGATAAGATCCGACTTGAATCACCGAATTGCCGTGCTTTCTATACTTGGGGCGATGAACTGGACCCCGGAATGGTTCTCCCCCGATGGCCGATTAGGCGCAGCTCAAGTCGGCGATTTGATGGCGGATACTTTGCTTGGCGGTATCTTAAGTTAAAACAATTTTTTGGGAGCTCACTTGACACGGGCCGCAATCGAGCATACCAAAAACAAATGATTGTTTTAATGGAGCTGAAATGAGCAGGGCATTCGTCGATCCGGAACCTAAGTGGTTCGAAGATTTCGAACTCGGTGACGTTATGACCACGCGCGGTCGAACCGTCGATATCGGCGATATCACCAGTTTTGCTGGCCTTACTGGAGATCATTATCAACTTCATACCGACGCCGCCTTTATGGAAGGCAACCGGTTTGGCCAGCGCATCGCGCACGGGCCATTAACATTCTCATTAGCTGTCGGGCTTGTGGGCCTTAGCGGTTTTTATGGAGACGCGATTACCGCGCTTATAGAAATTACGGCCCTCAGAGCGACGCAGCCGGTTTTCGCAGGCGACACGTTGCACGTTGTGGCGACGGTTACCAATCATGATGCGAGCGGGCCTAAGTACGGAACACTTGGCGTGACATATTCGGTCCGCAATCAATCAGGAGATGAAGTGATGACTTTCCTGCAAACCATGCTGGCCAAGCGCCGCAAATTGGAAGGCTGAGTATGTCTGAAAAATGGACCCTTAATGTTGCGCCTGCGGCCGATAATGATCCGGTTTTTGTTGGCGTTGGGGAAATCCCCTCGGGAAAATTCCCTGATCGCGGGTTTATCCAGGCGTTGACCAAGGTCGCTGTTCTTGCGCTCAAGGATGCTGGGATGGTTCCTAAGGACATCGACACGATAATGCTGATACCGTGTCTGCACAGCGGTGCCGATCAAGCAGATCTTGTGTTTTCGCGGATGGTGGAAGAACTCGGGATTCATGGTACCTGTAAATCAAGCTATATGGTGCATTCGGGAGGTTCCACTAGCGACAACGCTGTTCGCGCGGCGCACGGCCTGATTGCAGCCGGACATGCCCAGAATATACTTGTGCTCCAATGCGAGCGCTGGGGGTCTGCAGACCTCCAGGAAATGATCACCATGTTGTCTAAAAACGGCATTCCCGGGGAATGGGAGTTGCCAACTGGCATCCAGTTTAACGCCATCGGCGCCATGATTACCCGCAGATATATGCATGCGTCGGGCAGCACACCTGAAGAAATGGCATCGGTTTGCGTTACCCTGCGCAACTGGGCTAATCTCAACGAAAACGCGATGTTCTACACCAAGCCTCTGACGGTGGAGCAGATCTTGGCATCGCGCATGGTTGCGGACCCACTGCATAGTTATGAATGTCCGCCAATGGCAGACGGCGCATGCGCGTTCGTGATGACCAATACAGCCAATGCCAAAAAACGGGGCATTTCGAACGCCGTCCGCGTTGCTGGTTCGGGCGGCTGCGTGAGCCATTACTGCCTAAGCCAAGAAGCTGACCAAGCAGTGCTCGGTTGGCCACTTGCTGCGGAGCGTGCTTGGAACCAATCGGGTTGGGGGCCTGAGGACGCAGACATCGCAGAAATTTACGATAGCTATGCCGCAGTCACCGCAATAGCCTTGGAAGGTATTGGTATTGCAGCAAAAGGCGAGGGTGCAAGATGGTTTGCCGCAGGCCATGGCGATCCCGGAGGTAAGCTTCCAATGAACACAAATGGTGGATTGCTCTCAGCTGGTCACACTGGTGTTGGAGGCGGAACAGCCTTGCTGGTCGAAGGTATCAGGCAATTGCTGCACCGCGCACCAAGCAAACGGCAGGTTGAAAACTGCCAGCGCGCAATTATCGGCGGATCAGGCGGAAGCTACATGGATGCACAAATTCTGCTCCTCGAACGCATCAAATTAGGAGCCTGAGACATGCAAACGCCAAAAATCGTAACCGAATTCCGTGCAGGGCTCTCCGACGGTAAATTGCTTGTCCAGCTATGCAAAGATTGCGGTAAGCCTAATATGTGGCCGCGTTATGCATGTCCGCATTGCCAGTCGGAGAATTTAGATTGGCAACACTCGGGCGGTGTTGGAACGCTGCATAGCTTCTGTGTATTACGCCAAGGCGCACCCGAGGGGTTTGAAGAAGACCTTCCCTATGCAATCGGTGTCGTAAAGCTCGATGAAGGTGTGCAGCTGGCGGTGCGACTTGTTCCCAGCGCGCCGGATGACTGGTCAGAATATCAGTGCGATGACCGCGTCGAATTTGTAGCTGTTTCAGCGGACCAAATCGAAAAGCGCCCTTGCGCTGCATTCAAGCGGATTGCGGACTAAGGCCCGTGAACACCTTCGCGTTTCTGGCTAAATCGGCACGCCACGGGCCAGATACCACAGCACTTCTGCAAGGTGATGAGGTTGTTACCTATCGTGAGTTTCATGACCGCGCTTTGGCGATAGCTGGCAATCTTATTGCCGCAGGTTGTCAGCCTGGTGACCGCGTCGCTTTCTGTCTCGCCAATTCACCGCGCATCATGGAACTGATTTTTGGTTGTTTTGCTGCGGGATTGGTCGTTGTTCCCGTTAATGCTCGGCTTCATGCGCGAGAGATGGCATATATTGTCGGCAACAGCGGTGCCAAGATACTGGTCCACGGCGCCGAGTTTCAGGATGGCATTCAGGCTAACAGCGAATTGTTTGCTGGCGTTACGCGCTACTGCACCGACGCAGTTGATGGTGCGGTTCATTTTTCGGCTCTTGTCTCGGCGGAACATACACTCAAGGCCGCAGTCGACGCTTCACCCGAAGATATCTGCTGGTTGTTCTATACTTCCGGCACAACCGGCAAACCCAAGGGCGCGATTTGGAACCACCGAATGGTTCGGTGTGTGATCATGAACTATCTGGCTGATCTGCATAATATTCAGCCCGGTGAGGTCGTCTTGCATTGCGCACCCATGTCACACGGCAGCGGCATCGTTGCGCTGCCAACTGTTGCGCGCGGCGCGGTTAATGCAATTACAGAAACCGCTAGCTTCGAAATTGACCCTTTGCTGGCAACGATTGAACGCCTTCGTGTTTCGCATATTGCCTTCATGGCCCCCACACAGATCGTCAAACTGTTGGAGGACTTTGAACCCGGAAAATACGACATCTCCAGCCTTCATGCGATTTGCTACGGCGGTGCCCCGATCTACGTGGACCAGTTAAAGCAAGCAATCCAGACATTCGGCCCGATATTTGTGCAGCTTTACGGGCAGGGCGAAGCGCCAATTACGATTACGGGCATGTCTGGCGAGCGGCACCGCGAGTTGCTGGCAAATAACGATCCACGTATAGGTTCTGCAGGCCAGACACGCACCGACGTTGAAGCACATTGTGTCGACGAGAATGATAACCCTTTACCGCCTGGCAAAGCAGGAGAAGTGGTAGCCCGGGGCGACGTTGTAATGCCCGGTTACTGGCAAAATCCTCAAGCAACAGCCGAAGCGCTGCGCGGCGGTTGGCTGCACACGGGCGATATCGGCTATTTTGACGATCAGGGTTATTTGTTCCTACTAGACCGCGCCAAGGACATGGTGATTTCGGGTGGTAACAACGTATACCCGCGTGAAGTAGAAGAGGTCATCATTCTTCACCAAAAAGTCGCCAACTGCGTCGTCTTTGGAATTCCCGACGAGTATTGGGGCGAAGCTGTCCATGCGGTGGTGGTTCTGAAAACTGGTGAAACGATGACGGACAGGGAAGTGATCGATTTCTGCGGTGAGCATATGGCTGGCTACAAAAAACCAAAAGCGGTCGATTTCGTGAGCGAACTCCCAATCAGCGGATATGGTAAGATACTCAGACGCGAGGTGCGCGACGCATATTGGGTTGGTCACTCTAGTCGCATTGGCGGTGGCTCAGGCACAAAGGTTGCAAGCTCATGAGACCGGTTGCAATCGTTGGCGCCGGTATGTCGCAATTTGGCAAGCAAATCGGAAGGGGTCTTAGAAGTCTTTCGCTTGATGCTGTCGATGGTGCGCTGGCATCATCGGGCCTTCGGTTCGACGATATCCAGAGGGTCTACTTCGGAAATGGTATAGCCGGTACCGTCGTTCAGCAGGATATGATCAAGGCTCAGGTAGTATTCCGGAACCATCCGCTTGCGCATGTACCGATGATCAATGTGGAAAATGCTTGTGCGTCAGGCGGCTCTGCATTTCTTTTGGCTGTAGAAGCGGTGGCCAGTGGTTGCGTTGATGCTGCACTCGCAGTGGGTACTGAACAGATGTATCATACGGATAAAACGCGCGCTTTTAACGCGTTGCGGGGTTCTACTGATATCGACGAAATTGGCGAGGTCGAGCCGGGCTCGATGAGCGCTAATTCAATTTTGATGGATTTCTATGCAGGCGTCGCCCAATCCTATCTTGATAAATATGGCGCTTCGGTTGAGGATTTTGCACGCGTAGCCGTTAAGAACCGCGAACATGCCTCACATAATCCTTTGGCCTATTTGAGAACGCCACAAACGATCGAAGAAGTGTTGGAAGCGCGAGTAATTGTCTCGCCGTTGACCTTGCCAATGTGTTCACCGGTTACGGATGGCTCTTCGGCAATCATTGTTTGTTCGCTTGAAAAGGCCAAAGCCTTAAACGCAACAGCTATTTTGGTCCGCGCGTGTATAAATGCCTCCGGTGCTGCCGGCCATCCGGTGGCGACTGCTGTACAGCAAGTTTATGCATATTCGGGGATTAGCCCACAAGACATTGACCTGTTTGAATTGCATGATGCAGCTGCCCCAGCCGAGCTGCTGCAATATCATGAAGTCGGTCTGTGTGAGGTTGGCGGCGGTACACAGCTGATCCGTGATGGCGTTACCAAGCTAGGAGGAAAATTTCCGGTCAATACAAGCGGGGGGCTTTTGAGCCGGGGGCATCCGCTCGGTGCGACAGGTTGCGCACAAATATATGAGTTGGTGCAGCAGCTGCGCGGAATTGCCGGCCCAAGACAGGTTGAAGGTGCGCGCCTTGGGATGGCGATCAATGGCGGTGGCTGGCTTGATGGATCGTATGCGTTAGCCATAGCCACGCTTCTCGAACGGGTGTAGCATAGGCAGACCGATGACATATCAAACAATCATTCTTGATCGTCCTGCGGACGGTGTGGCCATGATCACCCTCAATCGTCCGGAACGCGGCAATGGGGTTGTACCGGAAATGGCGGCAGACTTGATTCACGCGCTTAATACGCTGGACGCTGATCTAACCGTCCGTGTTCTGGTTATCACAGGTGCAGGAAAACAATTTTGTGCGGGCGCTGATTTGGTTGAATTCAAGCGCTACTTGGAAAACGACCATGCAGCGGCGCAAGAGCCATATAATGCCCGTGTCCTATTTCCAGTTACACAGAAGGTTGTTGCTTGCCGCTTGCCTGTGATTGCAGCAATTAACGGCGGTGCCACTGCGGGTGGATTGGATTTCGCGCTTGCTTGCGATATCCGGATCGCGTCAACGGTGGCGAAAATGGGTGAGACCTATATCAAGCTGGGCCTAGCACCAGGCAATGGGGGAACATATTTCCTGCCCCGCTTGGTCGGCAGCGGGATGGCAGCCGAGATGGCGTTGACGGGTGACATTGTCGGTGCGCAACGCGCGCTCGAAATTGGATTGGTCAATCAGATCGTTGAACCAGATGCGCTGATTGCGACCGCCGTTGCACTTGCAGCACGCATTGCTGAACGCCCTCGCCTTGCGATTGAGGCAACCAAGCAGCAATTACGGCAAAGTTGGCATATGGATCTGCAAACGTCGATGAATGCAAGTTTTTGGGCTGTTGCAGCGCTGACCTATAGCGACGATTTGCGCGAAGGTGTAAACGCTGGCTTAGAAAAGCGGCTACCTGAATATAATCGTCCAAAGTCATGAACTGGTTTTGCAGGTCGTTGTTTAACTAGGTGTAGTCTTTTCGCTTTTAGCGGGTCTCAGACCAGGATCTAGAAATATCCGATCTTGGTCTTCATATGCCAAAGGCGCCGGGTGTTATTGACCCCGAGCCCTTTCGTGCAAGGGCAACAGGTGAGGCCAAACACTCCGGCCAACCCAAGGTCTCTGCCGAGCGTGTCTTGAGGGATATTATGCGGGCAACTCGGCGGCATTTTTCTGCTGAAGACAAGATCAGGATCTTACTAGAAGGCCTATGCGGCGATCTCGAACGGCAGATCAAAGCGTTCGTCGAACACTACAACCACCAGCGCTATCACGAGGGCCTGAAAAACGTCATGCCTGCGGATGCATATTTCGGCAGAGTAAAGGCCATCATCCAACAACGTGAAAGGATCAAACGAAACCATATAGAATATCGGCGCTTGCAACACCGCAAGATCGCCGCCCGATATCAACCCAACTGATGCGACTAATGCTCCGCTAGTTTATGCAGCCATCAGTGCCAAATTTTCTGACGAAACACAGCTCCAACAGATGGAAAGAATGACACTTAAACACGGCTACTCAAGCCATGGAGTCCACCTCAATTCGGCACCGCCATAGATCGGCCGCCTCAGCCCCGTGTGTTGCCAACAAGCGTGCTTATCTCAGCTTCTGAATAGCCAAGCCTGCCAAGTATCTCGCGCGAATGCTCGCCCAATGTGGGGGGAGGCTTGCGCAAACCGTCGGAGTCGGGGTCGATTGGCAACCGCACTTGCATTTCTTTGAGCAAACACCGCTCGGCCACGACGGGCAAGGCGAGCGCATCTGCCAGATCATTAACGCGGCCGCAGGAAATTCCTGCGCTACCCAGATGAGCGCGCCAATGTTCAACCGTCTGCAGATTGATAACCGCTGCAATAGCCAGATCAAGCGGCTCGCGGTGCTGGAGCCGGTCCGCCATCGTCCGGAAGCGAACATCCTCAATCAGCGTATCAAGCCCTAGCGCTTTACACAGGCGCGGGAACTGCTGTTCACTCGCGGTGGCAATGAGCAACTCTCCGTCCGATGCTTTGAACACACCGTAAGGCGCTGCACTGGGCGCGCCTGATCCAAGCTTCTCTGGCGGCTGACCCGTCGCTAGCATGCTCAGCAGTTGGTGGTTCATCATCGTGAAGGCGCTGTCGATCAAGCTGGGGCGGATATGTTCTGCCTCGCCGCTGGTATTCCGGCGCAAGATGGCGGCGAGGAGACCCATCGCTGTCCACATCCCGGTCGACAGATCGAGTATCGACGGTGCGACTCGGATGGTTGGGGTATCTGGTGATCCATTAAAGCTCATCATCCCGCTCACCGCCTGCACCAAGGCATCATAGCCGGGCATGGTTTTGCCAATAGGACCGTCGCCAAAGGCCGAGATTGAAGCCATCAGGATGCGAGGATTACAGGCCCTGAGCGCGCCAAAGGTGATGCCGAGTTTTTCGCCTAAGCCCGGCGGGAAGCTCTCGATTATCACATCCGCGGTTTCAATCAGGCGGAAGAGCGCGGCCTTGCCTTCGAGCGATTTGATGTCCAGCAAAAGGCTCCGTTTGTTGCGGTTCACAGACAGAAAAACCGTTGCTTCCCCCTCCCACCGGGGTGGCAGAGCGCGCGTGTCATCGCCGTGCGGCGGGCGCTCAATCTTGATCACTTCTGCGCCCATATCTCCAAGGATCATCGCGGCGAAGGGCCCGGCAATGTTAGTGCTGAGGTCCAACACCTTGAGACCGGGAAGGGTTTGGCCGAACGTCATGCGGCCCGCAGCCGTTCTGGTTCCCACAGATGGACGACCGCGTCGATGATCACTCCTTGTCGCCCTTATTATAAACTGGCTCGCGCTTCTCCAGCGCTGCAGCCAAACCTTCGCGCAGATCGTTGATATAGGCAAGCGCGGCGACTGCCCAACAACTGGCATTCATTGATCCGGCCAGGTCCATATGCCAGCTTTGGGGCAGACGCTGCTTAGTTGCCTCTATCGGCAGCCGGGGCCGCTCTGCGATCCGCGCCGCCAGCGCTAAAGCTTCTGCAATCAGCGCGTCAGGTTTGGCGATGCTGTTGACCAGACCAATTGAGAGCGCTCGCTCCGCATCGACCAGATCGCCCGTCAGCGCCAGATCTGCTGACAAGCCGCTGCCGACCAATCGCGGTAAGAAGTATGTACCGCTATTGCTGGGGTTAAGGCCAAGCTTTACATAGGTCTCGCCCATTTTGGCTTTGGTGGGGGCAATGCGGCCGTCGCACGCGAGTGCTAGATCAGCCCCCCCCGCAGTCGCCCCGCCATTGATCGCGGCGATCACAGGCAGGCGACACGGCACCAAACGCTTGGTGACAGGCCAAGGCACCCTAGCATTATACGGCTCTTGTTCACGAGCATGCCGAGCCAGTCGAGATCAGCCATCTTCTGAGAGACATCGTCGGAAAATTCGCGCGACAAATCATGTTGGAGCCGATAATCTTGTTTGCCCTTCCGGGCCATGAAATCCTGAACGGTGTCGTTCCACATCCGCTGCTCATCATTAAGGCGGAAATCCATCTGCGGTCGTCCTCTTCCAAGTTTGCTAATAAACAAATATTTGTTATGATCATTATGCTGTGTAGTCAATCGCACAGAGACGGGAGGAAAAGATGGCTCCGCAAAATCGCCGTAATCTGCTTGAGGCCCGTTACCCTAAATGGGAGGTGTTGACCATTTCCAGCAGGCTGGACCGTGCGGCTGAGTGTTGGGCAGATCGACCCCTGATCATCACTGATGCACGCACATGGCATTATGGTGAGGTGCAGGCCTGGTCGCGACAGATCGCCTCAGGCCTTATCGCTCACGGCCTTAAGGCTGGCGAACATGTCGCCCTCGATATGGCCAACTATCCTGAATTCACTGCGATCAAGTTCGCCATCGCACGCGCTGGTGCGGTCTGCATTCCGGTCAATTTCCTATTGCGCGGGCAAGAACTTGCCTATGTGCTAGATCAGTCTGATGCGGCGATGCTGATCACGATGGAGAAATTCCGTGGGCACGATTATCTTGCAGACTTGAACCAAATCAGGCCGGCACTGCCCAAAATTCGTCATGTCTTTTCGCTTGCGGGAATCGACGCCCTGATTGCCAGTGCCACACCAGACAGCGATGCGGAGCTCAGCGCACGGGAGGCGGCGGCAGATGGCACAGCACTAAGTGATATCCTCTATACTTCGGGGACGACCGGGCGTTCCAAGGGCGTGATGCTGACCCATGACATGGTTCTCCGCGCGGCCTTTTCGTCGGTGATTGCGGGCGCGTTCGAAGAGAACCGGCGGATGCTTTTTGCCATGCCTATGTATCATGTCTTTGGTTATGCCGAGTGCCTCCTCGCGGTGCTTTTCGTCGGCGGTGCGATCATCCCGCACCTTGTTTTCGATGCGGCAGAGATGCTGAATGCAGCGGAGCGCCATCGCGCGACTGAGCTGATCGCTGTGCCGATAATGACATCGAAATTGATCGAAACTGCGCGCGTGCGCGGTTTCGATTCAAGCCATCTAAAGGTCATGTTCAACAGCGGCGGAGTTAATCCACCGGGGATATGGAACGATATCCGCGAAGTCCTTCATCCGCAAGAAATGCGGATGGGCTATGGCATGACTGAGACATCAGCGTCGGCGACATCAAATGTGGTCGAGGATGATGACGTAAAGCTGCTGACCACGCATGGCCGTTTTAAACCCTCAAGCGTAGCAGGCGATCCTACGTTGGGCGGGCGCGTTGCGGTTTATAAAACGATTGACCCTGAAACGCTCGCCGACCTGCCCCCTGATATGGAGGGCGAGCTTGTTGTGACCGGCCCCATCGTCACGCGCGGTTATTACAAAAAGCCGGAGGAAACAGCGGCCGCCTTTACTGCGGATGGCTGGCTTCGGACGGGCGACCTCGGACGGGTTAGCGTAGATGACTATGTGACACTAACCGGGCGAATCAAGGAAACCTATCGTTGCAATGGCGAAATGGTGATGCCGCGCGAAATTGAGATGTTGTTCGACGATCATCCACAGATTGAGCAAGCTTTGGTCGTCGGCGTGCCGGATCCACGAGCGGGTGAAACCGGCTGCCTTTGCATTGTACAGCGCGGGATTGATCGTCCCGATGCCGACGCGCTTCTCGCGACATGCTCTGCAAAGCTCGCACGGTTTAAGGTGCCCCGCCATGTGCTGTATTTTGCAGCTAGCGATATTCCCCTGACTGTCACAGGTCGCCCGCAGAAATTCAAACTCGCAAAGCTTGCTATTGAGCGCATCCAAGGAGAGACATGATGTTCATCGAACGTGCTGAAGTGCCCGTGAAAGAAGGCATGGAAGAAGCCTTTGCTGCTGCAATGGCCGCACGGGGAACGGCAATCCTCGCTTCAGCTCCCGGCTGCGCATCTGTTCGTGTCGGACGCGGAGTGGAAAATCCCGGCAAGTTCATCCTGCTATTGGAATGGGATTCGGTCGCGTCGCACGTTGCGCTAACCAAGACCCCTGCATTTGAGGAATTCAAGGCACTTGTCGGGCCATTCTTCGCTGGGGCAGCGAACATGGAGCATTTTGAAATGGCGTGAAATGCTATTCCGCGACCAAAGTAATAGCCCGCTCCGGGCAGGATTTCATCCCGCGTTTGGCATTTTCCTCTTCGCCTGCAGGCACATCGATTTCGTTACCGCGATCGGCGTTGTAACCGTCGTCGTCGAGAATGAAGACGTTGGGGGCATATTTGGCGCAGCGGCCGTGACCGGTGCAATGTTCACCGTCGATTTTAACACGCATCCTATATTCTCCTTGTCGGCGCTTATTGCGCGTCTTTCATACGGCCTTCGGTGGGCAAAGCATCGGTCGCTGCCAAAGCTTCAAGTCCTAGGCCAAGGCTCAGCCCTTCGTGCATCAAGCGCTTGTAACGCTGGGTGAGCGCAACGCGGGTATAGCGCCGTGTCAAGATCGGCTTGGCTGCGATCATATTCGCGATCTCCATCGTCCGGGCTTTCAATTGGTCCGCGGTGACGACTTCGTTGACCACCCCCCAATCGAGTGCCTTTGCCGCGTCGATCTCTTGCCCCATGATCAGGAAATATCGACCCCGATTTGGCCCGAGCAGGTGCGGCCAAACTACATGTGCCCCGTCACCAGGAACAATCCCGGACATGAAATGGGGCGCATCTTGAAACAACGCAGTATCGCTGGCGATCACAATGTCAGACATCACCGGGATTTCCGGATGGATGCGTGCAGGGCCGTTGATAGCGCTAATCACGGGCACTTCTATGTCGAGCAGGTTGTTAAGCAACCGCCGTCCATCATAGAAGGTTAGATCCCATTCGCCAGCAGTACTAAGCTTGAAGCTGCCTGCATTGATATCGGCGCACCAGTTCGCGCCCGTGCCAGTCATCACCACGACCTTGTTCTCGCGATCTGCGCCGACATCGGTGAAGCAATAGCCGAGCTCTTCATGCGCAAGCGCGCTCCACACCAGTGGCCCACCATCGGTATGGAACCTCATCACGAGCACGCCCTCATCGGTGCGGTATAGCTCGATATTCTCATACCGATCCTTATACTGCTCTAGGCGCGGGGCCGGACCATGGTGTACCTTGGCGCTCATTTCGGCCACACCAGTTGAAGTTCACGCATTGAGCGCAGAAAGCCGGTGACATAGACCGGCGCAGTACCTTCCCGCAGTGAGAATTCGGGGATGCGCCGGAGCCATTCTTCTATCGTTGTAGTCAGTTCGAGCCGGGCGAGGTTCGAGCCAATACACCGGTGTGGACCAACGCCAAAGGTCGAATGAAGGATTGTCTCGCGCTTGATATCAATCTTTTCAGGCTCTTCCATCGCACGCGGATCACGCGAGGCTGCACCCCAGGTGAGCATGACGAAATCACCCTCCTTCATTTCGGTGCCCGCCACTTCCACGTCTCGGGTGCAGGTACGACCAAGTGCGATCACCGGCGGGAAAACGCGGCTGAATTCCTCGACCGCGTTCTCGATGAGCGAAGGATCATCAATTAGTTGCTGGCGCACCTCAGGATGCATCGCAAGATAATGAATGGCAGAGGACATAACGAAGGTGGTTGTCGCAATGCCGCCAAAGGTCAGATCAACGAGAATGCTTACTTTATGATCCCAGGGTGCTTCGGTGCCATCATCATAAATGACGCCTTCAAGGATGGTGTCGATTACGTCGCCGCGTTTTGGTTGGGTCGCGCGCCATTTAAGATGCGTGTCGAGATAGGTAAACACGCGCGCCATGTGAGAAGGGCGTTCTTCTGCGGGCAGCGCAAACGTGCCTTGTTCCACGCCTTCAACGAGCATAGCAAGATCGTCGATCGGCACACCGAGCACATTCTTGAAAAAGGCCCAACCAGGCAGGAGTGCACCGAACTCGCTTATAAACTCGCATTCACCCTTTTCTATGAAGGTATCGATTAAGACATTGCAATCTTGGCGGATGACGTCCTCATAGGTGGCGATAACCTTAGGGCTCATGTGGGGATTGAGCTTGTGCCGCCAGTTGGTGTGCATCGGCGGGTCAGACTCTTCGGGCATCAGATATGGCAGGCCCTCTGGCCGATTGGGCATATAGCCCTTGGCGCTGCTGAATGTCCGCCAATCCTGTGCGACGCGCCGCACTTGTTCATTGGTGTTGACCAAGTGATAACCGGTACCGACCTTGCTGAAAGAGATCGGGCATTTATTGACCATGAAGGTGAGCACTTCGTCAAATCTGTCGTTAAACATTGGATCATCAAGGTCAAAGTCGCGCGCTATGTCCCGCCCGAACCGAGCTTTCAATACTTCCGGGGCGACCTCGGGATCAGCCTCCATATCGGCACGGGTCTCATTCATGGCAGCACATCCCCTTTTACTTGAGTTGACAAAAACAATCATTTGTTTAAACGATCTTGAGATGGTACGTCAAGAGACAATGAGACCATGAAGCCATACGTCAAGAGACAAAGTGACACGAGCGGCGAATTAAGATAGCGCTGACCTGCCGTGTCGGATAAGCAACAGGAGCCTTAATGACAACCGAACTTGATTTTGACGCCGTTGTGATTGGTGCCGGACTGACGGGGCTCTACCAAGCCTATCGGCTCCGCGAGATGGGTTATCGGGTGCTTGGCGTCGAAGCCGCGGAAGATATCGGTGGTGTTTGGCATCACAATCGCTACCCGGGCTGCCGCATTGACTCCGAAAGTGAAGTCTACGGCTACTTTTGGAACGAACAACTTATGCAGGAGTGGAACTGGTCCGAGCGGTTCGCTGCCCAGCCTGAAGTTCTCCGCTACATACACCGTGCAGCCGAGATCATGGATATCCGAAAGGACTTCATCTTCAACGCCAAAGTGCACAAGGCGACTTTTGACGATGCATCAAATGCATGGACGCTTGAGTTCCAGCAGGGGCACCGAGCGCCAGTGACTACACGCTTTGTTTTCTCGGCACTGGGGCCTTTGTCTGCAACGCAGATGCCACGTATTCCTGGCATCAACACCTTTAAAGGCGAAAGCTACCACACAGCTGCATGGCCGCGAGACCCAATTGGTTTGGGGCCTGCCAAGCTTGACTTTTCCAACAAGCGCGTCGCAGTGATCGGCACAGGTTCGACTGGCGTTCAGTTAATCCAGGAAATGGCCAAGGTGGCCAAGCATCTCACGGTATTTCTGCTCGAACCGAATTGGTGCACGCCCTTGGGCAATGGGCCGATGACGCAGGAGCGGATGGATTATATCAAGTCTCACTACAACGAATTCACTGCCAAATGTGACGCATCGATCGCAGGCTTTCCGCATGAATTTGATCCTCGAAACCTTTTCGACGTTCCCAAAGAGGAACGCGACGCAAAATTGGAGGAATTGTACAAGGGGCCTGGCTTCTCACTTTGGCTAGGTACTTTTCAGGATGGGCTTTCAGACCCTGAAGCAAACCAATATCTCTCAGACTTCGTTGCAAACAAAATTCGTCAGCGTGTGAAAGATCAACATATCGCTGAGTTGCTGATCCCCAAAGACCACGGTTTCGGAACCCGCCGCGTACCTTTGGAGACCAACTATTATGAGGTCTACAATCAGGACAATGTGACGGTCGTCGATTTAAACACAACACCCATCACACGGATCACGCCCGACGGCATCCAGACCACTGACTCTTTGCACGAGCTTGATGCCATTCTCTATGCGACGGGCTTTGATGCAGTAAAAGGCGCATGGAACCGTATCGACATACGCGGCACTGGAGGCGTTGCACTTAAGGACGAATGGGCGAAGGGCATCAAAACCTACATGGGCATGCAGTGTCCCGGATTTCCAAATTTCTTCATGTTGGTGGGCCCACATAGTGGGGCAACCTTCTGCAACATTCCGAGATGTTCAGCTCTCGCCGTGGATTGGTTAAGTGACATGATAGCTGAGGCGAAAAATGGCGGCGTTCAGCGCATCGAACCGGAAATCGCCGCCGCTGAGAGTTACAGCGAGTATTGCGCCAAATTGATGGGCAAGATGCTATTAGGGCAGACAAATTCCTGGTTCACCGGAATCAACAAAAACATTGAGGGCCGCGACAAACGCGAAGCGCTGTTGTTCGTCGGCGGCAACCCTAAGTTTCGGGAATATTGTGACGATGTGCGAGAAAACGGCTATAAGGGCTACATCATGACATGATCGCGCTCTGTCCTGCCCTCTCGGCGAGGCAAATAATGTGCGTGTGCTGCTTTAATTCAAAGGAAGAAAAAGGATGGCTCTACTTTCGGGCAAAACGGCGATCATTACGGGCGGTGCGCGGGGCTTGGGTTCGGCGATCGCAACTGCCATGGCAGCCGAAGGCGCGCACGCGGTCGTGGTAGATCGAAACAGTGAAGCAGCATCTGAGCTTGTTGCGCAAATCAAAGCGTCTGGTGGATCGGCCACGTCCGAGATCCTGGACATCGGTGATCGCGAAGCCGTCAAGGCATTCGGCGAGCGCATGATGGCTCAGTTTGAGCGGATCGATGTTCTTGTGAATAACGCGGGCATTGCACCCCGCATCCGCCCGCAAGATCCCGACCAGATGCAAAAGTGGGATCAGGTGGTTAGCATAAACCTGACCGCGCAGTGGGACATCACCGTCGCTCTCCTGCCTGGCTTGAAGCACCCCGGTGCGAGCGTGATCTTCCTCTCTTCGATCGCCGGCTTCTCTGCGCCGAGATCAAGCGCAGCTTACGGTGCAACGAAGGCGGCGATCCGCTCTCTGGTGCAATATTTTGCGCGGGACCTTGGGCCGACCGGTGGCCGCGCCAACGGACTGGCACCTGGCCGGATGAAAAGCGACCTCATGACCGTGACAGGTGAAGCAGGCGACAAGTTTATTCAGCGTCTGCCGCTCGGGCGCGTTGGCGAGACTGAGGAGATCGTTGGCCCCGCCGTCTTTCTCGCCTCCAACATGTCCTCATATGTGACAGGTGTGACGATTCCCGTCGACGGCGGCTATCTGGCGCTGTGATGAACCGAAATCTGAGCGCGCATCCATGACTAAGATAGAGCCATTTTCAATTGCCGACCTGTCGGAGATCGGAAGCGGTTTGAACCGGCCGGAATGCGTATTGGCCGCGCCAGATGGATCGCTCTACACAGGCGACTGGACGCTTGGCATTGCCCGGATTGCGCCAAACGGAACTACCGGTCCGGCAGTCGAGGTGGATTTAATCGCGCAAGGCTTCCGACCCAATGGCATCGCCCTCTTGCCTGACGGCGATTTTCTGATCACGAATATGGCGCGTGCAGGCGGCGTCTGGCGAGTTAGTCCGCGCGGGCACGTTAGTCCTTTTGCGACTGAAGTTGCGGGTCAACCAATTCCGCCGACAAACTTTGTGCTTGTTGACGGCGAGCGAACCTGGATCACGATCAGCTCGACCGAGCGCAAGCATGAAAATTTCACCTCTGCTGCAAACACGGGCAAAATATTGCTGTTGAAGGACGGCCATTTATCCGTTGCAGCAGATGGACTGAACTGGACCAACGAAGTGCGTGTCTCACCTGGGGGCGAGTATCTCTTCGTCAATGAAACTTTCGCCTGCCGCACCACCAGATATGACATTGCGTTGGACGGCACGTTGAGCAGTCCAGTTCAGCTTAGCTTCCCGCAAGACATTTATCCCGATGGCATGGCTTTCGATTCGGAAGGGGGTCTATGGATTACCTGCGTGATCTCGAACCGCCTGATCCGAGTTGCTCCAGATCTGACTTGGGCCATCTTGCTGGAAGATCCTGATCCGGCACTGGCCGACATCGCGTCATCCTATGCCAAAGGGAAGCTGACTTGGGATCAAATCTCCCGGAGCCGGGGATCCCAGCTTGCAAACCTGTCCAGCATCGCTTTCGGCGGGCCAGATTTGAAATCAGTCTATCTGGGAGGCTTGGGACATGACAGCGTGCGGGTTTTACGCTCGCCGGTGCCGGGCGCGCCAATGTGCCATTGGGAATAGACCGATTGGCGGTCTTCCAAGCCCGTGGGTGCGCTGTAAACCCTCAGTCGCCCAAAGGTCGCTTCTCCAAATGCGATTGTGTCAGGCGATTGATAACACCAGCTTACCAAAATGATTGCCCGCGCCAAGCTCGCCCAATGCTTCGGGCAACTGGTCAAAGGCGAAAAGTTTATCGACCACCGGCCTGACCTTCGAATGTGAAAGTGAGCGGTTCATCGCGGCGAACATCTCGCGTGAGCCGACTTCCTTGCCGCGCAGCGTGACGCCGCTTAGCAGGATGTGAACAGGATCAATCTCGCCGGGCGCGATTAGGCCGATAATGTGGATCCAGCCGCCGCGCTTAGTGCTCTTGATTGAGCGCAGCAGGGTCGCGCCACCGCCATTTTCAATGACATGGTCAACGCCGCGACCACCGGTAATCTCGCGCACCGCGACATCCCAATCAGACGTCGTGACGTAGTTGATGACATGATCTGCGCCGAGTGCTTTGGCGCGCGCCAGCTTTTCGTCGCTTGAGGAGGTGACGATCACTTCAGCGCCTGCCGCATGCGCCATTTGCAACGCGTGGATCGAAACGCCTCCAGTTCCGAGCGTTAAAAGGGTGTCTCCGGCTGCGAGCGGACACGGACCGTGAAGGCTATTCCAAACGGTGAGGCCTGCGCAGGGCAAAGTCGCCGCCTCTTCATAACTCAAATGATCGGGGAATTTGAGAACGCCCATCTCGTCAAACGTGCGATACTCAGCCGCGACGCCGTCAATACAGCCGCCGAGCGACCAGGCCGTATCACTGTCCTGCATCTCGCCCGCCATCCAGCTCTGGCAGTAAAGCGGTGTCACCCGGTCACCAAGCTTGAGTGTCGTGACGCGGCTACCAACTTCGACCACTTCACCAGCACCATCGGACAGCGGAATGATCACCTCCTGCTGAACGCGCGGGAACTGCCCCGTCACGACCAAGAGATCACGAAAGTTGAGCGAAGCCGCGTGCATCTTTATCAGCACCTGCCCCGGCTCAACGCTCGGCATGGGAAGATCGACGATTTGCAGCGCTGCAATTGGCTCGCCCATACGGTACTGATAGGCTTTCATTGCGGATGTTTTCAGCAGGCTGTCATGCCGCCATCGATGACATGCTCCATGCCGGTAATGAACGATGATTCGTCAGAAGCGAGGAACAGAACCAGCTGGGACACTTCGCTCGGCTTGGCCATTCGCTTCAGCGGAATCTCATCCCCCGCGCCGCCGCCATTTTCATCAGTCGCCGCGACCATCATCGGGGTCAGGATATAACCGGGGTGAACCGAATTGCAGCGCACATTTTTGGGTCCATATTCAAACGCGACTTGCTTTGTCATCCCTCGAACTGCAAACTTGCTGCCGACATAAGCTAGGTTG
>NZ_JARXAI010000070.1 GCF_029865925.1 Sphingorhabdus sp.
CTTCGAAGAACAATTCCGATGTATCGGCTTCGTCCATACCGATTTTATCAAGGTTGCGGCCGCGCTTAAATCCTTCGCGATCGGCTTCAACCAAGACAATCGACATGCCCTTATAGGCAGGTTGAATTTCGGTATCGGTCATAACGCAGACGAGGATCAGGTCCGCATTCTGGCCATTGGTGATATATGTTTTGCTGCCGTTGATGACATAATGATTGCCGTCTTTTTTGGCGGTGGTCTTCATAGCCTGAAGATCGCTACCAGTGCCGGGCTCAGTCATCGCGATTGCGGTGATGACCTCGCCTGAGATCATCTTGGGCAGCCAATGCTTCTTCTGCTCTTCGCTGCCATAGCTGGTGATGTAGTTTACTACGATATCGGACTGTAGCGAGAATCCAGTCGCTACGCCGCCATAATAAGCCGATTCTTCATCAACAATGGCGTTGTAACCAAAGTCGAGGCCAAGGCCGCCATATTCAACAGGCGCAGTGGGGCACAGCATGCCAACTTCGCCAGCCTTGGGCCAGATGGATTTTGGGACGATGCCGTCTTCCTGCCACTGCTTTGCGTGGGGGGCGACTTCCTTTTGCAGGAACAGGCGCACTGACTGGCGAAACGCCTCATGATCTTCGTTATAAGCGGTACGTGGAATGGTATCGAGTGACATGTGAAAATCCCCTGCAAAATGGGCCTGCGGTTATGCGTACTTCAATGGCAGTAAGTTGACGTGGGCGTCAAGCCGAATTTAATCGTTTGATTAAACCGGCTCTCCTGCGTCACGGGCACGCTCAACTATTGTCCGTTCCGCCTGGGGCACTGTGCGATAGGCGGCGATTAGCAAAGCCAAGGCGACAGGCGCGACCGCGATCAGCGACAGAATGCCGACGCGCAAGTTACCCACCAGCTTGCCATCGACCATTGTTCCAGTGAGATCGGAAACCTGCCCGACAATATAAGGCCCAAAGGCCAAGCCAACGAGCGTAGTGCCCAAGAAGAACGCAGCGGTCGCCGTGCCGCGCATCCGTGGCAACACCAGGTCCTGCGTTGTGGCTGCTGCCGCGCCGAGCGCCGTCGCACCGAGCATGACGGCGACGAAGTTCATTGCATAAAATAAGATCACGTTATCGGCGGTATACCCAATGCCGATGGGAATGATGGGGCCCACGACGCCCATGATGACGACGAGGATGCGACCCGCTGGATTCTTCGTACGCAACGCATCTGCGACCCGTCCGCCTATGATAACGCCCAAAAAGCCGCTGAGGGCTCCATTTGCGCCAAGGATGAATGCTAATTCTTGCTTGGGCAGGCCCAAAACCGTTTCGGCATAAGGTGCTGACCAAAAGGTAAGTGCATAGGCAGCCAAAGCCACCAGGCCATAACCAATGGTGGTGCAGATAAATGCTGGCGTGCCCCAAATCAAACGGAAGGTCGCTGGGTCTTTTGCGCGCAGCGATGATGCCCATGAGAACACAGCGTAGAAGCCGAAGCCAACAGCCGACCATTGCGGGAAATTGCCTGTGAGTTGGATCATCATATAAGCAAAAGCAGCAATCGCACCTCCGGTTGCAAGGTTGATGACGAGTGCTGCAGGACCGCGCTTATAGGCACCCCAAAGGGTGAAGGGCGGCACGATCATCGAAAGGTCTTGCGCGAATGTTCTGAATGGGGCGGGATGCGCTGGGGTAACAAGGCCATCCATCGCGCCGCGCAAGGGCTCACGCAATGAAGCGACCCATAAGCCGACCAGCACGCCCGGAATACCAACGGCGACGAACGCCGCATGCCAACCAGATAGTCCAAGTGGTCCACCTTGCGGGTAAGCAGCGTTCCAACTCTGGACAATCAGCGCACCAAGAAAAAGTGAAACACCGCCGCCAATGTAAAGACCGGACGAGTAAATCGCGAGTGCAGTCGCACGCTGCTTTTTTGGAAAATAATCGGAAATCAGCGAATAGGCCGTCGGACTTGCGGTTGCTTCGCCAACGCCAACGCCCATGCGCGCCATGGTCAACTCAGCTTGGTTGCGCGCAAAGCCAGATAGGGCGGTCATAATTGACCATAAGGCAAGGCCAATCGACAGCAGCTTCACGCGGCTCCAATTGTCCGCGAGCCGACCAAGCGGAATGCCGAATAGAGCGTAAAAAACCGCAAAGGCGGCGCCGCCCAAAAACCCCATGTCGGCGTCTGTCAGGCCAAGGTCAGCCTTAATATCAACAGCCAAAATACTTAAAATTTGCCGGTCGATGAAATTGAGAATGTAGACGACAACCAGAACCATTAGGACATACCAGCTATAGCTGCTGGCCTCTGGGGAAGGTGCGTCGAGCTCTATGGGAGCCGATTTGCTCCGTTCGCCTTCGACCGTCCCACTCACTGACCTCTCCCTCATGCGCCGTTATCGACTTATTAGGGCAGGGCTAGCACAACGGGCAATGGGTGCAACATGAATTACAATTCAACTTGCGGTGGCTGGATTGGTTTAAAAAAATTCATTTTTTGTATGTCGTGTTTTACTTGAAATTAGGACGATTTCCTCCAATAACATGTCCATGCGGCTATAGTGCCGTGTTTTGAGGAGAAATAAGTCATGGCACAGTGGTCCGATCCACGGGTAACCGGGGCCCAGTCAAGTCTTGCAGGTGTCGGCTCACGCGCCGGTGACGTCGCTTTTGACGCCGGTCTGCGTTCGCACATGCTCAAGGTTTATAACTATATGGCGTCGGGCGTGTTGCTGACTGGCGTCGTTGCGATGCTGTTTGCGCAAACCGAGTTGGCGCAAAACCTAATGACCAACCCAAGCATGATGAGCTGGGTCATTATCTTATCACCATTGGTGGTTGTACTGGCGATGAGCTTTGGCCAGGGCAAATTCTCGGCGTCAACGCTTCAGTCAATGTTCTGGGGTTTTGCAGTCCTGATGGGCCTTTCGATGGCGCGCATCTTCATGATGTTCACAGGCGAATCCATTGCACAGACATTCTTTGCCACCTCTGCAGCTTTTGCTGGGCTTAGCCTGTGGGCTTACACCACAAAGAAGGACATCAGCGGTTGGGGAAGCTTCCTCGTGATGGGTATGGTCGGCTTGATCGTTGCATCTATCGTTAACATCTTCCTTGGTTCGGATACGCTTCATTGGGTGATTAGCGCTGCGGGTGTGCTCATCTTTGCAGGTCTGACGGCTTATGATACCCAGCGTATCAAGAGCGAGTATTTCTACCTGCAAGGTCCAGAAATGATTGGTAAAGCAGCGGTTATGGCCGCGCTGACGCTGTATCTGGACTTCATCAACATGTTCCAGTTTTTGCTGAGCTTCCTCGGTAATCGCGAATAATCATCGGCGGTTCCGCTTGAACGCATAAGGATGGCCCGGTGGGAAACCACTGGGCCATTTTCTTTGGGATTTTGTCGAACAGGGCTTTTCTTTCCGTGTAAAATCTTGTTGGAATCAGGTTCATCAAATCGGAGACTAAGTAATGCGCTGGAGCGTTAAGAATCTAGCAGCCATCATCCTCGTTGGTGCAGTTGCTGCTTGCGCGCCTTCGCCAGTGAAGGTGGTGCCACTGTCTGCCGCTCCCGCTCTTACGCCTGCGATGCCGCTGCCGCCCGGTGGCGCTGCTGTATCAATGACTATTCCGCCAATCGGTTTGGATGGCGTTCGCGTTACGCCCAATCGCGGTCTTAGTCGTGACGAACAGATCTGGCATTTCCGGTCGGCCCTGAATGTTGCAGCGCTTAATTGCCAAGGGCCAGTTTGGGGACAAATTGCGAATGAGTATAACAAGTTCATCGTTATCCATAAGGTGCTGTTGTCAAAGACCAGCAAGGCAGTCGATCGCGAATATGTGAAGCGCTACCCCAAGCAAAACGGCTTGCGCATTCGCGACACGAAGTTGACCGATTTGTACAATTACTTCGCTCTGCCGCCAGTACGGGCTCAATATTGCGACATGTCACTGCGCAAGCTGACGGAGGCTAATCAGGTGCCGAAGGAAGCCTTGGCCGAATATGCCATTGGCGGCCTCATCGATATCGATACTCTCTTTGTGAATTTTTATGATGCCTATGTGAAGTACCAAGGCGACTTGGCGGACTGGAACATGAAATATGCGCCCAAGCCGGTATATGCGCCGCCCAATAACATCATGGCCCCGCCGGTGACAGCGCCGCCGGCTGGCGTCGCTACGCCCTTACAACCTGGTTAGTCGTCAATGGCGGTGGTGACGCCCAGTTCATGCCATGTTTATATAATCGCGCATAGCCGCTGCTTCGGCTTCAATTTTTTCGATCCGGTGCTTTACTAAGTCACCGATGGATACAAAGCCAACAAGGGCACGGTCTTTGATAACTGGCAAGTGGCGGATGCGGCGTTTGGTCATGAGTGATAACGCGTAAAGTATTGCCGTATCGGGCGTGACAGATATAGCGGGAGCGGTCATTGTATCCGCAACCGTCTTGGTTAGGAAGGATGCGCCGTGCTTGGCGACCCCGTAGACAATGTCGCGTTCGGAGAAAATGCCGATGACGGACTTTCCGTCTATCACAGGAAGTGCACCGATCCGGTTCTCCGCCAAACGAACCACGAGATCTCCCACGCTTTCATCCGGTGATGCCGTCAGCACGTCCGGACGGTGATTGGCCAGTATTGCAGAAATCGTCATCGACTCTCTCCCTATGTTCTTGCCTCGGATGGAACTTATAGCATAAGACGACCTTATCAAGACATGACTCGTCCCTCCCGCCTCGATAATCCCCTATATGCTAGCTTCGCTTGGCACAGATATTGGCGCCTCATGCGCTGGATGTTCGGCGTGACATTGATTGTTACTGTCGCGGCGTTGGGTACCTTCTGGTGGCAAAACGGTATGGTTTCCATCCACTTTTTCATTGCGACCGCAGGCGCAATTTTTGGCGCTGTCATGCTAACGGCGGCACTCATGGGGCTCGTATTTTTATCGAGCGGCTCAGGGCATGATGAGGCTATTGACGACCCATTTGCGGACGAAGTCGACCGGTGACCGAGAATATTCAAAATCTTCCAAGCGGCGCGGGCGCACCTCAATGGGGGTTCGGGTCGAGGTGATTGCAACGCGTGCGCGTGGCCTGCAAGAGGTGAAAGTCACAGAAGGTCTGTTCACCTTCGTCGCACTTGACGATGAGCATAAGCCACGGCCATTGCCTGAGGGCTGACCGCACCGGTGTTCCTCAAGCCATCTGCTCGCGTTTAGCCGACAGATTATAGTTGAAGCGTCCTCACGAGAGCTTCCGTGGAATCATTCTGCTGCGGCTGGAACCTCTTCATCACCAGTTGCTTTTGCCCGGCGCGCACGTGGCTTGCGGGCTGGCTTTTCACCCGCGCTGTCATCCTCGCTTGACGATATTGCAATCGAAGGCGGCAAGACGGCAAGGTCGAGGCCGGCCGGGGCGTCATCATGGTCTTCGCTGTGATGACGGCGTGGACCACGATTTGCGCTCCGGCTATTTGCGGGCCGTTCGCTGCGCTCAGGACGTTCGCTGCGTTCCGGGCGACCGGCGCGCGTTTCGCGTTGGTCCCGTTGATCGCTGTCGCTTGAGTCCTCATCGGATGCGGCTTCTGCGTTTCCGGACGATGGATGATCGTCATAATTTGGCGAGCGATCATAATTGGGCGAACGATCGTCGTTCTGCCAATCGTCGCGGTTGTCATCGCGCGCGTCGTCACGTGGCCGGCGTTCGCCTTGCTGTTCCTGACGTGCTTCCTGGCGGCTGCGGAAATCTGCGAGCACACGGAAATAGTGATCGGCAAATTGCAGGTGATATTCGGCATTGACGCGGTCGCCATTAAACTGCGCATCTTGTGCCAGTTTCTTGTATTTTTCGAGCATCTGCGCTGCGTTGCCGCGCGCACGATTATCAATCAGATTTTGATAGTCAAAACCGCTGCGGTTGTTGTTCTGTTGCCGGTTGTTGTTGCTGTTGTTATTACGACCGCGGCGACGATTGTTGTTATTCTGCTGCTGCCTGTTGTTGGTATTCATCAGGGCTGACCCGTCCTCTGTTTTGGCACTTAATGTTACATGGAACCCCTGAACCCGATTTGGGTTGCGCTAGGGTCAGCATTGACCCTGTCAATTTTTCCATCTGCGCTGGGGGGCGGCTTCGCGCTAAAAGACCGTTGAGCCGGAGTTTTTGCGGCAATGCCTTCTCGTCCTAGTCGTACTATTCTTTGATTCCAAGCGAAAAGCGAATGACGCGCGAATTGCCCGCAAGATCATGATGCAGTTCTGTTAGAAAACCGGCGTCTGAGGCAAGTCGTTGAACTGATTCTGCCTGATTATAGCCAATTTCAAAGAACGCGACCCCACGCGGGTCAAGTAACGCGCCCAATCGCGGGATCAAAAGTCGGTAATCATCTAGTCCGTCTGCGCCCGCAAACAGGGCATTATGCGGTTCGTGCGCAGACACCATTGGGGCAAGCTGTTTGCCGTCTTCAATATACGGTGGATTGCACAGGATGAGGTCAAACACACCTAACTCAACGTGCCAACCTGTCTTTGTCCAATCGCGGTGCGCAAACTCCGCCCGGTCGGCAAAGCCCAAGCGTTCGGCATTGCTGCGCGCCACGGCAAGTGCCGCTTGGCTGGCATCCATGCCATAGCCTCGCGCATTTGGAAATATCGACAGCGCCGCCAGCAACAAGGCGCCAGAGCCTGTTCCAAGGTCTGCGATGCGGGAAGGCGCTTCGTTAGACGCAAACCAGTCTATTGCCGCCTCAAGCAAGGTTTCGCTATCCACCCGGGGAATAAGGACATCGGGCGTGACGTGCAATTCAAGGTCCCAGAACGCTTGCGTGCCAGTAATATAGGCTATGGGCTCATCGGCAGCCCGCCGGGCGAGTAGCGCGCCGAAACTGTCCGGTGCACAAAGATCGTGCTGCCGCAACAGCATTGCTGACCGGTCGATGCCAAGCGCGTGCGCCAACAAAAGCTCCGCATCAAGGCGCGGCGTTGGGCTAATGCTGCCAAGGGCAGTTGTCGCAGTGCGCAGGACAGGGGCAAGGCCAGTCATCATGCGCCCTCCTTACTTGAAACCCAACGCAGCACGCATGATCTGAAATATGGTGTTCTGCTCAATCGTTCCCTTGAACAAATGCGCCTTTGGGCCAGCGGCGCGGGCGACCACATCTTCGCCGCTGTGCGTTTCAGAGCCGGTGGGGATCAACGCCTGCTGCCGGTAATTCAGCGCCTGTGTATCTTCCTTCAACGGGTCGGCGCGCGGCAATGTCGTGACCGCGCCGGGGCCATTGATATAGCCCAAGGTGGTGTAGCCCTTGCCATCAAAGGCCAGCATCGATTTGCCTTTCTGGTCCACCACAGGGCCGAGGATCGGGTTACTGCGCTCGGGATAGCCCGCCATGGTAAAGGTGTGGCTATGGTCCGATGTGACGACGATTAGAGTATCGCGCAGGTCGACACTGTCCATCGCCGCCTTCAACGCATCGTTCAGCGCAACCGTGTCCTGCAACGCGCGATAGGCGTTTCCGGCGTGGTGGCCATGGTCGATCTTGCCCGCCTCAACCATCAGGACATAGCCCTTGCGGTTCTTGGACAGCATCGCGATCGCCTTCGTCGTCATTTCGGCGAGCGATGGTTCTTTGGATCCCGTCGCGGTTCGGTCGGCATCAAATTGCATGTGCGATTGTTCGAACAGGCCAAGCAGCTTTGCGGTCTTCTGCTCGTCGACGGCGGCAAAGCCTTCGCTGTTCCACACATATGCGCTATTGGGGTTGGCGGCCACCCAGCTTGCGGTCAGGTCCTTGCCATCGGCGCGCTTGCCCATTTTACCGGCATATTCGGGGTCAGCGGCGGTGTTGGGCATGAAATGCTGGCGTCCACCGCCCAGCATGACCTCAAATCCGTCGCCATGCGGCCATTCGACCATTTGCCGCGCGATGTCGATGCAGCCTTCGGCCTTGGCGGCGGCGGGCATATTGGCGTCGACTTCCCAATCGCGTTGCGCGGTGTGGGCATAGGTTGCTGCGGGTGTGGCGTGCGTGATGGTCGCGGTCGACACGATGCCGGTGGCATATCCCCTGTCCTCGGCCATTTCGAACAAGGATTTGACCTTATAGGGCTCGGTTGCCTTGCAATTACTCTCAACGGCTTGTGGGCCAACGCCGATTACGCCGTTCAGCGTCTTGACGCCGGAGACAATCGCGGTTGCTGTCGGCGCGCTGTCGGGCACTTGGCCATCATGCGAATAGGTTTTGACCAAGGCGGTGTTCGGCAAGCGATCCATTTGCGCGATATAGGATTCGCCGTCGACGCCCTTTTGCTGCCCTTCAAAAATACGCGCAGCGGTCAACGTCGTGACGCTCATGCCGTCACCAATGAAGATGATGACATTGCGCGCCTTGCGGTCATTGGGCTTGTCCGCCTCCAACCGTGCGAGCTCAGCCGCGCCCGCCTTTAAATAGCCCTCGCTGGTGGTGAGCGGTGGCGTGCCAATGGGGCGTGCGGTGGGTTTGACGGTTGTAGCCGACGAGGGTGCAGGTTCAGGGGTAGACGCATATTGCGCCATAACCGGCGCGGTGATCAGGCAGGACGCCAATAGGGCAGATGGCAAATTACGCATGATACTCTCCTCAAATGACTTTTCGCCCCTCGCAGATTAAGATGACCGGGGCGTGACAGCAATCTGGACTTAGCTCAGCTCGCCTTTTCCAGCATCGGCTTCAAATAATGCCCGGTGTAACTCGCCGCGACCTTGACCACGTCCTCTGGCGTGCCCTCAGCGACGATTTCGCCGCCTTTGACGCCGCCTTCGGGCCCCAAGTCGATGACCCAGTCTGCGGTTTTGATGACGTCGAGATTATGCTCTATCACCACGACGCTGTTGCCCTGTTCCACCAGGCGGTGGAGCACTTCAAGCAGCTTGCGGACGTCTTCGAAATGGAGGCCAGTGGTTGGCTCGTCGAGGATGTACAGCGTCTGGCCGGTGGACCTGCGGCTGAGTTCCTTGGCGAGTTTGACGCGTTGTGCTTCGCCGCCCGATAGGGTTGTTGCCTGCTGCCCGACCTTGACATAGCCCAAGCCAACCTCGGCGAGCATCGCCATTTTGTCGCGGATCGGGGGGACGGCCTTGAACACCTCCACCGCGTCTTCGACGGTCATGTCGAGGACGTCGGCAATGCTCATGCCCTTCCATTTGACTTCTAGTGTCTCCCGATTGTAACGTTTGCCGTTACATTCCTCACACGTCACATAGACGTCGGGCAGGAAGTGCATCTCAATCTTTATCAGGCCATCGCCGCTGCAGGTTTCGCAGCGTCCACCCTTGACGTTGAAAGAAAAACGGCCCGGCTTATACCCACGCGCCGCGCTTTCGGGCAGCTGTGCGAACCAGTCGCGGATGTTGGTGAACGCGCCGGTGTAGGTCGCGGGGTTTGAACGCGGGGTGCGGCCGATGGGGGACTGGTCGATGTCGATGACCTTGTCGCAATGTTCGAGGCCAGTGACCTTGTCATGTGCGCCCGCGATGACGCGCGCGCCGTTTAAGCTGCGTGCCGCCGAAGCGTAGAGCGTGTCGATGGTGAAGCTCGACTTGCCCGAGCCCGATACGCCCGTGATGCAGGTGAATGTCCCCAGCGGAATGCTTGCGGTGACGTTCTTCAGATTGTTGGCGCGGGCGTTGTGGACGGTCAGCTTCTTTTTGTTGCCCTTGCGCCGCGTCTTGGGGACCGCGATTTCGCGGGTGCCGTTGAGATACGCGGCGGTCAGGCTGTCTTTCGATTTGAGGATTTGCTTCAACGTGCCCTCGGCCATGACGGTACCGCCATGGACGCCAGCGCCGGGGCCAAGGTCAACGACCCAGTCGGCAGTGCGGATCGCGTCTTCGTCATGTTCCACCACGATGACGGTGTTGCCCAGATCGCGCAGGCGGCGCAGCGTGGCGAGTAGGCGGTCATTGTCCTTCTGGTGCAAGCCGATGCTGGGTTCGTCGAGCACATAGAGCACGCCCGACAGGCCGGAGCCGATTTGGCTCGCGAGGCGGATGCGCTGGCTTTCCCCGCCGGACAGGGTGCCGCTGGTCCGGTCAAGGTTGAGATAATCGAGCCCGACATTGTTGAGGAAGCCCAAGCGTTCGTTGATTTCCTTGAGGATTGCCTTGGCAATTTGCTGCTGCTGGTTGGTCAGCGTCTGGTCAACGCTGCCGAACCAGACGAGCGCGTCACCGACGCTCATTTTCGTGGGTGTGGCGATGTCGACGCCCGCGATCTTGACCGACAGCGCCTCCGGCTTCAACCGCGCGCCGTGGCACGTTTCGCACGGCTGCGACGTTTGATATTTCGACAGCTCTTCCCGCATCCACGCGCTGTCAGTTTGCAGCAGGCGGCGGTTGAGGTTGCCAATGACGCCTTCGAACGCCTTGCGCACGGTATATTCCTTGCGCCCGTCCTTGAAGGTCAGCTCAACGGGCATGCCGCCGGTCCCGTGCAGGATGATAAGCTTCTGGTCGGGAGCCAAATCTTCCCAAGTCGACTCAAGGCTGAACCCATAAGCTTTCGCTAGGCTGGACAGCACTTGCATATAATAAGGGCTTGGCGGGTTGGATTTCGCCCAAGGCACAATCGCGCCCTTTTTTAACGATAGATGTTCGTTGGGGACCACCAATTGCGGGTCAAATTCCTGCCGCTCGCCAAGGCCGTCACAATCCGGGCAGGCGCCTTGCGGGGCGTTGAAGGAGAAGAGGCGCGGCGCGATTTCGGCGATGGTGAAGCCGGAGACGGGGCAGGCGAACTTCTCCGAAAACACGATGCGGTTGGCGGGCAGGCCAGTGCCTTTCATCGCGCCGCCAGTGACGTTCGGCACGGGAGCAAAAGTCGCGCGCGCTTCGCCGAATGTGCTTGGCACGCTGTCGGCGTTGGTGGTTTGCAACTCCGCCACGGTCGTATCTGCCAGATCGACAAAGGCCAGCCCATCGGCGAGCTTCAATGCAGCTTCGAAACTCTCGGCGAGGCGTTGCTGAATGCCGTCTTTGACGACGATGCGGTCCACCACAACTTCAATGTCATGCTTGTATTTCTTGTCGAGCGCGGGCGCTTCTTCGATGGCGTAGAGTTCTCCGTCGATGCGGACGCGGGTGTAGCCGGAGCGCTGCCACTCTGCGAGTTCCTTGCGATATTCGCCCTTGCGGCCTTGAACGACTGGTGCGAGCAGGAAGGCGCGTGTGCCTTCGGGCAAGGCCATGACGCGGTCGACCATCTGGCTGACGGTCTGGGCAGTGATCGGCAGGCCCGTCGCGGGCGAATAAGGTACACCGACGCGCGCCCACAAAAGCCGCATATAGTCGTAAATTTCGGTCACGGTCGCCACCGTTGAGCGCGGGTTGCGGCTGGTGGTTTTTTGCTCGATGGAGATCGCGGGGGACAGCCCCTCAATATGCTCGACATCGGGCTTCTGCATCATTTCCAGAAACTGGCGGGCGTAGGCTGATAGCGACTCGACGTAGCGGCGCTGCCCCTCGGCATAAATGGTGTCGAATGCGAGGCTGGACTTGCCCGAACCCGACAGCCCAGTGATGACGATGAGCTTGTCGCGCGGCAGGTCGATATCGACGCCCTTGAGGTTATGCTCGCGCGCACCGCGCACCTTGATGTGGGTGAGAGACATGGTTCAGCTTGTTCCAGATTTGTTCTAAAAGCGCAAGTACGCGCATCTTCCCAGAAATGGGGCAAAAGTGAACGAATTTCAAGGCAGGCTTTTGCTGCATCTTGCATCCAAGCGCATTTGCCGCTTCTAACGCGTTCAAAAGCATGCTTGAGTGAATGTCATGGAACCTGAACTTACTAATCACCCGATCAGCGGTGAACCACTACCCATTGCAACGCCTGCCGCCACTATGGTGATTTTTCGAGCCAATCCCGATGGCGGAGCGCCCTTGTTGTTGATGGTCGAGCGGGTCAAGGCGATGGCCTTTGCGGGCGGAGCGGCAGTGTTCCCCGGGGGTAAGGTTGATCCTGCCGATTTTGATTATGCCCAGATGCTGGGCGGGCCCCTGCCGCTGGATGAGGCGGCCGCCCGGCTTGCCGCAATTCGTGAGACGATTGAGGAAGCGGGCTTAGCGCTTGGGCTTTCGGGTGTTTCGGATGCAGCCAACTGCATTGATGCCCGTGCTGCGCTGCATGACGGCGAAAGTCTTCAGGCTGTCTGCAATCGTTTTGGCTGGGTACCCGATTTTGAACAGCTGGTGCCATGGTCGCGCTGGCGGCCGCCCGCCCATGAAAATGCTGGCCGCGTTTTTGACACGCGTTTCTATCTGGTGGATGCTGGCGACACGATGCCGCTGGCGACCGTTGACCAGACCGAGAACCGGATGCTGTTTTGGGCGACCGCTGGTGAGGTTCTGGAAAAAGCCGACAAAGGCGAAGTGAAGATCATCTTCCCAACACGGCGCAATCTGGAACGGCTGGCTATGTTTGGTGACTTTAATGCCGCCGCTGCGCATGCGGCGGAACATCCGGTATCGACAGTACTGACTTTTGTGGAGCAGCGCGCGGATGGAAGTTGGCTGTGCATCCCCGACGGGCATGGCTACCCCGTGCTTGAGGAATCGCTTGGTAGCGCCAAGCGGGGTTAACCCGCCCTCCTGCCTGCGGGAGGGCATTAGGTCAGCTTTAATACGCCGCCGAAATCAATCCTCAGGCGCGATGGTCACGATCAATCCATCAAGCGCATCGCTGACGGGGATTTGGCATGACAGGCGCGAGGTTTCGTTGCGGTGGTCGGTGCTGTCAAGCAGATCGTTTTCGTCCTCGCCCATTTTAGGCAGGCGGTCGGCAAAGGCAGGATCGATATGCACATGGCAGGTGGCGCAAGAACAGCAGCCGCCGCAAAGCGCGAGCAGTTCATCAAAACCATTGTCGCGGATGACTTCCATCAGCGACAGGCCGTTTTCAGCTTCGACTTCGCGGCCTTCGCCGTTACGTGAAATTACCGTGACTCTGGCCATGAGATGATCCCTTAATCCTAAACAATGGCGGACTGATAGTTTGCACCTGCAGACATGTGAAGCCCTACTTTGATGGGGATAAGTTAGGCCGCACACTTGGCCAGCGTGACACGAAGGCTTATGTCCCGAGACAACAGAATCAGAAAGACCTTCTATGACCGAAAATCGCCACGCACCTGTTGTCATCATTGGCTCTGGACCTGCCGGCTATACTGCTGCCGTTTACGCCGCGCG
>NZ_JARXAI010000079.1 GCF_029865925.1 Sphingorhabdus sp.
TGATGAACGGTTTGGCTCTGGGCGGCGGGTTTGAATTAGCTCTGGCATGCCATTACCGCATTCTTATCGATGACCCGAAGGCTGTGGTTGGCCTTCCTGAGGTCAATGTCGGACTATTGCCGGGATCGGGCGGCACGCAACGCCTTATCCGCATCGCTGGCATGAAGACCGGCACAGAACTGCTACTTTCAGGACGCGCGGTTAAAGGCCCAGAAGCATTGGCGCTCGGAATTGTTGATGCCGTTGTTCCAGTCGCCGAAATGGATGCAGCGGCGCGCGCTTGGCTTGCCACCGGTCCCAATCCGGTCAAGCCCTGGGACGTAAAGGGCTATGCCCTGCCTGAACAGCGCGGCCTCATTATCCCGGAGTATTCCGCAGGCATGATGATTACCTCGGGGTCCGTTGCCAAATCAGGATACAATCTTCCAGCTCCCATCGCGATTCTGTCATGCATTTATGAGGGCGCGATACTGCCTTTTGATAAGGCGCTAACAGTCGAATCCAAATATTTTGCCAAACTGCTAACCAGCCCAGTTTCCCGTAACATAATCCGTACGACCTTTCTGTCAAAGGGCGCGGCCGAACGCGGCGCTGGTAGGCCTGCTGGCGTCCCAAAGACTGAATTCAAGAAAATTGGTATACTCGGTGCGGGCATGATGGGTGCAGGAATCGCATTGGTCTCAGCACAAGCCGGGGTCGATGTCATCCTTATCGACCGTGACGTCGAAAGTGCGACCAAGGGCAAGGCCTATTCCGAAACCGTGCTCGGTAAGCAGATAACGCGCGGCACTATGACGCAAGACAAAGCCGATGCGATTGTGGCACGGATAAAACCCACCGACAACTTTGCACTTCTTGAAGGATGCGACCTGATCATCGAAGCTGTGTTTGAAGATATTGACATCAAGGCCGAAACCACTCGCAAGGCAGAAGCAATTATCCCGTCGACGACAGTCTATGCTTCGAACACTTCAACCCTGCCCATATCGACATTGGCAGAGGCGTCGGCTCGACCCGACCAGTTCATTGGCCTACACTTCTTTTCGCCCGTTGACCGCATGGGTCTCGTCGAGATTATCAAGGGCGCAAAGACCAGCCCAGCAACTCTCGCAGTTGCGCTAGATTTCGTCGCGAAGCTCCGGAAAACGCCGATTGTCGTCAATGACAGCCGCGGTTTCTATACCAGCCGCGTATTCCAGACGTTGATCCACGAGGGCGGCGCGATGTTGGGGGAGGGCGTTCCGCCCGCAGTTATCGAAAATGCGGCCAAAGCTGTTGGGATGCCAGTCGGACCGCTGGCATTGCTGGATGAACTGACCTTTGATTTGCCGCTGAAGATTGTCGAACAGGCCATCGAACAGGAAGGTAGCAAATATATCGTTCCCGCTGGTGTTTCAGCGATGAAAAAGATGAAAGCGCAAGGCAGATCTGGCAGGAAAACCGGCGGCGGCTTTTATGAGTATCCGGCTGAGGGCGGGAAAAAACTCTGGTCTGGCCTTGCGGATCTTTTTCCGGTTTCGGTAGACTATGATGTCGAGGAATTAAAGCAGCGTTTTCTATATACACAGGCGATTGAAACCGCGCGATGCCGGGAAGAAAACGTCATCGAGACCTCCGAAGATGGTGACTTGGGAGCAGTCTATGGCTGGGGCTTCCCCGCTTGGACTGGGGGAACTTTGTCATACATCGACACCATCGGCGTCGCAAAGTTTGTGACCGAGTGCGACCGCCTCGCACAAAAGCTCGGACCTCGCTTTGCGCCATCGGCATGGCTTCGTGATCGCGCGGCAACTGGCACAAACTTTTATTGATAAGGACCCACTTCAATGCGCCGCGTAACTTTTGAATTAGAACACGACCAGTTCCGCGATTCGGTTCGCAAATTCATGCAGGCTGAGATTTCACCGAATGTCGAGCGCTGGCAAGAGGCCGGCATTGTTGATCGCGAAGCTTTTACCAAAGCTGGAGCGAACGGGCTGCTCTGCACATGGGCCGAGGAACAATATGGCGGCCTTGGCATCGAAGATTTTCGATTCGAACAGATAATCATGGAGGAAAACACCCGGCACGGTGATTTGGGCTTCTATCTTCATTTGCACAGCAATCTAGTCGCGCCGTATATCGCCAAATTGGGCACAGATGAACAAAAGGCGCGGTTTATGCCGGGCATTGTCAGCGGCGAGAAGATCCTTGCCGTGGCCATGACTGAACCGAGCACCGGGAGCGATTTGGCCGGCATGAAGAGCCGCGCTGTCGATATGGGCGATCACTGGGTTCTGAACGGTTCAAAAACCTATATCTCCAACGGCATTTTGGCTGATGTCGTCGTCGTTGCCGCGCGCACGGATCCCGACAGTAGCCATGGGATTGGGCTGTTTTTGGTCGAGCGCGGGATGGAAGGATTTGAACGCGGTCGTAAATTGAAAAAGATGGGACTTAAGGCGCAGGACACCGCAGAACTCTTTTTTAATGATGTGAAGTTGCCCAAGGCCAACGTCCTTGGCGATGCGACAATGGGCTTCAAATATCTTGCCCGGTTTTTAGCGCAGGAACGCTTGGTCGCAGCTATTATATTCCAGACCACCGCGCAGGTTGCGTTCGATATCACGCTTGAATACATAAAGGAACGCAAGGCGTTTGGGCAGCCTATCGGCACGTTCCAGAACAGCCGTTTCAAGATGGCCGAAATGAAAGCCGAACTTGATGCTATGCAATGCTATATCGATCAGAGTGTGCTTTTGCTTAACAACGGCGAATTGACAGCTGACGATGCTGCTGCGGCAAAGCTACTAACAAGCGAACTGGAGGCCCGTGTAGTCGATCAATGCCTTCAACTACACGGAGGCGCAGGCTATATGGAAGAATATCGTATCTGCGGTATCTATCAAGACGCGCGCATCAGCCGTATCTTTGGCGGCACGTCGGAGATAATGAAAGAAATTATCGGACGAAGCCTTGGGCTTGATGACCGGAAAAGAAACAAATGACCACGCGCTATCTGGTAGACCCTGAACTGCTGCCGATGCTGGACGCTTTTCCGCCAATGACATTGTCGGCGGAGACGCTGCCAATGATACGGTCGGCTATTCCCCAGATGATGGCGGCGCGCCCGTTGCCGGATTTTCCGGTAAGTTCCAACGTCATAAATATCCCGTCGGGTGATGACGGTCGCGATATTCGCTGCCTGCTGATCCAGCCACGGACCTCGGGCACGAACATGCCAGCCATATTGCATTTCCACGGGGGCGGGCATGTTCTGGGTATTCCCGAAATGGACCAGCCACAGTTGATGCGGTGGGCGGCGGAACTGGGATGCCTCGTGCTTTCGGTTGATTATCGCCTGGCCCCCGAAACGCCGTTTCCCGGGCCAATGGACGACGCCTATGCGGCGCTGCGCTGGCTGAACGAACAATGCGATATATTGGGCATCAATCCGGATCGCATCGCAGTCAGCGGCGGCAGCGCTGGTGGCGCGATGGCCGCCTGCCTATGCTTGATGGCGCGTGATCGCGGCGAGTATAAAATCGCGTTTCAACATCTTGAGGCACCGCGCCTTGATGATCGATTGGCGGCGTCGGAAGATGCTAATCCGTTCACAGGCGAATTTGTCTGGACCCGCGCAAACAGTGCGTTTTGCCGGGACGCCTATTTGGGAATAAATACCGCAGACCCATATGGTTCGGCTGCCCGCGCAACGTCACAATCCGACCTGCCTCCCGCTTACATCGCGGTCGGATCGCTTGATCTGTTCGTCGACGAATGTCTCGCCTATACTGCGCGACTTACCAGAGCAGGAGTACCGGTGGAGTTGATCGTCTATCCCGGCTGTTTTCACGGTTTCAAAATTGCCGCAGAAGCAAATGTTACGATACGGGCCGAAGATGACAACATCCGAGCGCTTCGCAAAGCGCTGGCGTGAGCAGTCCCCTAGACGTTGAAAAGCTGCAGGAATATAAAATTCCCCACGCAACAGATGATTACGACCCCCGCGATGCAATTATTTATGCTCTCGGGGTTGGAGCTGGGCTCGACCCTGCGATTAACGAGGTTGATTTCCTCTATGAACGCCAGTTGCAAGTCCTGCCAACCATGGCGCTCGTATTGGGTACACCGGGCTTTTGGCCAATGGACCCAAGCTGCGGGCTCGACTGGATAAACATATTGCACGGCGAGCAGCGGCTAACGCTGTTCCAGCCGCTCGATCCTGCTGGCACGCTATTGGGTGAAACCATTGTCACTAACATTGCCGATAAAGGCGTTGGTAAGTCGGCTTTGGTGCGCGCCGTGAAGACGCTGAAAACCCTCAGCGGGGCGTTAGTAGCCGAATCAACCGAGACATGGGTGGTGCGCGGTGCTGGAGGGTTTGGCGGCGAGCGGGAGTTGCCGGGCGACGTCTTGCCGCCGGTGCCAGATCGCAGTCCTGACATTGTCGCGACTTTGCCAACATCGGTTACCCAAGCTGCAACCTACCGCCTGTCCGGCGACCGTAACCCGCTGCACATAGATGGCGCGACCGCAAGGCGCGCTGGCCTTGACCGGCCGATATTGCACGGGCTTTCGACATTAGGTGTGGTCGCTCGCGCACTCATACACGCGTGCTGCAGTGGCGACGCCGCACGATTGAGCAGTATCGACGCGCGCTTCACGGCACCGGTTTATCCCGGCGAGACGATCACGACAGAAATATGGAATATGTCGGGAACATTGCATTTTCGGTCGAGCGTCAGCGAGCGCAAGCTGGTCGTGATTGACCACGGCGTCGCAACGATGGACGCTTTTGCAAAGATCTAAGTCTCGGGCTTGAAGCAATAGGCGCAAATCTTGTTGCCATCGGGGTCACGCAAATACGCGCCATAAGCGTTCGGCACCGCGCCGCGCGGGCCAGGCGCACCTTCGTCGCTGCCGCCTGCGGCAAGTCCCGCGATATGGAACGCATCAACAGCTGCACGATTGGGTGCTTTGAAACCAATGGTCGCGCCATTGCCGGGATTAGCAGCGCTACCATCAATCGGGCGCAAGACCAGAAACTCGGCAGCGCGGTTGCCATAAGCAAGTCCCTGATCGAGAAAATCGCCAAGCCGGACAATCCCAAGTGGAGCCAGTGCCGAGTCATAAAAACGTCCCGCACGGGAGACGTCATTCGTCCCGACGCAATTATGTGTGTAGATGCCCATTGGTTTCAGGCTCCTCGGCGGAGTTTAGCTTTAGGAAATAGATCGCAACAGCCGCCAGCAACGAGCCCATCGCCATCAGCATCATTACGCTGGCAAGCGGCGTTCCACCGGCGAACAATATGCCAGCCAATGCCGGTCCGACCACCGCCCCTGCGCGGCCCGTGCCGATGCCAAAGCCCGTGCCCGAAGCCCGCACATGGACAGGGAAGGCTCGCGCGAGAATGACGTAGAACGCCACAGCGGCGCCGTTGATAAAGAACCCCGTTATTCCTGCGACCAAGGCGAGCACCTGCAAATCCGGCGTTGTTCGCCCGAACAGAGAGACCATAACGAACGACCCCAGCAGAGCAGCGATGGTCACAGGCTTGATCCCGAACCAATGCGTCAGCACCCCGTAAACTGCTCCACCCGTCGCGCCGCCCAGCATCGCCCAAATCAGGATGTCCGCTGCCGAACTGGCATCAAACCCAAGGTCGACGACAATCTTGGGTATCCATTTCATGAAGAAATAATAGCAACTGACATGAGTGAAATAGGCAAAAGTGACGAGCAAAGTCGTGCGGATGAGCGATGGCCGGAAAATGTCAAACACCGACCTCATGTTCTTGGCGCTAGACACAGGCGGAAGCGCCGAAATATTTGGTAATCCGAAGCGGAAGAGAGTCCGGTTAATCCGTTGCAGCGCGTTCGAAGGGCGTTTTTCGGCAAGAAAGGCTGGCGATTCCGGAATGAAGACCAGCACCAACGGAATGAACGCTGCCGTCGCCGCCGCACCGAAAACAAAGATACTGCGCCAATCACCACCTTCAAGCAATTGCCGTGCCACAAGGCCGCCGCCAACCGCCCCCAGCGGATAGCCGATGACCATCAACGAGAGCGACAGATTGCGCCATTTGCGGCTGCTGAATTCGGCAACGACCGCGTTGATAGCGGCAAGCATACCGCCAATGCCAAGCCCCGTTATCACCCGCCAAATCGAAAGTTCAGTGATACTCGACGTTTCCGAAACCATATACATACCGAGCGTCATAGCCATCAGGCACACAAGTATTGTCGGTCGCCGGCCGAAACGGTCTGCTGCACCTCCAAGCACGATTGATCCTACCGCCATCCCGATGAGTTCCATCGACAAAACCCAACCGAGCGCGTCTCTCTTTAAGCCCCATTCATCGGCGATCCCAGGTGCCGCAAAACTGATGGACAGCACATCAAAACCGTCGAGCGCGTTGAGTAATATTGTAACGACCACCGCAGCGATCTGCCACGCAC
>NZ_JARXAI010000092.1 GCF_029865925.1 Sphingorhabdus sp.
GATAATGTCGACAGCGCTGCGTACCGTCATCAGGATCGTGCCGCCATCGGCTACAATTTTGCCGCCATTAGCGACACTGTTTGAGAGATTTGCGGTGGCTCCCGCCGCGGTGGCTCCCGCCGGGTCGGCCACCAGGAATGACACCAGCCCATTACCGGCAAAATCAATAGTAAAGTCTCGGCCTCCACCCAGCGCGATCTTTCCCAAACTGGCGCTTATCAATGCCTCGCTGGTGGCACTGGAAGTGATGTTTGCGACTTTCCTGCCAGCAAGCACCGCATATCCCGATGGCACGTTGATCTGGCCATAATTGGTGAGATCCGCGTTGGTTGCATTAGCAAATACAAAGCTCCCGGTGCTGTTCATGAAGACATCAGGATCAATGCTGGCCGTGGTGGCAAGGACCCCGGCGGCATTGACGCGGCCGGTCGAGCCTATGATCACGCCTTTGGGGTTGAGGATCCAGACTTGGCCATTCGCAATAACAGTGCCGTCAATTTGGAACGGTAACGTTGTGCTCGCTGTGCTCCGGTTAAGCGTGATCGACAGGTTATTAGGCTGCACAAAGTTTAAAGTCTCGTCGGCTGGCAACACGATTTCTGACCAGTCGAGTACTGCTCGGGTGCTGGTCTGTGTAATCGTTAACGTCTTATTGTTGTTGGTGCGTTCGAATGAGGCGATTGTGCCTTTTGCGACCGTGAACGGCACTTCCTGAGCATTCGCCGCGGCCAGCGCAGACATGCAGACCGCTAAGGCCAGTGTCGTCCGAAATGACAGCCGGCGAATAGCCGGACGGCATGTTCGACCATGATTGGCGGATCTAATTTTTGCACTGGTCATGACATCGTCTTTCAAAACTGCAAAATTGCGCCGAGAGTAAAGCGGCCGCCACTTTTGGCGCCGTCCGGCAGCGCGCGCCGCGCCGAAGAGAACTGCGTGTCGATCGACAACCGGCCGAGCAGCGTGAAACGCGCTCCCGCCCCAAGCGAGGAAATGGTCGCGCTTTGTTTGGGCGTTGCCTCATAAGCGAGCGCAGTGGTTTGCGCCCAGTCAGCGAAAGCATAGACTTGGGTGCCCTCAATGAAGTTGGGCACCTGCACACCCGCAAGTGATGCAAACAGTTCACCAACTACCCCAACGCCGCGCTCGCCAGCCACCGTTGATGGATCATAGGCGCGCCCGATGCCGCGCCCGCCGAAGGAGATTTGCTCCCCCGAGAGCAGGCGGTTGGTGGTATATTGGCCTAGCAATGTCATACTCGCGCTGATCGGGCCAAGGATCGGCTGATTGCGCTGGAATTGATAGGTCAGCCGCAGAAAATGCGGATCAAACCCCTGGACCGAAGGCAAGGGCGCATCGGCACCGTTCGCACCCAATAGGCCAAGGCCGTGGAGCAGGTTAACGCCAAATGTCATGTCGCCCGCAAGCCAACCGACCTGTCGCCACTGCAGGCCAAGGCTGGCAACTGTGCTCCGGTCGTCGTTAATCTCTGTGCCCAACGCCTTAACGAAGCTGCGGTTCAATGTCATCCCAGCATCAAGATAGATGGAATTAGCCCGGGACCGAAGCAATGGCACGCGCAGACTTGCGCTCAGCGAGCCCGATTTGCTTTGCACATCAAGGTCGCGAATTAAACCGCCCGGCGCGGCGTGCGCAACTAGCGCGCCGATACTGCCCACCATACCATTATTGCCAAACGGTGTTGCATATCGGGCGCCCACTGCTTGAAGCTCGCCAAAGCCTTCACCGGCCGTAGCCAGCGACAGGTCAAGCGCGCCAGGTCTGCCAAAGGGCTGAAAGATCGTTGTGCCAAGTAAATAGTTAATTGGCCCCACGACGTCGGAACCCGAATTATCCACCGCGGCAAAGGCAGTTCTTTGTGGCTTGACGGCTGTCAGCAAGATATCGCTACTGCCCAGCGTGCCCCCTGGACGCAGTACGCTGGTAACGGCCATACCTGGTGTGTCATTTAGCAGGAGCAGCCTCTGCTCAAGATCAAGGAAGCGCACCGGGCGCTGGCCGAGCACCGGGGTGATCAGTGCCTGAGTACGTTTCCGGCTGGCTTGGTTAGGTGCCTGGACAAAAGCGTTGGCTAAGAACCCTTCGACTACCTGTACTTCAAGGGTACCGTCGCGCACCTCTTGCGGAGCGATGAAAACCCGGGTCAGAAAAAAGCCATCGGCGCGATAGAGGTTTTCAAGCTTATTGGCTGCCTCACGCAAGTCGCTCAAAACGATTTTCTTACCTTCAAGCGAAGCAAAAATTGCGCGCCAACGCGCTTCCGGATAATGTGTTGCACCAGTTACCTTGATGCGGGTGATCGAAAACTCGATTTCATCCACCGCTTTTGGAACGCTTGCCTTTTCAGGGTTCTGAATGCGCAATTGTAATGGCGTCTCGGGAAGGGGCAGCGGTTGGATCCGCTGGCGCGAAATATCGGCCTGTGGCGGTGGCCGGACGATTTGGGCGATGACAGGCGTAGCGTGCATCGCCATCACGGTCGGTGCAACGTAAAATATAGGCATAACATATGCCAAAGCTCGGAGTTTATTTGTCATCCATCACCACACGCGAGGACAGCAGCCCTAGTGCAATCCGATCCTGATGGAAACGGATGACGGGATCTTCCGGAAAATCCTTTGAAAGGCTCGCCAAACAATCGACAGCGTCTGGATCGCTGGCTTCAAGCAAGGCATAGGCCCGGCGATAACCCGCAATCAATTCAGGCGCATCGGTAGCGGCGACAGGGGTATATAGGCACGTTGCCTGCACCTTGCCTTTAAGCACAATGTCGCCAATCGGTCGAAATTCGAGATCGGGGCATTGGTCGACGACCTGTTGCGTGCAACAGACGCGCGTACCGAAATATTTGTTGACGCCTTCAGTGCGCGCGGCGGTGTTGACGGTGTCGCCAAGCGCAGTGAAATCCATGCGTGATTTCGAACCAAAATTGCCGATGATTGATAGGCCGCTGTGGATGCCGATGCGGGTGACACCAAGAGGAATATCTCTAGCATTGCAGTCCTTTCGGAAGGCTTCGGCATAGGCATCGAGTTCGAGCGCGCAACGAATTCCACGCTCGGCATGATCGGCCTGCGGTATCGGAGCGTTGAAGATCGCCATGATAGCATCGCCGATGAATTTATCGATAGTGCCAGTATATTTCAGGATAATCTCGCATGCGCCGTCGAGATATTCATTTAGAACTTCGGAGAGTTCTTCGGCCTCCAATTTTTCAGACAATGTGGTAAAGCCAGCGATATCGGTGAAGATGAAGGTCGCGTCCCGCTTGGTACCCGACACTTGAACCGAGCTCGGATCGGCGATCAACTGGTCGACCACTGCCGGCGAGACATAGCGCGAAAATGTGCTCTGAACAAATTCGCGCTGTTTGCGTTCACCGCGTCCAATAATCAGGTCCATCATCCACAAAGCAAGGAATAGCGACAGTGTCGGTCCGAATAGCGGCAACATTGGCAAACCTTTGCCAAAGCCCAAGATTGCGCCGACCCAATACACAATCGTGATTACGACGCTGATACCGACATTGAAGACGATGCCCATTCGCAACAGGCTTAATCCGGTGCCGATTATGGCGAAAAGCGCCAATAGCCCAATGGTCCATGACACAGGTACCGTTGGGGGACGCCGCCCCTCCAAAATCTGGGTGATGCCGTGTGCCTGAACCATAACGCCTGGCATGTTGCCCCGATCGCCATCGTCAATTATGGAAAGCGGGGTTCTGTGGCGATCTGTAATCGATAGCACTGCGCCGATTAACACGATCTTGCCCTTGATCAGTTCGGGAGGCAAAAACTGCAGATAAGTTGCCGAAAAAGTCGGGAAAGGCGTGTTTTCGGCATCTGGCTGTGCACGCCAAGCGATGTCGACTGGAACCAGAGGCGCTTTTATGCCCCGCATTCCGGCCAATTTCCTTACAAATCCAGCTGGATGCTGAGGGGTGTCAACGCGCCGTCCATTAAGGACAGTGCCGCCGGGGTTGATGCGGCGGACTAACCCGTCAAACGGATCGGTCAGCAGATTTGCCTCCGCGCGCTTATCCTCCGGAACAAACGCCTCCATGTAGGCAAGCTGTTCGGCATTAACCACATTGGGGGCCGAACTGAAGCTGAAGGCCAGCGGCGTGCGGGTCGATAGGATGACCTTGCGAAGCCGTTCATCCTTGGTGGCTTCGGTGGGTTGATCGACGATGATGTCTACCCCGATTGCGGCGGCGCCCTTGTCTTCAAGTTGTTCGATCAGATCGGCAATAAGGCCCCTATCAACCGGCGATCGATACGAAAATGCGGCCAGTGTCGCCTCGTCTATGGCTATGACTACCACATCCGAAGATGGCGGCATGGCTGGCTGCATCGCTGCGACACGAATATCAGCGAGCTTTGTTTCCAGATTTGCCAGCGGCGCGATGAAGCGGACACTGCTGCCACTTAGAAAAGTAGCGGCAAATGCAATTGCGATCGCTGCCAAGATCTGCCGGGTTGCCTTGTTCATCTTTGTATCAACCCGGTGGGCGACAAACTAAGGCCTGCCATCGGTGCGCTCTCGTCAAGATCTTTGCCGATCGCCCTTAGATATGCGTCAGCCTGCTGAACACATGCCTTTTCCAGCATCCAGGCGCTGATCACCAGAGGATCGTCTATATCACGCGGTATCATGTTGATACGGAGAGGATATTCCTGACCATCTGCACGGATTATGAAGGTTTTTAAATCGTCAAGCCCGACAATATCGGGGGGCGTCATGCGATCTGTAGACGCCTTCCATACATAATCTGCGCGCCACGAGCGATCAACGGGAAATACTGAAAAGGCCTGATCGGCGAAGCTCTCCGGACGCCACCAGACCGGCTTTTCGCCATCTTTTAGGCAGCGGTCGCCGCCGCGCGAGATGTCTATAAGCCAAGGATCAGGCAATGGCGCGGCACTGGCTCCGGACCGAACTGCCCCGACTGAGCTAGCACGGTCTTTACGGGTGGCGATAAGTGCTGCCAACGCCACGCGTGGGTTTTGCACTGATCCAGCGTTACGGACGGCCGGACCAGAATAGGGACCACGCAATGTGGACATCCGGCCATCGGGTGCGACCAGAACCATTTTTTCGCCCTCGACGAGCTTAACCGTGCGCGCACTATCGATGCGCATCCCGGGCTTTAGGCCGCCACCGCGCGCTTCAACGACGATCATCGGCATGGCGAGGGCGGGCCACGCAAGGACGAGCGCAAGCCCTGCAGCGAGCGCCTTCCAATTCATGCAGAGGCACTTTCGTTAAGTGGAGATGAGGCACCGTCGCCGATCAGCACAAAGGCCGCCCAGAAGAATGGGTGCGCCGTGGCCGGGGTTTCTATTGCCTTAAGTTGCGCTTGGGCGAGGGCGATATCGATTGACAGGTCAGGGTTGGCGCCGACGGCCTTAAAGACATCGATCATCAAACGCGCCGTCGCCGCCGATGGCACCTGCCAATGACTGACTAGCAAACTGCGGGCGCCTGCATAGAAAAAGGCTTCGGCCAGCCCCGACAGGGTCTCGCCACCTAGTTTTCCGCTGCCGTCCGAAGCGGTATTGCAGGCTGACAGCACTACGAGGTCGGCGCGAAGTTCCAGTGTGGCGATCTCGCTGGCGTCAAGCAATCCGTCGGTGGAGCGCGTTGCCGCAATTGTAGCGGGCGGTGTGAGCACAAGCCCGGGTTCGGATTCGCATTTCAATTCGCCAGGCAAGACGCCGTGGGTGGCAAAGTACAATATGCGATAGTCCCACAGGGACTTACTGCGCAGATTGGCTTCGGTTGCATTCGCAGCGAGCATAATTTCTGCGTCGGGTGCGTTGAGTGCTGCCGCGACTGCGGCGACCTCGCTGGCGGTTTCGGGCAATGGCACCAGCATGCGAAGTGTTTCGGGTGACGCCGGGCCATCCTTGCGACAACTGCCTAACAGGCTCGAAAACCCAGCCCGCGCCGCTTTTGCACCTGTGGACCCTTTACTCTGCAGGGGGCCGAGTAGTGGGTTGGCGACAGCCAGCAGCAGTTTGCTCGGCTTGCCGACAAGCTGCGTGGAACGCAGCGCGATAAAGCTGGCGATTGACGGGCTATGGGTGATAGAAAATTGGCGGGAAAGCCAAGCGGCGCTGCTATAGTTTTTAGCATATGACGGCTCTGTGACAAGTAGGCCAAATGGCAGGCTCGCAAGAGCTCCCGTTGGCACAATAATCAGACGCTTTATTCCGCCGAGCTTCGGGACGACAGGACCAAGCAATTGGGAAAACAGTTGGTGCGCGGTTTCGAGATCAAAATCAGCAACCGAGCTTCCCTCGATTTCAAGTCCGCGGCGCAAGCTTTTTACACTTGTGGCGATATCGCCTGCGCCAGCCGGCACTTCCGCAACGATCGTTCCATCACGCCTTACGAGATGAATAAATGATTTGTCCCTGCCGAGCAGGAATGAAACTAGGGCTTCATCTTCTCGCAGCCGGGAACGAACATCGTCAAGCTGCGGCAACTTTTCTTCTGTCAGAGCTTGATAGTCGGGAAATTGCGCGGCGATTTCTGCGCGAGATGCCTCGATGCGCGGCGCTTGGCTAGCGATCTGCGCAATGAGCGCGTCTTCGGTTTCGGGATTGCGTTCATCGGCCGCAAGGGCTTGCTGCTGTGCCAATTCACTTTGAATACGGGCCAACTCACGATTATCGTCCTCGACGCGCCGCAACAAGGCTGACAACTCAACAGAGCCTGACGAGAGCCGCGTGGCCGTTAAGGCAATTGTGCGGTCCCGGCCTGGCTTACGGGCAAATTGAAAGGCATCGAAAACTTCGGTAAACAAACCCTGACGTTGCTTGTCGTCAGAGATGCCCGCACTAAAATCGACAACTGCCGCTGCCAGCGGCATCAAGTCTTCATCGGTAAACGGCAAACTGTCTCGCGGTAGTCCGCGGGCGATCGTAAGTGCTTCGCGATAAGCAATGATGGCATTAGTATTCATGCCCTCTGATTGGTATGCGCGCGCCAGCGCCGTCCGCATACGCAGCGTTCCCGCGCCCTCCCCAAAAGCATCCTTGCGGATCTTGATCGCGGCGTTGAAGTAAGCTTCGGCAGCGGCCAGCCTACCATCTGACAGGCTGGTCTCGCCAAGAACCCCCATTACATCGGCGCGCCACCAAACCGGCGTTGCAGGCGCTGCGGCCAGCGCCAGTAACGCCTGACTTGCAAGCACATTGGCGCTGGTTGTGTCGCCACTGCGCATTTGCACAAAAGCTTCAAGGTTTAGAGCCATCGCCATTTCACCCCGAGCCGAGGCCGTGTCATCAGTGACTGGGCGAGTGTCGGTTATTACCCGCCATTGCGCGACGGCATCGCCGGCTTCGGTGCGGGCCGCGACATAATCACCGCGCAATGCTGAAATATTGGCTCGGTAAGTTGCTAGGCGGGCTCGCTCGGCCGGACTTGGCGACCGTTCTATAATTGGGGCTGCGCGGCGCAGTAGGCCATCTGACTCGTCAAATCGGCCAAGATTTGCAACGACCATCGCCATGTCGAGAAAAAGTGCGTTGCTTACAGCGTCATCCTCGCCAAAAATGCGGATTTGAACTTCGAGCGCCCTGCGCAAGGTCTGCTCGGCTTCAGCATAAGCAAAACGGCTGTTGGCAAGCCGAGCATCCGACCAGAGCTCGCGGATCAAAGCCTGATCGACTTGGCTTCCGATGACTATGGGCGCCGACCACAGAGCCCGGACTTCGGCGGCTAGAAGGGTGCGGCTTGCATCGTTTCGCAGGCCAAGTGCCGACAACAGGGCCGGATAGGCCGACGCAGGTCCTTGAACGATGTTCAGCGTTCCACCGCCGATCTGAGC
>NZ_JARXAI010000072.1 GCF_029865925.1 Sphingorhabdus sp.
AGCGATTGGCCGCTTTTTGGTGCAGGGCATGCCAAAATTGCTGACCGCGCTGTCAACGGTGGGTACGGCCGCGATGCTATGGGTTGGCGGGCAGATTATCGTCCACGGCTTTGGCATCCACCCGGCGGAGTTTTTGGGCCTATATGAAGGCGCGCTCGCGTGGGTCGCCGATGCGGCAATGAGCGGCGTCGTCGGTCTTGCCATCGGCGCGGTGATTGTGGTGGTGTATCATCAGGTGACTAAGCGCAAGGCGCATTGAGTTTAGTTAAGCCGGCCAGGCAGGCCAAGGGCCGTAAATACCTGTAAAAGCGAAAGAAAATGGCAGGAGTTGGGGGACTCGAACCCACGGCCCTCGGTTTTGGAGACCGATGCTCTACCAACTGAGCTAAACTCCTGCACTTCGCATTGCTGCGAAGAGTGGTGCCTTTAACGCCGATATGCGCACGGGGCAAGTCTGCTTTCGATACTAATCGATTAGAAGCTCATTTCGTCATAGACGCGCGATACATCGCCGCCCCATTCACCATGAAATTTGTCGAGCAGCTGTTCAGCGACGGTTTTGCCGCTGGCGACGATTTCGCGCAATGGGTCGAGATATCCGGTTTCATTGTCGCCGCTGCTGTTCAGGCAGTTGCGGGCAGCCAAGCCAGAAGATGATATATCCAATATGCGGCCAGCCAGATCCAGCAGCTTGCCACCGCCAGGAATTGCTGCGTTCAATCCTTGCGCTGGAACTGCACTGCGCAGCGTTTCGCGCTCTTCCATGGTCCAATGCTTTACCTCGTCCCATGCAGCATCAAGGGCAGCTTGATCATAGAGCAAGCCGACCCAGAAAGCAGGCAGCGCGCAAATGCGGTTCCATGGGCCACCATCGGCGCCGCGCATTTCCAAAAAGCTTTTCAGGCGCACTTCAGGAAAAGCGGTCGACATATGATCTTCCCAGTCGCTCACCGTGGGTTTTCCCCCCGGCAGAACCGAAAGTTCACCCTTTAAGAAGTCGCGGAAATCCAGCCCCGCCGCGTCAATATATTTGCCGTCACGGTAGACGAAATACATCGGCACCTTCAGCATATAATCGACATATTGTTCATAGCCGAAATTGGCGTCGAACACGAATGGCAACATGCCCGTACGCTGTGGGTCCGTGTCGGACCAGATATGGCTGCGGTAGGACAGGAGCCCGTTTGGTTTGCCTTCCAAGAAAGGCGAATTTGCAAACAAGGCGGTGGCCAGGGGCTGAAGCGCAAGCGACGTGCGGAACTTATGCGCCATGTCGGCTTCGCTTGAATAATCAAGATTGACCTGGATCGTGCACGTGCGCAGCATCATATCAAGGCCCATGCTGCCAACACGTGGCATATGGCGCAGCATGATGTCGTAACGGCCCTTGGGCATGACGGGCAGTTCGGCGCGTGTCTTGTCTGGCCAAAGCCCAAGGCCCAAAAAGCTGGTGTTGGTCTTGTCACCAATGGCTTTCACCTGCTTCAAATGCCGCCCGGTCTCGGCGCAGGTTTGGTGCAGATTCTCAAGCGGCGCACCCGACAGTTCAAGCTGACCCGCAGGCTCAAGACTTATGGCACCGTCGCTGCCGCTCATCGCGATAACTTTGCCGTTCTCGTGCACAGGCTCCCAACCGAACTCGGTCATCGCCATTAGCAGATCGCGAATACCGCCCGGTTCATCATAAGACGGCGCATGGTGGTCACTGCGGTTATAGACAAATTTCTCATGCTCTGTGCCAATGCGCCAGCGGTCCTTGGGCTTTTCTCCCTTGGCAATCGCAGCGACCAATTGATCGCGAGTTTCGATAACGGGATCTTTAAAGTCCGAAGTTGTTTTTGTGCTCATGCCGGCCGTTTAGAAATGTCACCGCGATATTGCCAGCAGATTTATGTGGTCATGTCATACAGTATTGAACGGGTAAGTCGCGGCATAAGCTAAGCCGACCAATCGCCGTTCTTGGCCATCCAAACGGAAATAGCAGTGACCGCGGCGGTGTCGGCGCGCAATATGCGCGGGCCAAGCGATACTGGTCGCGCGTTGGGATGTGCGCGGATGGCCGCATTTTCGCTGTCTGTGAAGCCACCCTCTGGCCCGATTAATACCGCGCCGGGTCCGGCTGTAATGGCGTCCAGAAACGGCTCTCCACCGCGTTCATCGCAGAAATAGAGCGTTCGTTCGGCTGGCCATTTTTGTAATAGCGCCTCAATCCGGGTGAGCGTTGCAATCTGCGGCAACGCGGTGCGCTCACATTGCTCGGCGGCTTCAATCATATGCACGCGCAGGCGGTCGTCCTTGACCTTATCCACTACGCAGCGTGCGGTCAGCACAGGCACAAAGCGCGATACGCCAAGCTCACATGCTTTTTCCGCGATCCAGTCGAAACGATCCTTTTTAAGGAGCGCCTGACAAATCCAAAGGTCCGGGCTGAGTTCACGATCGCGCAACTTGCTATCGACTGTAAGGTCAAGGTCGCGTTTGCCCAGATGTGATATCGTCGCAAGATATTCGCCGGAAATATCGTCAAACAGCTTTACTGGCGCACCCTCTTTCAGGCGCATGACGCCTGTAAGGTAATGCGCGCTGTTGCCAGAGATGTTCAGGGTCGCGCCCGCGGCCAGCGGTTGTTCCACAAACAACCGTGGTGTCGATTTTGGGGGCCAGGCGGGTGTTGCGGGCATGTCTCGTGTCTACCCGCAAATAGGGCTGCCGTCATCTCCCAACTGAACCCGCGCCAACTTCGCAGATGACGCGCAGGATAAATTTTGGCAGTGCCGACGCGATGACATCGAATCTTGTCCCCGACAGCGAGCATAGCGGCATCATTGGACTGCTGCCGGTCAAGCTGCGCGCATTGGCCCTTTTGGCGCGATTGGACCGGCCCATTGGCTGGTGGCTGTTGTTCTGGCCCTGTATATTCGGGCTGGCGCTATCGGGTGGGCTCATATCACGCTGGGACCTTGCTTTGTGGATGCTGCTGGGCGCGATCGTGATGCGTGGGGCGGGGTGCGTATATAATGATATCGTGGACCGCGATCTGGATGCGCAAGTCGCGCGCACGGCATCGCGGCCATTGCCCAGCGGCGATATTGGCGTGCAGGCGGCGTGGGCGTTTTTGCTTGGCTTGTGCGCGATTGGCCTGCTGGTGCTTATCCAACTGCAGGGGGCAGCGCAGATTGCCGCCTTGGGCAGCATCCTTCTGGTTGCGGCATACCCGTTTATGAAGCGCATAACTTGGTGGCCGCAGCTTTGGCTTGGGCTGGTTTTTAGCTGGGGTGCATTGGTCGGCTGGGTCGCCATTACTGGAGAGGCCAATGCTGCGATGTTCTGGCTTTATGCGGGGACGATATTCTGGGTCGTTGGCTATGATACGATATATGCCATGCAGGACCGTGAAGATGATGCGTTGGTCGGGATTAAATCGAGCGCCTTGCGGCTTGGCGGCAACGTCCGAGCAGGTGTGGCGGCATTCTATGTTTTGACGCTGCTCGGCTGGGGCATGGCGATTTGGAGCATGCGGCCCGAAAAGCAGGCTTTGGTCGCGCTCCTTCCCGTCGCCTTTCATTTGGGCATGCAGGTCGCATCGCTGAAATCTGATGGCAACAACGCGCTTGGCCAGTTCCGTTCAAACCGCGTTGCTGGGTTGCTGGCCGCGCTTGCATTTTTGGTTGTTGGTGCAGCCGGACAATATTAGGGAGAGAGAATTATGGGACATCGTCGCATAGGCAAAAGCGCCATTTACGTGTCCGACATCTGCATGGGCACCATGACTTTCGGGTCGCAAACCGATGAGGCGGAGGCGCATCGCATCCTCGACAAATGTTTGGATGCCGGCATCAATTTTTTCGACACAGCCGAAGGCTATCCCGTGCCGCCAGACATTAAATGGGTTGGCCGGACCGAGGACATTATCGGCCGCTGGATGAAGGGTAAGAACCGCGATGCCATCATCATGGCAACCAAGGTTTCGGGGCCAAGCCACACATGGTTCAAATCGCCCAAGCGCGGCGGCATGACCACACTTGACCGCCACAATATCATCACCGCAGTCGAAGAAAGCCTGCGCCGCTTACAGACAGATTATATCGACCTGTATCAGACGCATTGGCCCGACCATGGCCTTGCTTATGATGAAACGATGGAAGTGCTCGACGAACTGGTACGGTCGGGCAAGGTGCGCGTATTGGGTTGCTCCAACGAGACAAGCTACGGCCTGATGAAGTCGTTGGCGACATCGGAGCGCCTTGGCGTCGCGCGCTACGAGAGCATTCAGAACAATTTTTCCATAAACAACCGCCGGTTTGAGGACGAGTTAAAGCAAGTCTGCCGTCAGGAGGGCATTTCCCTGCTGCCTTATTCGCCCTTGGGTGGCGGCGTATTGTCCGGCAAATATCTCGACGGCGCACGCCCGGAAGGCGCGCGTTTCTCCCGCTATCTCGAAATGGCCGGATCGCGCCAAGTCGAAATGGCACAACGTTTTGCGGGACCACGCGCGCTTGAAAGCACGATGCGGATTGTCGCGATTGCACAAGAGGCGGGCATGTCACCAGTGACGCTAGCGACCGCTTGGTCGAAACAGCATGACTTTGTCGCCTCGACCATGGTCGGCGTGAGCAAAGAAGATCAATTGGACGACATCTTCGCCGCGATTGACCTGAAGCTGAGCGATGAAGTGATGACCGCGGTGCACAAGGTGACGAAAGAAATACTGTACCCGATGGGGTGAGAGCGTGATGGGGGAGGGGGGAAACCCTCCTCCCGCAACCCGCCAAACTTAGTTCAGCCTATAATCGCCGTCTGCGCATAGCCCAGCGCTTCGCCCAGCGCTTGCAAACGGCGCGAGACGCTGTTGGACTGTAGCCGCACGGCCGAGCCGTTGAGGTAGAGCCGAAGCGTCGCGCCATCGCCGTCGAGACGACTGTCGCCAAGTGCGCCGCCGGTGCCGCCATCAAGGCGGTGGGCAACGCGAATGGCAAGGCCCCAAATTACCGCTTGGGCCAGCGCCTCTGGTTTGGCCAATGCCATCAGCGTTTCGGGAAGGGGGCGCTTTCCGGCGTGCACCGTCCATAAAGCCGCAGCGATGACGGCGCGGTCGCTGGCGCTGACGCCGGGCCAGCTGCCGTCAAGCGCCAGGTCAAGCGCATGGTCGGCGCGATATTCGGGGTTCACGTTCCACACGCTGTCGGACAGCAAGCACGCCGCGCGGCACAACCGCGCATCATGCGTGCTTTGCTCGGCAAAGACCGGCGCAATCCATTCGGCAAGGGTATCGCCGTGAAAGGGAAAGCGCCCAAGACGTTCGCCTTCAAAACGTGCTGCGGCAATTAATGGGTCTTGCTTGCGTTCGGCGGGCGTCAATTTTTCAAACAACAACCCCTCGCGCAGGCCATAGATGCTCGTTACGAGCTTGCTTGGCTTCAATAATCCGACAATGCCACCCAACAATGTGGTCGCCCCCGGCAGTTCGGAAATGCGGCCCGCTGCGACCACGTTGGACCGCGTTAAGGCGTCCCTGTCTTGGGTAAGCGGGGCGAGCAAGTCTGGAGCCTCTGGCGGCATTTCATAATTGGACAATATCGTCAGCGGATAACCGGTTTCATGCATGTGCAACCGCGCAAAACTGCGCCATGAACCGCCAATCATGTAAAAGGGCAGGCCGGTTTCAATCGGGAAGGCGAGCTTGCTCATTGTCTTGGCAATATCATCGCGCAACATTGCTACGACCTGCTTGGCCGATTTGCCCATTAGGATATCGTGCCGCAATGTGCCCAGCGGCAGCGATACGGGCGCGCCCAATTTGCCATCGGCGATGCGGATAAGCTCAAGACTGCCGCCGCCAAGGTCGCCAACATAGCCATTGGCGAAGGGATTATCGCTCAGCACGCCATAGCCGGCCGCCGTTGCTTCGGTATTGCCATCAAGCACATCAACCCGAATACCAAGCGCGGCTGCTTTTTCGACTAACTCATGCCCGTTTTTGGCTTCCCGCGTTGCGGCGGTTGCGACCACGCGCATGCTGCCCACCTGCATCGCGCGGGCAAGCGTTTCGAAGCGCGCGAGTGCGGCCAGCGCTTTTTCCATCGTCGCTTTGTCAATTTCACCATCGCCAGCGAGGCACGCCCCAAGCTTTACCCTACTTTTTTCGTTGTAAATGGGCATGGGCGCACGTGGCAGCCCCGCGTACACAACGAGCCGAACGGTATTTGAGCCAATATCTATGACGGCCTGACGCACCGCCTTCATCTTTGTCGGACGAGGCTCAGCGTTGGAACCTTCTTGTCATCTGCGAGCGCGCCTCCGCGCCCTGAAAGCGACGCATTGGTCATAAAATAATGATGCAGATTAAATGGCATGCTTCCGGCTTTCACCCTCTCATAACGTCCATCCGAACGCAGCATCCAGCTTTGCTGATTGTCGAGGAGGTTTGCAACCATAACCTGATCAAGGATTTGGTCATGCACGGTAGGGTTCTCAATCGGCAGCATATATTCTACGCGGCGGTCGAAATTGCGCGACATCCAATCTGCCGAAGAGATGAAGACTTTGGCATTCGGGTTCGGCAAATCTGCGCCATTGCCCATCGCCCAAATACGGCTGTGCTCAAGGAAGCGCCCAACAACGGACTTCACGCGGATCCGCGACGACAGCCCCTTAACGCCCGGCCGCAAGCAGCAAATGCCGCGCACCACAAGGTCGATTTCGACGCCGGCCTCGCTCGCCTCATATAATTTGTCGATGACGGCCTTATCGACCAAAGAATTGAGCTTTGCCCAAACGGCACCGGGCCGTCCCGCGGCGACATGGGCAATTTCATCGTCAATCAACGACATGATTTTTTCGCGCAAGCCCAGTGGGCTCATGGTCAACAGCTTCAACTCTGTTGGCGGGATATAGCCAGTTATGTAATTGAAAATCTGTCCGGCATCATGGCCCACGCGCGGGTCAGCGGTGAAGAAGCTGATGTCGGTATACACTTTGGCGGTGATTGGGTGATAATTGCCGGTGCCCAAGTGGCAATAGGTCCGGAACCCATCTGCCTCGCGGCGGACCACTAAAGAGATTTTGGCATGCGTCTTCATATCGATGAAGCCGTAAACGACTTGTACGCCAGAATTCTCAAGCTGCGATGCCCAATGCAGATTTTGCTCTTCGTCAAAACGCGCCTTGAGCTCGACAATCGCAGTCACCGATTTTCCGGCCTCGGCCGCTTCACACAAGGCGCGAATGACGGCGGATTGCTTGCCGGCACGATACAGCGTTTGTTTAATCGCCACGACGTCCGGATCCAACGCTGCCTGCTGCAGAAACGCCAGTACAACGTCAAAGCTCTCATAGGGGTGGTGGATAACGATGTCTTTTTGGCTGATTGCCGAAAAACAATCGCCATCATGTTCCAATATGCGTTCAGGGAAGCGCGGGGAGTAAGACGGGAATTTGAGGGTAGGTCGGTCTTCGTCAACCAATTGCCCGAGGTCGCCAATGCCCAAGAAACCGACCGTTTCGACCACAATAGACGCGCCAGCGCCGAGCTCCGAACGGATTAATGTCGCCAATTCGCTTGGCAGGCCTTTTTCCAGCTTCAGCCGAATGATCCGCCCGCGACGGCGCCGCTTGATGGCGCTGCGGAAGTAGCGGACAAGGTCTTCAGCTTCTTCCTCAACCTCAATATCACTGTCACGGATAATGCGGAATGCGCCCGCTGCGACGAGTAGATAATCAGGAAACATTTGCCCGACGAAATGCTTGATCAGCGCCTCGATTGTCACGAACCGTGTGCCGGGACCGGGCAAGCGGATAAAGCGGGCGAGCGATTGCGGGATCAGCACCAATTGTCGCACGACTTCGCCATCATCCTTGCGGCGCATATCGAAGATAAGGCTAAGGCCTTGGTTGGGGATGAATGGAAATGGGTGCGCAGGGTCTAATGCTTGCGGGGTGAGAACGGGCAAGACTTGTTCGCGGAAATATTTGCCGACTTGCGCCTGCAGTGTCTTCCCTATTGCGGATGGTTGGACAACTTTAATGCCTTCGCCTCCCAGTTCCTTCATCAGCTTGCGCCAAAGCTTTTGCTGTTGAAACATCAGCCTGTCGGCAGCAGAAACGGTATCGGCAAGCTGTTCGGATGGCGTGCGGCCGTCAATCGACAATTCCTCAATCCGGCGCTGCTGCTGTCCGCGCAGGCCAGCCACGCGCACCATGAAAAATTCGTCAAGGTTGGTGCCCGAAATCGACAGAAAGCGCAGCCGTTCAAGCAATGGGTGTGCCGGGTTCGATGCCTCTTCAAGCACGCGCTCGTTAAATTTTAACCAGGAAAGCTCACGGTTGAAATAGAGCGCATCTGCTGGCGTTTTTCGGGCTTTCAGAATGCTTGTACCGGGCACGGGCTTCACGAACTTTGTTCCTTCTTCATTAATAAATCTTCGTGCCATGGAAACATTGCACATTTACGGCAGCTTAAACTCAAACTGTAACGGCATTGTCACCAATTTGTCATGGTAGATAAATGAAGTTTTCACAATCCCTGCCTAACGGACAAACCGATAAATCGGTATATCAGGGGTGAAATACATGCAAAATCGGTCCATAAAGTCGCACTTTTTTGTCCGCAACGCCTTGCTGGGCAGCGCTGCGGCACTCGCAATTCTTCCATCTTCAGCCATGGCGCAAACTGCGCCTGCGGCAGATGAAACGACTAATGAAGCAATCGTTGTGACGGGCTCTAGGCCAATCGCGGAATCAGAAGCGGCCGCTTTGCAAATACAGAAAAATTCGGACTCGCTCGTATCGGTGGTCTCGTCGGACGCGGCCGGACGGCTGCCGGACCAGAATGTGGCGCAGGCGACTGGCCGCCTTCCAGGCGTTGCGGTTGAGCGCGACCAGGGTCAGGCACGCTACGTCAGCATTCGCGGTGCGCCGAATTATTGGACCACCTTGTCGTTCGACGGCATCAACGTCGTGAGCCCAGAAGGCCGCGACGCCCGTTTGGATTCTATCCCTTCTGCGATTGCGGCGCAGATCATTGTCTCCAAAGCAGTGACGCCCGACATGCCGGGCGAGACAGTGTCGGGCAACGTCAACGTCATAACGCGGTCTGCCTTCGATTATGATGGGTTCCACTTCGCTGGCAAGGCTGGCTATGGCGTTGGCGAACTCGGCAACCGGCCGCAATATGAAGGTTCAGCCGTCGTGTCGACGCGCGTAGAGGCTGGCGACGGCGGTGAATTTGGCGTGCTTGTGTCGGGCAGCTATTATAAGCGCGACATGATCACCGACAATTTCGAGACCGATTATGAACGGGTCTCGGCGGACCAGCGTCCTGGTGCCGTTAGCCGGTTCTGGGCGCAGGAAACGGAAAACAAGCTGTATCGCTTAACCCGTCGCAACTGGTCGCTGTCGGGACGTATGGATTGGAAGCCTGATGCCGACAATATGATTTCGGTGCGTTCAATCTACACAACCTTTACCGATGACGAAATGCGCGACAATTTTCGCTTTGACCTTGATGATCGTCAGAGCGATCTCGTCGCCAATACCGCCGCCTGTGGGACAGCAGTGAACCCGACGCCAACCACAACCGGATATGCTGATGTCTGTATTGGCAACACCCCGTTTAAGGGCACCATCTACGGTATCGATATTCGCCAGCGTTCAACGTTACGCGCATTTGAACAGTCGATTTTCACCAATACTGTCGAAGGCACCCATGAATTTGGCGATGGCTGGAAATTGAACTGGCTTGGCAATTATACAGAATCGAAAGATGATCGTTCAGTAGTTGGGGAAACGACTTGGGATAGCCCAAGCACGCGAAACTTGCGTCCAACCGTAGCGTATGATTTTACCAATCCAAATTTCGCGCGCTTAGCTCTGTCAAACACAATCCAACTCAGCAGCCCGACACTATATCAGGCTGGCACGTCGGTTACCGATATCGACAGCTTCACCAAGCCACTGACGTCGCTGGCCGTACTTGACGCCGTTGACACGACAATAGCGTATACCGCAAAGTTTGTTGTCTCACGCGAAACGGAATTCTTGGGCGGAGATGCCGTTTTAAAGGCTGGCTTCCAATTTGACCAGCGCACCAAGACGGTTGATGAAAGCAGGATCTTGCTGAACACGGCAGCACAATTTGCAACGGTCGGTATCTCCACTACGTATAGTGGCTTTAGCCTTGATACGCCGTTCAAGGGCGAAATACCGATGGGATACACTTTCCGTTACTTCGATGCTGACAAAATGCGTGCAGCGAGCGAAGCCGCGCGCAAAAATTTCAGCTTCGCCCCCGCGACCGGAAATATATATGACGTGCGTGAGCAAGTTTATGCCGGATATGTGATGGCAAATGTTAAATATGACTGGGGTTCGGTTGTTGGTGGTGCTCGCGTTGAGCAGGTAAAAAATCGCGGTATCGCCGCGGCCACCATTGGCTCAGTCACCGCGCCAGTCACTGCAGAATCTGAGGGCACATTGGTATTCCCGAGCCTCCACCTGAACTTTGACGTACAAGATGACCAAAAGATCCGCCTCGGCTTTACCAGCGGTGCCGCGCGTGCAGATTATGACCAGCTTCGGCCCAACGTTGTCATAGACGACAGCAACGCGCGTGTTTCGGGTGGCAACCCTTCGGTCAAGCCTGAGCGTTCCTACGGCGTCGATGCATATTATGAATATTATATTCAACCGCAGGGCTATTTCATGCTGGGCGCATTCTACAAAAAGGTAGAAGACGTACTGTACACATCGCGCCGGGTTTTTGGCTCGAACGCTCTAGACAGCAATGGCATTGACCGTTCCGGCTATGCATTTAGCGGGATTACCAACGGCGGTTCGGGCCGCGTTATGGGTGTCGAAGCTGCGGCGCAACTCCAGCTTGATCCCTACACGGCGGACCTTGGGTTGCCTGACTGGATGGGCGGCTTCGGCATAACAGCTAATGCGACCTATAATGATAGCGAGGTCACGAAACCTGAGTTCGTCACCGTTCTGGGTACAGGTGCAGCACAAACCATTCGTATCGACACACCTGCGCGCAAGGTTCCGCTCCCCGGCACATCGAAGGTCGTTTAC
>NZ_JARXAI010000082.1 GCF_029865925.1 Sphingorhabdus sp.
CCGGGCGCCAAAACCTTCGCCTCAGTAAACGGCTGGGGGCTGTCTTACCGCTCGCAGTACGATGATGCGGTCACCCGCGTAACAAAGGCCATAGGGAAGCTCACAGCGCGCTCTAAGGGTCTATCCAAGTACACACGCACAGACACCCGTCAGGCTCTTCAGGAGCGATTATTGGCTAAAGAGGAATTCCTTTACCGGGTTGAGCAGCAATGCGCCCGGGATCTGTTCGTCGGCAATAGAATGTCGGTGCGGCGGGCGTGCAGGGTGGCTGTGGCTGATAGGCGACTGAGATGAATACGATTGGGTCAAGGGGAGGCGGGGCAACCTTTCGTCTAGCTTTCTAGCCGGCGGGGGTCGGATAAGGTGAATGGATATGCCTAACAGCATGCAATTATTAGCGCTGAACCGTCCGCGAAATTGCTTCGCGTGATGTCATGGTGATGTCACCACAGATTGCTTAGTGATAAAATTCTGAGTAAATGTGAAGAAAAGCCTAGAATAATTGGTCGGGACGACAGGATTCGAACCTGCGACCCCCACACCCCCAGTGTGATGCGCTACCAGGCTGCGCTACGTCCCGACCGCCGCTGTCCTCGCTGAGGTCAGTGGAAGCGCGCGTATATGGCGCTGGTTTTTGAAAAGCAAGCGCGCTCTCGACGCTTTGACGTTGCGTCAACAGGGTGCAGGTGATAATCGCGCCCGATTGCTTTGGAGCAACGCTTTTATCGGGCGTCACATTATACAACTTGCGAGGGTTTTCCATGGAGTCTCTAATCTTGAACGTCGCCGCTGGTGGTGCTGGTGGTTCTGCATTTTTTGTGCAGTTGTTTCCGCTCCTGCTGATCTTTGTCGTATTCTACTTTTTCCTCATCCGCCCGCAACAGAAGCGCGCGAAAGAGCATGAGGCCAAAATCAACGCGGTGCAAAAGAATGACGAAGTCGTCACCGCTGGCGGCTTGATGGGCAAAGTGATCAAGGTCGCTGACGATTATGTTGAAGTGGAAATTGCGCCAAATGTGCGGGTGAAGGCTGTGAAGTCGACTATCGCCAACGTGCAATCACGCGGAACCAAAGCTGCCAATGATTAACCGCTGGGGTTGAATGGCCGACGGCCCAACCCCAATTTTTGCTTTTCCATTTCGTTCGGATCCAACTCATGCTTGATTTTCCCCGTTGGCGCGTATGGATGCTCAACACGCTCATCATTTTTGGTGTGCTCTTTGCTATCCCCAGCCTTCTTCCGGCGCAGATGCGCGATCAACTTGCGCAATTTGTGCCGACGCCAACGATTAATCTGGGGCTCGACCTTGCTGGCGGTAGCCATATTCTGTTGGAAGCCGATACATCGCAGCTCGCGGAGACACGGCTTGAGGCTTTGGAAGATGGTGTGCGGACCGCAATGCGCCGCGCAGACCCGCAGATCGCGATTGCTGATGTGTCACGCGCCGATGGTCAGCTAAGTTTTACGGTCAGTGATGTGTCCAAAGTCGATGCAGCGCGCGAAGCACTCATTCCCTTAACGAGCAATGCCACCGGCAGCCGCGATTGGAATATCGGCGTCAACGATGGCAATCGGTTGATTGTCACGCCAGAGGGGACGGGGAACGAAGCGGCCCTTGATCAGGCGATGGACACAGCCAAGGACGTTATTGATCGCCGCATCAACGCGCTTGGTACGCTTGAGCCAACGATCATCCGCCAAGGCGATAATCGGATTGTAGTTCAGGTTCCTGGGCTTGACGACCCCGCTGCCTTGAAAGCGCTCATCGGCAAAACCGCAAAGCTCGAATTCAAGCTGGTGGATGAAATGGCCGATCCTGATCAGACCGCGCAGGGCAAGGCCCGCGTTGGCAGCCAAGTTCTGCCCTATCCCGATAACCCCTCCGGTCTGCCGTACATTGCCGTACGCCGATTGGGCGGCATTTCCGGCGACAAGCTGGAGAAGGCAGACCCGACATTCGACTCGCAGACAAATCAGCCTGCGGTCACCATTCAGTTTGATAGCGAAGGCGGGCAGAAATTTGCTCGTATGACGCAGCAGAATGTCAACAAGCTATTCGCGATCATTTTGGATGGCCAAGTTATCTCCGCACCGCAAATTCGGGAGCCAATCTTCGGCGGGGTTTCCCAGATTTCGGGCAGCTTCACCACAGAAAGCGCCAATGCGCTCTCCATTTCGCTGCGCTCGGGTGCTTTGCCGGTTGATCTTAAGATCGTGGAAGAACGTTCGGTTGGTCCAGACCTTGGCGCAGACTCCATCCGCCGCGGCGTGTTGGCGGCGGTGATTGGTACGACCGCTATCCTCGTACTCATGTTCCTCGTTTATGGCAGGTTTGGCATGTATGCCAATTTTGCTTTGGTCATCAACATTGCCATGATTTTGGGCGTGATGGCACTGGTGAATGCGACATTGACCTTGCCGGGCATCGCAGGCTTCGTTCTGACGATTGGTGCAGCAGTGGACGCAAACGTTTTGATTAACGAACGTATCCGGGAAGAATTGAAACGGGGCCGGCGTATCGTGCAAGCGATTGAGGTTGGTTACAAAGAAGCCAGCCGCGCCATTTTCGACGCGAACAGCACCAACGTCATTGCGGCGGTATTGCTGTTCTTTTTTGGCTCCGGACCAATTCGCGGTTTCGCAGTGGTGCTTATGATCGGGATCGTCACATCGGTTTTCACCGCTGTTACCATCACGCGCATGTGGGTCTCACGCTGGGTGAAGCGCACGCGTCCCCATGAGCTGACGATTTGAGGATATAGACATGAAACTGCTCAAACTCGTTCCTGACGATACCAATATCGACTTTCTGAAATGGCGCACCTGGGCCTTTGGCATCAGCCTGTTGCTAATGGTTGCGTCGGTTGGCTTGGTGGCCACAAAGGGCCTGAACTTTGGCGTCGATTTTATCGGCGGCCAAATGATCCGCGCGACATTTACGGAGAGCACATCCGCACCGGTCACTGAATTGCGCGAAACGGTTGCGAAGCTCGGCTATGGCGATCCGACCATTCAGCGTTTTGGCGCTGAAAATCAGGTTTCGATCCGCATGAAATTGCCGGATGGCGCAGACAAGAATCCTGAGCTCGCCAACACCATGGCGACAAAGATCACCGAAACCTTGAAAGCTGGCCACCCCGACGTCCGTATTGACGGCGTGGATTCGGTATCCGGTAAGGTGTCGGAAGAATTGTTTAGTACGGGTATGCGCGCGCTGCTTGCGGCGATGGCCGGTGTATCGATTTATATCTGGTTCCGGTTCGAATGGCAGTTCGGCGTGGGCGCGATCTGGTCGCTGCTTCACGACGTGACGCTTACCTTCGGCCTGTTCGCGCTGACGGGTTGGGAGTTTGACCTGAACATCATCGCGGCCCTGCTGACGATCATCGGTTATTCGTTGAACGATACGGTTGTTGTGTATGACCGTATTCGCGAGAATCTGATGAAATTCCGTAAAATGGAAATGGCGTCGCTTTTGAACCTGTCCGTCAATGAAACCTTGTCTCGTACGGTGATGACCAGCGTATCGATTTCGCTGCCGTTGATCATATTGGTGCTCTTTGGACCGGATGTTATCTTCGGTTTCAGCGCTGCAATGGCATTTGGTATTGTCGTCGGAACTTATTCCTCGATTTATCAGGCGGCCCCCATATTGATCTGGCTTAAAGTCGGTTCGCACAGCTTTGTGCCAACCGATGACGCCGGTTCAAAGGCGGAGCGGATCGACGACAACTTCGGCGCGAAGCCTTAACGCTTCGATACGGCCGGTGTTTCGCCGAAACGAAAGGCAATTACGCGCGCATTCGCCTGTTTTATAATGTGCGCACGAGCCGGACTGCCTTTGCAATCCAAGCCGGATCGGCGACAACTTGTTGTCGTGCACCAGCCTCAAGCGGCAATAGGTGCAATTTCCCGGCGTCACGGCCGAGCAAGCGGCCAAAGATGAAGCGGCCACCAGGGCGCGGGACAAGGACGTCCAGATTTAGCGCAGAGGCAAAGTCGTCGGGTTGAATCTGTTCAAGCCATAATTCATCCCCGCGCCGATATTCCCCCAATGCCTTAGCAATCCGAAGCCCGACCATCGTCGCGCCGACATTGGGAACCATTATACGTTCCTCCTTCGTCGGGGCGTGCGTGCCATCATCATGCAGTATAGCAGCGACGGGCAGATATTGCTGGTCAGGCAGAGCAACGAGGTCGCTCGATTCCACACCCAAAGCGTCCGCGATACGGTTAATCCAGATCAGCGACAGCACCCGCATCCCTGTTTCAAGGCGACCGATGGTCTGCGCAGTCGTCGGCGGATTGCAGCGCATAGCCACATCTGCAAGCGTCAGGCCTTTGGCCCGTCGTACATCGCGAATTCGACTTTGCATGAATTACTCCTTCACCAAATAGGTTTTTTCTTTCCTACAATATTTACCACATGGCAAGGGTGATTCGCGTAGTCACAGGAGAATGCCCATGCCAGCCAAGTCGCTTTCCAACCGTAAATTCCATGATCCGCGTATGTTGGTGGAGCATGCCGTGGCCGAAAATGGTGAAAGCATAGACCACCGTACCGTCACCATAAACCTGTCTGAATCGCCCTTGTCCTGGCTGCACGCGCGCGGCCATTTGTCCAACCGGCAGATGTTGGCGGGCGAAACCTTGCGGGGGGATTATGAGTCAGCGGCGCTTGCGCCACATGTTACCATGTCGTGGGAAAATATTCCGCGCAGTCGGCAAAAACGCAGCGCACCATCAGGCTTAAACCGCACCGAACGGATGATGAGTGCAAAGGCGCGCTTCGATAACGCTTTGACCGCGCTTGGTCCTGACCTGTCAGACATTGCATGGCGCGTCATTTGTGTTGGCGAAAGCGTGCCGATTGCCGAACGCGAGATGTCATGGCCCGTGCGTTCAGGAAAACTGGTGTTAAAAATCGCATTGGACCGGCTCGCGGTTTATTACCGTATTCCTGGTTAGGAGGCCGATTCTTCAACCATCATGGCCAGCTCCAACCAGCGTTCCTCAGCCGCATCCTTTTCGGCACGCAGGCTCTCGGTTTTGGCGGTGAGTTCGGCAAAGCGGGCTGGCTTTTGCACGTATAAAGCCGGGTCGCTCATTTCCTTTTCGGCTGCGGCAACTTCGGCGTCGATTTCGGAAATGCGCTTCGGCAGCAAGTCATAATCGCGTTGGTCTTTGTAAGTGAGCTTGACCTTTTTGGGTGCAGAGGGGGCCACCGCAGATGGTGCAACCGAAACGCCTTTTTCCACCTTTTTGGCGGAGGGCTTGTCGCGTTTGTCGCGTTTTTCTTCCCAATCGGCATATCCGCCCGCGATGATATCGACATACCCCGAACCATCCAGCCCGAGCGTCAATGTCACGGTCCGGTCGAGAAAATCGCGATCATGGCTGACGATCAAAACCGTACCGTCATAATCGGCGATAACCTCTTGCAGCAGATCAAGCGTTTCCAGATCGAGATCATTGGTCGGCTCATCCAGCACCAGCAAATTGGCCTCACGCGCAAATTCGCGGGCAAGCAGGATGCGCGATTGTTCACCGCCGGATAAGGACCCGATCCGCGCCTCTATAAGTGCGGGGTCGAACAGGAACTCCTTAAGATAGCCCTGCACATGCTTGCGTACCCCGCGCACATCGATCCAGTCGCTGCCCTCTGCCAACACATCGCGCACCCGCTTTTCAGGTGTGAGCAATTTGCGTTGTTGGTCGATGACGATGCCCGTCAGCGTTGGCGAGAGTGTGATGCTGCCGGTATCTGGTTCCGCCTCGCCAGTTAACATGCGGATGAGCGTCGTCTTGCCGGTACCATTGGCGCCCACAATACCAATGCGGTCGCCGCGTTGAATGCGCAGCGTAAAATCCTTGATGATCGTCCGGTCGCCGAAGCTTTTGCCGACACTTTGCGCGCTGATGACGGTTTTTGTTTTGCTGTCATCGCTTGACGCGGCGAGCTTGGCTGTGCCTTGTGGGCCAATCATGGCTGCACGCGCAGCGCGCATTTCCCACAGCTTGGCCAATCGACCTTGGTTGCGCTTACGCCGCGCAGTAACGCCACGTTCAAGCCAATGCGCTTCAATTTTCAGCTTGGCGTCAAGGCGGTCTGCGTTGCGCGCATCTTCGGCAAATACACGCTCGGTCCATGCGTCATAGCCGCCAAAGCCAATTTCGTTGCGGCGCAGCAGGCCGCGATCCAACCAGAATGTCTGCCGCGTCAATCGCGTCAAAAACGTGCGGTCATGGCTGATGACCATGAATGCGCCGCGATAGCGTGTGAGCCATTCTTCCAGCCATTCAATCGCAGCCAAATCAAGATGGTTCGTCGGCTCATCCAGAAGCAACAGGTCAGGCTCACTCGCCAGCGCACGGCAAATCGCGGCGCGGCGTTTTTCGCCCCCGCTTGCGGTCTTGGCCTCACGGTCCAAATTGATACCCAATTGGTCGGCAATGGCGCGCACCGCATATTCGGGCGGCCCTTTTTCGCCATGAGTGGCAAAGTCAACGAGCCGTGCAAAGGAGCTGACATCAGGGTCCTGCTCCAACATCACGATGTTGGTGCCGGGCACAACAACACGGTTGCCCTTATCGGCCTCAACCGTGCCAGCCACCAGTTTCATCAAAGTCGTTTTGCCCGCGCCATTGCGGCCAATAAGCGCTAGCCGGTCGCGCGCGCCGATGAATAAGTCGATATCCTGAAACAGCCTTCCGCCACCCTGTTGTAGCGCGAGACTTTCAAATGCGAAAATGGGGGGTGCTGTCATGGTCACGGGCGGTAGGGCGCAAGGGGCTGTAATGCAACCGTCACGGTGGAAATTCAGACGCTAAAACAAGTTCAGGGTGACGGGGTGGTATTTGGACGGATCGATGTCACGAAATCCAGCTTGGTCATGCTGAACTTGTTTCAGTATCTTACTTCGTGCATTTGAGGCCAAGGGAAGCGCCTCAACGCAAATTGGCGCGCTCAGGCAAGGTAATCACATGACGCGCATAATTTATCTCAACGGGCAGTATATTCCGGAAACCGAAGGCAAAGTGTCCGTCTTTGACCGCGGCTTTCTGTTTTCGGATTCGGTTTATGAGGTTGTGTCTGTCCTAGACCGCAAACTTGTCGATTTTGAAGGCCATGTGCAACGCCTCGCCCGCTCGCTGAGCGAAATTGGAATTGAAGGCGTGCCGGACGCGCACGCTTGGCTGGGCATCTGCCGAGAACTGGTTTCGCGCAACGCTGTTGAAGAGGGCATGATTTATTGGCAGGTCACGCGCGGCACGCCCGAGGACCGTGACTTTGTGTTCCCGCCCGCCGACACGCCCCCAACGGTTCTGGCCTTCACCCAATCGCGGACGCTTGTGGATAATCCAGTTGCAGAGCGCGGGTTAAGCGTAGTGACAGTACCAGATTTGCGTTGGGGCAGGGCGGATATCAAAACGACGCAGTTGTTGTACGCTTCGCTGATGAAGAATGCGGCAATCGCGCAGGGCGCTGATGATGCGTGGATGGAGCGCGATGGCTGGATTACCGAAGGCAGCGCGCAAAATGCGCATATCATTACGCAGGATGGCGTATTGATTACCCATCCGCTCAATCGCGAGATTCTGCACGGGATAACGCGCGCGGCGGTGCTGCCTCTTGTAGCGCAACGTATAGAAGAACGGCCGTTTTCAGTCAGCGAGGCGGAACAAGCGGCGGAGGCATTTGTTTCATCGGCCTCAGGCTTTGTAATGCCAGTGGTTCGGATTAACGGGTATGCAATTGGCAATGGCAAACCCGGTTCGGCAACCGTTCAGCTTCGCCAAGCTTATATTGATTGGGCACGCCGGACAGCACTTTAAGTTGTTGGCAAAAACGGGAGTTCCAAATGCGTAAATTGATTATTGCCGCTTTCTTCGCAGCGTGCTGCGTGACCGCCAGCGGCGCGATGGCGACTCAGGTCAACATCACCACGGCAAATCCGGTCATTGACCTCAACATTTCCGAAACTGTTCAAGCCCGTCCAGATATTGCGACATTCACTACTGGTGTCCAAAATCTGGCAGCCACTGCAACTGAGGCTTTGCGCGCCAACAATATTCAGATGGCGACGGTCGTTGCGCGGCTAAAAAAGTTGGGCATTGCTGACAAGGACATCCAAACGACACAGATCAGCCTGAACCAGCAATTTGACTATCGCGACGGGCAGCAGATTTTTAAAGGCTATCAGGCGTCAAACATGGTGCATGCAAAACTGCGCGATTTGAAAAAGCTTGGCGCATTTCTTGATGCACTTGCCGTTGACGGCGCGACCAATTTCAATGGACCCACCTTTGGCATTGATGACGACAGCGTATTTCAAGCGGCCGCCCGCGACAAGGTGTGGACCAAGGCTATGAGCCGTGCGCGCGATCTGGCACAAAAGGCCGGATATCCCAACGTGCGTGTTTTGCGCGTTGCAGAGAGCGATTACGGCCGCAATTATGCCTCGAGTCCGATGGTCATGCGTACTATGGATGCGTCGGAAAAATCGACGCCGATTTCGCCAGGCGAATTAAGCATCGGAGCAAATATGTCATTCACTTTCGAAATGGTGAAATAAGCGATATGGAGCATCATATTGAACAAAGGGCGTGATGCTCCATTCACTTTAGGTTCAATGCGATGGGGGTATCGCGTCGGCATGTTATTACGAAACTCAGTCTTTATTGCGTTGTCCGCAATCGCGTTACTCACGGCCATCCCATTGGAGGCGCGTCGCGGGGAACAGGACGATGCGCGGCAGGATATGGTTGCTGGGAAAATAAAACGTCTTCCCGAAATTGAGGCTATCATTGTGCCGAGGATGCGCGGAATGCAGTATCTCGGGCCTGAATATGATCCGGCTGCGCAGGTATATCGGTTGAAGTTTATCAATGGCAGCCGGGTCATCTTCGTCGACGTTGATGCCCGAACGGGGAACATAATACGCCAACGCGGATAGGAATTTTTAGCAACGGGCTAATCTGCTAGCCGCGTTCCGAAAGACATTTTTACAAGGTAAGGGGACAGCATGCGCATCTTGATCGTTGAAGACGAACCCACCTTGGGCAAGCAGCTCAAGTCGACACTTGAAGGGGCCGGCTATGCCGTTGACCTTTCGGTTGATGGTGAGGACGGCCACTATATGGGCTCGACCGAAAATTATGACGCCGTCATTCTTGACCTTGGTTTGCCGGAGATTGATGGACTGACTGTTCTCAACCGGTGGCGCAAGGAAGGACGGAAATTCCCGGTATTGGTCCTCACGGCGCGTGATAGCTGGTCAGATAAGGTCGCTGGCCTTGATGCAGGCGCCGATGATTATTTGGCAAAGCCGTTCCGGACAGAGGAGCTGATTGCTCGGTTGCGCGCGCTCATTCGCCGTGCATCGGGCAATGCGTCGAGCGAGCTCAGCGTCGGCGACGTTCGGCTAGATACGCGGTCAGGGCGCGTGACACTGGATGGGCAGCCCGTCAAGTTGACGGCGCAGGAGTATAAATTGCTGTCGTACCTTATGCACCACAAGGGCAAGGTAGTGTCGCGGACCGAGTTGATTGAGCATATTTATGATCAGGATTTCGATCGCGATTCCAACACCATTGAGGTGTTCGTAACGCGCATCCGCAAGAAGCTGGGGCAGGATGTTATTTCGACCATCAGGGGCCTTGGTTACAGCCTTGAGGAACCCGTCAGCTGAACTCTCAAGTCGTCATAGCCGCTGATCAAGCCGACCCGCCAACATGGCGTAGCCAGTTTCAAAGCACGGGGTCGCTCACCCGCCGGATGATCCTGACGGCGGCCGCATGGATTACGATATTGCTGATTGGCGGTGGCGCGGCGCTTGACCGCGTATTGGTCAATTCAGTCGAACAAAATTTCGATAATCAACTCGAATATGTCCTGACCGCCATGATTGCTTCGGCCGAAATTGGTCCCGATGGCGAAATCCGCATGAACCGGCCACTGGGCGACCAGCGCTTCCTTGAGCCAAACAGCGGCCTTTATTGGCAAATCACGGGGAAGGGGGCGATGCCATTCCCGTCCCGTTCTTTGTGGGACCGCGGGCTGAGGCCGCCCGTCGAACATAATGACCAGGCCGTACATTTCCGCAACAGTCGTGAATTTCCTGACGAACCACTGCGCATCGCAGAGCGCGCCATTAAGCTGCCGGACTCCAACGTCGCCTGGATATTCATGGTGGCCCAAAGCCGCGATAGCCTCGATGGCCAGATTCGAGAATTGCGGTCGGTTCTGATCACAAGCTTTTTGCTGCTCGCCCTTGGTCTGATCATATTGGCGGCATTGCAGACATTTTATGGTCTTTGGCCGCTGCGCGCGGTGCGGATGGCAATTGCCCAGATGCGCAGCGGAAAAGAAAGCCGGGTCACCGACGCGTTGCCCGACGAAGTGATGCCGATGGTGAACGAGCTAAACGCGTTGCTCGACCATAATGAAAAACAGGCAGAAGAATCGCGTCGGCATGCTGGAAACCTTGCCCATGCACTGAAGACGCCGTTGACCGTTATCATGAACAGCGCCACGGCGCTGTCGCCTGATCTGTCGGAAACTGTCATCCGCGAGGCCACGACCATGCGGCGTCAGGTTGACCATCATCTTGCGCGCGCCCGCGCCGTGGGCCGCCGGGGGCATAGCCATAGCCGCGCGCAGGTCTGGGGCAGCCTTGAATCTGTAGAACGCGCCGTTGGCCGGCTCTACGCGCATATCCGCCTTGATATGGCCGGCGATCAGGAAATCTCGGCGCGCGTTGAGCGACAGGATCTTGATGAAATGCTTGGCAATCTAATCGAAAACGCAGCCAAATATGGCGGCGGCAGCGTGTTTGTCACGGTCGAAGATGTTGGTGATTTTGTGGAAATCAGCATTGAAGATGATGGCACGGGAATTCCCGAAAGCGAACGCGAACGGTTGTTTGACCGCGGTGCGCGGCTGGACACTGGCAAACCAGGAACTGGGCTTGGCCTTGCCATCGTCCGCGACGTTGTTGAAATTTATGGCGGGACCGTCGCGTTGGAGGAAAGCGAAGATCTTGGCGGGCTTTTGGTCAGACTGCGCTTACCGAAAGCGCTGGGCTGATTACTTCCCGTCGCGGATTTGCTGATGGTGGCGGATCACTTCGTCAATAATGAAGCGCAAGAATTTTTCCGTGAAGTCAGGATCCAGCTTGGCATCGCGGGCCAATTGCCGCAGCCGTTCAATTTGCTTCTCCTCACGCGCCGGATCAGCCGGTGGCAGCGACGAGCTTGCCTTAAATTCGCCCACGGCCTGCGTTATCTTAAAACGCTCTGCGAGCATGAAAACCAGCGCAGCATCAATGTTATCGATACTGTCGCGAAAGTGGGATAAGGTATCTGCGTCGTTCATATTGTCATTCTGTGCCGACATTGACCGCAAGGGACAAGGGAAAATGCGCCATTTGCACTTGCCATGCGACGATGCTCACGTCAGAGCGGTGACGTTATGACGGCAACCATCCATAAAATCGGCGGACATCAGGCCCCATCGCTTGACCCAATCCTTAAACTGGTCGCACCAGGAATGAACAAGATTAACGCGGTGATTCTTGATCGCATGCAGTCGGAAATCCCGCTGATTCCGGAATTGGCTGGCCATTTGATCGCAGGCGGCGGGAAACGTATGCGGCCTATGCTCACCTTGGCGTGCGCACGGCTCTTAAATTATCCTGGCGACCGACATCACAAGCTGGCGGCGGCGGTGGAGTTTATCCACACCGCGACTTTGCTGCATGATGATGTTGTAGATGGAAGCGATATGCGGCGCGGCAAAACCGCGGCTAATTTGATATTCGGGAACCCGGCCGCTGTGCTTGTTGGCGACTTTCTATTCAGCCGGTCATTTGAGCTGATGGTTGAGGACGGCTCGCTTAAGGTACTTAAAATCCTGTCCAATGCATCGGCCGTTATTGCAGAAGGTGAGGTCCACCAATTGACCGCGCAACGGCAGATTTCGACGACTGAGGAAAAATACCTCGAAATCATCGGATCGAAAACGGCGGCTTTGTTTGCGGCGGCGTGCCGAATTGCTGCAGTCGTTGCCGAAAGCGGTGACGCGCAGGAACTGTCGCTTGACGCCTATGGCCGAAATCTTGGCATTGCGTTCCAGCTTGTTGATGACGCGATCGACTATGTGTCGGACGGTGCAACAATGGGCAAGGACAGCGGCGACGATTTCCGCGATGGCAAGGTTACGCTTCCCGTCATTCTCGCACATTGCCGTGGCAACGCCGAAGAGCAGAGATTCTGGCGCGATGCGATGCTTGGTAACCGGATTAGTAATGCCGACTTGGCACATGCGCGAAACTTGCTGCGAGAACACCGCGCCATCGATGACACCTTGGATCGCGCGCGGCATTATGGGCAGCGGGCCATTGACGCGATTGCGCATTTCCCGACGGGCGAAGCAAAATCGGCGCTGACAGAGGCGGTCGAATTCGCAATAGCCCGTGCATATTGACGGATAAGGCGGTGCCGTCCGCTGATATGGCCGACAATGCATTTCCCGTCTTGGCGGTGCTGCCAGATCTGCTGGGGTCATTACGGACCGTTCCTAATGCCGTGCTTATCGCGCCGCCAGGAGCAGGCAAAACCACGATGGTGGCTCCAGCCTTATTGGATGAGCCATATTGCGATGGTCAAATCCTGTTGCTGTCACCGCGCCGTTTGGCCGCGCGGATGGCGGCGGAACGCATATCCGAAAATTTAGGCGAAACGGTCGGCGGACGGGTTGGCTACGCGACGCGGCTGGACAGCAAGCACGGATCCAAAACCCGTATATTGGTGATGACCGAGGGGATATTCCGCAACCGGATCATTAGTGATCCAGAGCTTGTAGGCGTTTCCGCTGTGCTGTTTGACGAAGTCCATGAACGCAGCATCGACAGCGATTTTGGCCTCGCGCTCGCGCTTGAGGCCCAAGCTGCATTCCGGCCTGATCTGCGTTTGTTGGCGATGTCAGCCACCTTGGACGGTGAACGCTTTTCGCAGTTGATGGATGATGCGCCCGTGCTCGAAAGCGAAGGCAAAAGATGGCCTCTGGAATATCTTTATGTTGGTCGCCGGACCGAACAGACCATTGAAATCGATATCGTGCGCACAGTGCGCCAGGCGCTGGTGGAGCAGCAGGGCGACCTATTGGTGTTCCTGCCCGGCGTCCGCGAGATTGACCGGGCATTTGACATCTTAGGGGCCTGCGGCCCTGACATCGTCGTGCACAAACTGCATGGGCAGATTGACCCGGCGGCGCAGCGGCTTGCCGTCCGGCGCGATGTTGAGGGGCGGCGCAAGGTCATATTCGCCACGAACATTGCCGAAACCAGCCTGACCATCGATGGCGTGCGCGTGGTCATCGACTGCGGTCTTGCGCGGCGCGCACGCTTTGACCAGGCGGCCGGTGTAACACGGCTTGTGACGGAGCGGGCGAGCCTTTCTGCCGCCACGCAGAGGGCCGGGCGCGCTGCGCGGCAACAGGCGGGGATTGCCTATCGGCTTTGGGAGGAAGCGGGAAATGGCGGCTTGCCCCCGTTCGACCCACCCGAAATACTGGAAAGCGATCTTGCGCCATTATTGCTGGATTGCGCGCGCTGGGGCGAGAATGACCCTGCAAAGCTGCGTTGGCTTGACCTTCCGCCCGCCGCGGCTGTCCAGCAAGCGCGCAAATTGTTGATGTCGGTTGATGCGCTTGATGCGCAAGGACACATCACCCCGCATGGCACTATGTTGGCCAATTTACCCTTGCCGCCAAACTTGGCCCATATGGTTGCCCTAGCAGGGCAGAGCGGACAGGCGGAGGATGCGGCGATGTTGGCGGTTCTATTGCAAGAACGCGGTCTTGGCGGGCAGGGTGAGGATATTGAGACACGCTTTGAACGCTTCGTACGTGAACGCGGAGCAAAGGCAGATGCCGCCCGCATGCTGGCGCAGCGGATTGCGCGCCTGTGTGGCGCTAGCGGGGATAAGCAAATGCTCAGCATCGGCGGGCTGATTGGCAGCGCATTCCCTGATCGCATCGCCAAACGCCGCGATGCCAAGGGCGAAAAATGGATCAGCGCCATAGGCCGCGGTCTTCAGCTTGATCCAGCATCGCTTTTGGCGCGCGGGGAATGGCTGGCGGTAGCAGATGTTCAAGGCGCTGCATCGGGTGCGCGCATATTGTCTGCGGCCGCGTTGACCGAAGCCGAAATTATTGACCGATTTGGGCACCGTATCGAAAGCAAGCAAATCCTAACTTATGACAAAAGCACGGATCGTGTCGAAGCGCGTGTCCAAAGGCGGTTGGGCGCAATAGTGTTGAGCGAAGGGCGGCTGGAAAAGCCCGACCCGCAAGCCGTTGCGAGCGCACTGATAGCCGCAGTGCAAGACATGGGCATAGACGCGCTGCCTTGGCCTTTGTCCGCGCGCGCGCTTCGGGTACGCGCACACTTTGCCGGTGTCGCTTCGCTAAGTGACGATGCGTTGGCAGAGACCATGGAGCAATGGCTTCTGCCGTTGTTGGGCAAGGTCAACCGTCTGCGCGACGTCGCGCCATCGGGATTGGCCAATGCACTCGACAATATGCTCGGTTGGGATACGCGCACCCGTATCGACCAAATTGCACCCACTTCCTTCAAAAGCCCTGCTGGCACGGAACATCATATTGATTATGCCGCCGAAGCCGGTCCAACGGTCGAGTTGCGCGTTCAGGCATTATTCGGTCTTGATAGCCATCCTTTGGTAGGTACCAACCGCATACCTCTGGTTTTAAGCCTTACATCACCTGCGGGCCGTCCCATTCAGACAACGCGCAATCTGCCTGAATTCTGGCGCGGAAGCTGGCGTGACGTCGCCAAGGAAATGCGCGGCCGATATCCCAAGCACAATTGGCCAGACGCGCCGTGGGAAAGCGTGGCGAGCCTTAAGACAAAAAAGGCACAAGCCCGCAACGCTTGACGAATCTGGTGCGGTTCGGGCAAAGCGGCATCTAGTTTAACCGTCAGGAATCTTTCCATGTCCGCCCGTATCTTTCAGCGTCCCAAAAATGCCATGCAGTCTGGCCATGGGCGCAATGATGAATGGGTGCTTGAACATGTGCCAGCAGAGCCCCGCATTGCCGACCCGTTGATGGGCTGGGCTGGATCAGGCGACACGCAGGCGCAGGTTCAATTGACCTTCCCAAGCCTGGATGCGGCACGCGCTTATGCGGAGAAAAAGGGGATAGTTGCCACCTATATGCCCACACCGCCCAAGACGCTTAAGTTGCAGGCCTATGCGGATAATTTCCGCTAAACGATCATTCCGGGCAGCATCAAAAGTTTAACGTCCACGACGCAACCGTCCGCGCGCTTTTTCTGAACAAAATGGGGTAGGTCCGCCATGGCAATGCGGTGGACAGTGATATTCTCGCCATCCACGCCGCCGCCTTCGCTGACTTTCGTCAAGCCATGGGCGCGCACAAGCGAGAAGCTTTCGCTGACCATGCCGGGCGACGAGAAAAACTCGCCGACAATCTCCAGACTGTCTGCGCGATAGCCGGTTTCTTCCTCAAGCTCGCGCGCGGCGGACGCCAGCGTGTCTTCGCCTTCGTCATGGTCGCCAATGAGCCCAGCGGGCAGTTCAATACAATTTGCGCCCAGCGGCACGCGATATTGTTCGACGAGCAGGACATGATCCGCTTCCATTGCAAGGATAACCGCCGCCTTGATGCCGCGCGCGCGGCTGACATATTCCCATTTTCCGCGCGTCTTCGCCGTGATGAAGCGACCTTGCCACATCACGGTTTCGGCGTCGTCTTGTTCCATCATAACTGGATTAGCCTGTCAGGGAGTTCGTTGGGGTTGTCGGCACCCCTAGGAAAATGTTCAGCCAGCACAATGCCCATTTGCGTCACTGCTGCGGCTACGCCAGCGCCGGGGTTTCCGGCCTTCACCTGATCAAGCAAGGCGACCATCGCGTCACCCCATATTTCGGGTGCAACCTTGGAAGCAATGGCCGCGTCAGCCACGATTTCGGCGCGATGCTCCTTCATCGACAAATACAACAGCACACCCGTCCGACCCACCGTTTTGGATTCGGTACCTACCTTGAATAGGCTGATGGCGCGGCTGCGGACACGCGCTAGTTTTTTGGCCTTTGGCGTAAGGGCGAGGCGCAATGGCATCCATTTGAGGATAAACCATGTCCCGATCCATTTGAGCGCAACTGCCGCCAACAAAAATGCTGCATATTCCGCCGTCGTATATTCATGGCGCCACCCGCCCGAAAAGCTATCTATTAGGCCCGTGTGAAATTCAGGAAAAGTCGCATAGCTGACCAAGGCAATGAACGCGATTGCGCTTGCCCAAGCCATGGCGATATCGTCATAATGGTCCGACAGGTCAGTCACGATCGTGACGATTTCGCCGGTTGTTAGCCGTTCTGCATCCGCGACTGCGGCAACCACTATCGCATGGTCGGCTTCGGTGAATTGACTGATTTTACGTAAGCCCATGTTTAATATTCCTACCAGCCGCCTGAGGCGCCGCCGCCGCCAAAGCTGCCGCCACCGCCGCCAAAGCCTCCGCCGCCAAATCCGCCGCCGCCAAAACCTCCGCCACCAAAGCCTCCGCCACCCCAGATGATTACGGGCCCAATGCCGCTGCGCCGATGCTTACGCCCGCCGCCATTTGTGGAACGGATCATTGGTAGGAACACAAAGAAGATCATGAACAAGATGAAGATAATCGCGCCAAAGGGTATGCCTTTGTCACGTTTGTTACCTTGCTGTGCCGCGCTTGCTATCTTCGCCGCTTCGTCCGCAGGTAGTTCGAGCTGTGTCACGATGCGGTCAACGCCTGCACTGATGCCACCGGCAAAATCACCTTCCTTAAAGCGCGGGGTGATGTCGTTGCGGATGATTGTGGAAGACAAGCCATCGGTTAGCACGGGCTCAAGGCCGTAACCGACCTCAATTCGCATTTTACGTTCGTTCGGCGCAACGATTAGGATTGCGCCATTATCCTTCTCGGTTTCGCCCTTGCCATCCTGCCCAATTGCCCATGCGCGACCCAGTCGGTAGCCGTAATCGGATATCTCATAGCCTTCGAGGCTGGCTAGAGTTGTCACAACCAACTGGCGTTTAGTGCGGGCTTCCAGCCCCTCCAGCTTGGCAGTAAGCGCCGCCTCTTGCTGCGGATCAAGCAAATTGGCCTGATCAACCACACGGCCGGTCAGTTTTGGAAAATTCTGCGCAACTGCTGCTTGACCGATGAGGGCCAGCAGCAGCGCAATAAGCAGGCCAAGGGCCTTATTCATGTTCAATTCCCGGACAGGATTAGGTCGCTGGCGCCATATCTAGCTTCGGTGCAGATTCTGCACCGGGCGTTGTTGCCTGATAAGGGATCATGGGCTTGGCACCGTGGATGATCTTGGCACCGATGATGTCCGGGAAAGTGCGAATGGTGGTGTTATAGCCACGCACCGCTTCGTTATAATCACGCAAAGTGATGCGTACGCGGTTTTCCTGACCCTCCAATTGATCCTGCAGTTTCAGATAGCCTTCTTGGCTTTTCAGCTGCGGATATTGCTCAACCGAGACCAGCAATCGCGAAAGGCTTCCCGACAACTGGTTCTGCACGCGCTGAAACGCCGCCATTTTTGCGGGATCGTTCAGGTCATTAGGGTTCACTTGAATGTTCGGCGATGTGGCACGTGCGCGTGCTTCAATGACCTCGGTAAGCGTTTTGTTTTCTTGCGCTGCTGCACCTTTCACAACATTGGCAAGGTTGGGGATCAGGTTCGCGCGCTCTTGGAACGCGGCTTGGACATCAGCCCATTTCGCCTTGGCATTTTCTTCGGCCGTGGGAACACTGTTGATCCCGCATCCGGCCAACGAAGCCGCAGCGACGGGTACCAGAAGAAATTTCAAAAAGTTCTCATGCATCTAACGCGCTCCTCCACTTGGCAAACTGCCTATCAATCCAGCCATTTACATGGCGTGTGTTAGGTACATAAGGCGCGCTAAGGCCTTTCGCAATGACTACAGTTGTTTGCGCAATGAATTTTACCAACCGGCTTTGGCGATAAATTCACTTCGCTTTGGCGCTGTTATCTGATGTAAAGCGAGGGAGGGTTCAGCAGCGGCGACATTAATGTCGCTCAGGAGACTTTGGTTAAAAGATCATCTTTGGGGAAGTAGGATGAAAAAATGGATATTAGGGGCGTTACTTTTCGTTGCAGCGGCAGCGGGCGGTTTTTGGGTGAGTGCAGACAAGGATATGAAGGCACTCATATCCCATTTGCCAACGGACTCTAACGTGCTGTTCTGGAGCATAGAGCAACGCGACGCCGGTTTCCGCACAATGGACCGCATTCCGATTCTTGCAAAGGCCAACGTCATCGCAAAAGGCGATAAGGTTTATCCTTTGCCTGCCGGCGAGCCGCTGACAATCGGCATGGACGTCGATGCCTATATGAAAGCGCAACGCACGGCTGGACTTGTCATATTGCAGGACGGTAAAGTGCGGATGGAGAAATACGGTCTCGATTTCACGGCGCACGGCAAATGGACCAGTTTTTCGGTCGCTAAATCCTTTACGTCGACCATGGTCGGCGCGGCCATCAAGGATGGCTATATCAAGAGCATCGATGATAAGGTTTCCGTCTATATTCCGGACCTTAAGGGCTCGGCGTATGACGATGTGACTATCAAGCAACTGCTGACCATGACCTCGGGCGTTAAATGGAATGAGGATTATACCGATCCTAAATCCGATGTTGCTTTGTTCAATTTGCACAAGGCCGAAAAAGGCATGGATGTAACGGTTAGTTACATGCGCAAATTGCCACGTGAGGCACCAGCTGGAACCAAATGGGTCTACAAAACCGGCGAAACTAATTTGATTGGCGTATTGGTCAGTTCGGCCACGAAAAAGACGCTTTCCAGCTATTTGTCGGAGAAGGTCTGGGCGCCATTTGGTATGGAGCAGGACGCAACCTGGCTTTTGGGTTCAACAGGGCATGAAATTAGCGGCTGCTGCATTCAGGCATCGACCCGTGATTATGCGCGTTTTGGCGCGTTCATAATGGGCGGTGCAAAAATCAACGGCGTTGGCATTTTGCCTGACGATTGGCTTGCCCCTGCAACAAGCAAGCAGGCGGACATTGGCATGGCCGGCAGAGGCTATGGCTATCAATGGTGGACCTATGACGACGGCAGCTTTGCGGCGCAGGGCATATTTGGGCAGGGCATCTTCATTGATCCCAAGCGCAACCTCGTGATCGCATCGAACAGCAATTGGCCAAAGGCGACTGACCCAGACACCGTTGGCGTTCAGCGCGAAGCATTTTATAAAGCGGTTCAGGCTGCTGTCGATACGGAAGCAAAGCCAGCACTGAAGTAAACATGCTGCGGCGCACAATAATTGCGAATATTCGTAATTAGATTGCGCCGCAAAGCATGGAAAAAAGGGCTTTTCTAAGGCCTGATATTAGTTCAGCATGTCATCTTCATGTTTCGTACTTCAGCGGGAGATTTGTCATGGATTTTAAAACGTTTTTGCATGCCGGTAGCAATCGGCGGGCTATGCTTAAGGGCATGGGTGTTGCCGCCGTTGGATTTTCACTGACGGGCGCGCTGGCCGGTTGCGGAGAGAAAGAAGCGGCAAAGCTCGCCAATGGCGAAGAGGCCAAGCTGAACTTCTATAATTGGGACACCTATATTGGTGAGACCACTTTGGGAGACTATAAGGACAGCGCCGGCGTTGATGTGAACATGACCTTGTTCGCCAGCAACGATGAATTGTTTGCCAAGCTACGTGCCGGTAATCAGGGTTATGACGTCATCGTTCCGTCGAACGACTTTGTCGAGCGCATGGCCGCAGCGGACATGCTGGTTGAAATCGACAAAGCCCAAATCCCCAATTTCAAAAATATTGCCCCTGAGTATCAGGACGTGCCTTATGACCCGGCGCGGAAATATTCGATGCCGTACACATGGCTGGCGCTTGGCATTGGGTATCGCAAGTCGAAGGTAAATTCGGTACCTGATAGCTGGAAAGTCCTGTTTGACAGCGACGAGTATAAGGGCCGCATTGCCGTGCTTTCCGAGGCTGGCGACATGTTCCGGCTTTACGGCAAATATCTGGGTAAATCGGTCAATGGGCTGACGGATGCCGACTTGAAAACAATCGAAGCCATGATGATCAAGCAAAAGCCAAACATCAAATCTTTCCACGAAGACAATGGTCAGGACCTTTTGCTTAAAGGTGAAGTGGACCTTGTCCTCGAATATAATGGCGACATTGCCCAGATTATGACCGAAGATCCCGACATCGGCTTTGTCATTCCCAAGGAAGGCAGCCAGCTGAATTCGGACAATCTGTGCATTCCAAAGGGCGCGCCGCACCCTAAAAATGCCCATGCGTTCATCAACTATCTGCTGGATGCCGAGGTAGGCAAAAAAATCACCGAGACGATTAAATATCCAACGCCTAATGCTGCGGTGAAGGCCTTGATGCCGGATAGCTATAAAAACAACCCGGTCATTCTCCCGGCTGCCGATGTTTTGGCGAAGTGCGAATACGCGAAATTCAATCCCGATCTTCAGCCGAAATATGAGGAGGCGTTTACCCGCGTTCGGGCGGCTTAATTGATGTCAGGCGCGTTGCAAGACTGGAAAAGCCAGAAGAAACCCTTTGCCGCAGTTGCAACGGCACCGGTGTTCTGGCTTGGCCTGTTCTTCATCGCGCCTATGACTATTGTCTGGCTCTACAGCTTCGGTCAAAATGCCGGACCTGCGGATATCAATATTTCGGGCACGCTCGACAATTACAAACGCGCGACCGAGTGGTTGTATCTTTCCATTTTCCTCAAAAGCTTTGCAGTTGCCGCACTCACCACGTTGATTTGCTTGATCATCGGCTTTCCTGTCGCAATGGCAATTACCTTCGCCGCGCCGAAGTGGCGCCCTTGGTTGCTGCTGGGAATCATGCTGCCCTTTTGGACCAACCTCCTGATCCGCACCTACGCGCTGATGGCATTGATGGGTACCAATGGGTATATGAATAAGGGGCTTGGCGGCCTGTGGGAAGGCGCCAGCTGGTTGCGGACCCTAGTGGGGATGCAGCCGCTTGAGGCATGGACGCCCGTGCAGTTGTTGTACAATAACTTCGCGGTCGTTTTGGGGCTTGTCTACGTCCATCTGCCCTTCATGGTTTTGCCATTATATTCGGCGCTCGACCGGCTCGACAAAAGCTTGATTGAGGCCAGCCTTGACCTTGGCGCGGGGCATTTCAAAACCTTTATGAAAATCGTCGTGCCGCTGGCCGCGCCGGGGATTTTTGCGGGCGTTATGATTACATTGGTTCCCGCATTGGGTGCGTATCTTACCCCCGACCTCATGGGCGGCACCGATAGCCAGATGATCGCGAATGTTATCGAACGGCAGTTCAAGCGCGCAAATGACTGGCCGTTCGGCGCCGCTTTGTCCTTCTTGCTCATCTACGCGATGTTCATTTTGATTGCGCTGCAATCGATGCGCGCGAACAAAGTGAAGGAGGCGCGGTAATGTTTAACCGCACCGCCATCGCACCGCTTGAATATACACGCAAATTATGGATGCGCAGTTGGGTCGGGTTGACGATGCTGTTTCTCTATGCGCCGTTGGTTGTGTTGATGATCTTCAGCTTTAACGACAGCAAGCGCAACGTGATGTGGAAGGGATTTACCCTCAAATATTACGAGAAGGCGCTGAACAACGACAGCCTGGTCGAAGCGATGGTCAATTCGCTAACCATCGCATTTTTGGCGACCATCATCAGCTTGGTTATTGGCGCCTTGGCTGCGGTCATGCTCTGGCGCTTTCGCTTCCCGTTCAAGGGACTGGTCGAGGGCACGATGTCATTGCCGATTATCGTGCCCGAAATCTGCTTGGGCGTCGCGTTTTTGATCTTTTTTGCCAAACTCGACTGGCCCACTGACTTGGCTTGGCCGCTGAACCTGTCTGCGATCACGATTGCCCATATCACCTTCTGCTTTCCCTTTGTCGCGATGGTTGTCCGCGCGCGGCTGGCCAGTTTCAATAGGGAGGAGGAAGAGGCCGCCAAGGACCTTGGCGCGACCGAATGGCAGGCATTTCGCGATGTCCTACTGCCGCATATAAAACCATCCTTGGTCGCCGGCGCATTGCTTGCCTTTACGCTTAGCCTTGATGATTTCGTCATCACCTTTTTCACCAGCGGTCCGGATACGATTACCTTCCCGGTGAAGGTATATTCAATGGTGCGCTTCTCGGTCACGCCAGAGGTTAACGCCGCGTCCACAATCCTGATCATACTTACCGTCGCCCTGACCTTCATCGCGCTGAAATACCAGGGCGTGAAGGGCATCGCTGAAACCCATTAGAAGCGGCAGATCCTTATGACCGAAGGCAAACAACCCATCATTGAAATCCGCAACGTTTCCAAACGTTTCGGCAAAGTGACGGCGGTAGACAATATCAGTCTCGATATTCGCGCTGGGGAATTTTTCGTTCTGCTTGGGCCATCTGGCTGTGGCAAAACCACGTTGCTTCGGATGATTGCCGGGTTCGAAATGCCAACCGAAGGGCAGATCATCATCGACGGACAGGATATGAGCCTTGTCCCGCCGAACAAGCGGCCCGTGAACATGGTGTTCCAAAGCTACGCCGTGTTTCCGCATATGAACGTGACCGACAATGTGGGTTATGGCTTGCGGATATCGGGCATATCGAAGGCGGAGACCCGCGACCGCGTTGCCGAAGCGCTTGAGCTCGTAAAACTTGGCGGGTTTGAAGACCGGATGCCCGATCAAATGTCGGGTGGTCAGCGTCAACGCGTAGCACTTGCGCGCAGCCTTGTGATGCGACCCAAGGTGTTGTTGCTGGATGAGCCACTCTCCGCACTCGATGCAAAACTGCGGGCACAAATGCAGTTCGAATTGGCGGATTTGCAGGACAAGGTGGGCATTACCTTCGTCACCGTGACCCATGATCAGGATGAGGCATTGTCGATGGCCAGCCGCGTTGCGGTGATCAACAAAGGCGAAGTCGCGCAACTCGCGCCGCCATCTGACCTGTACGAATATCCCGCCAACCGCTTTGTCGCGGACTTTGTGGGCTCGGTGAACATATTCGAAGGCACGCTAACGCTGGACGAACCAGATAAAGCTGCGGTCGATTGTCCCGGGCTTGGCAAGATTTACCTCAACCATGGCGTAACTGGTCCGCACGGCGCCAATGTGTGGATCGCGCTGCGGCCTGAAAAAATTTACCTCCACGTCCCCGGCGAAGGCAAGGCGGTGCGCGCCGCGGCGCAAGATGCCCCTGATGGCCATAATCTTGCGCGTGGCACGATTAAGGGCATGAGCTATCTTGGCGATGTGACGCTATATGACATCCAGCTTGAGGGTGGTCACATCATCCGCGTCAGCCGCCCAAATCTGTCCCGCCATGACCAAGAAGACTTCACGTGGGATGACAAGGTCAGCATGCACTGGCGCGCCGACAGTCCTGTTGTTTTGTTAAGCTAAACGCCGAACCAGCCGAATCAATTATCCGCAGAGGCTGCGGGGCGCAGGTCAATCAAAGTAACGATGATGTTGCTTGCCGAATCTGAATTCTCGGCCTTGGGCATGCAAAAACGATAGGTTGACCCTGTTTGCATCATTTTCAGGCTCTCACTGAAAAAGGGTGACGTTTGGCGCAGTGGAATTTTCTCCCATTCGCTCTTTTGTTGCACCACGCCGGATGTCGCGTCGAACACTGTAAAATCGACAAGCACCAAGTCGCCATCGGTCGGATTTTTGCCGGTGCCAGCCTTGAGGATATCAAACCCTAGGCCCGATGACGTGAACTGCGAACAACTGCGTTCAGCAACCGGAATAACAGGCTTTGGCGGCGGGCTGGTGAAGGAGAGCAGATCGACCTCAAACACCAAATCGGCATTTGCAGGAATGGGCCCCGTACCGGCTTCGCCATAGCCAAGCTTGGATGGGATGCAGATGCGATAGCTTCCGCCTGCCTGCATCAGTTGTAGTCCCTGTGCAAAGCCCGGGATAACGCCGCCAACGGGAAATTCCGACGCTTGCCCTGAGTCAAATTGCGTGCCGTCTGCGGTCAGCATGCCATTGTAATTTACCACGACCTTGGACTCGGCATTTGGGCGATCACCATTGCCCGGCTTGATGACAGTGTAGGACAGACCTTCAGCGGTTGTTGTCGTGCACGAAAGTACTGGCGGCTTGGGCTTAGCCGCCACGGGCGCGGCGGCCTGTGCTGCGGCAAATTGCAGGAGCAGGGCGGGGGTGAGGGCGGCTGTCGTCAAGGCGCGCTGTAGTGTTGGTGATGTCATGATTGTCCTCGGTAATGGATGAACGGGCTCAGCACTATGGTTTCTTATTCGCCTTCACCCAATCGCCCGCAATTTCGGTTCCGCTTCATCGAGCGACTTGAGGATAATCCCCACCAAATCGTCGATTTGTGTCGGCGTGATTATTAGCGGCGGGCACATGACGATGGTGTCGCGAATGCCCCGTACCATCAACCCGTTGCGGATACAGATGTCCCGGACCATTGGGCCTGCCGTCCCTTCGGCACCCCCAAAGCGGGCGCCAGTAGCTTTGTTGGCAACCACCTCCACTGCGCCCAGCAAACCGATTGAGCGGGCTTCGCCGACCAAAGGATGGTCACGTAAAGTCGCCAGCTTTTTGGCCAAATAAGGGCCGGTTTCGTCGCGGACTTTCTCGAACAGACCTTCGCGCTCCATGATTTCGATATTGCGCAAGGCTACCGCTGACGCCACGGGATGCCCTGAATAGGTGTAGCCATGGACGAAATCACCGCCCGTTTTAATGACCTTTACGATCTCAGCACTCACGGCGACGGCGGAAATCGGTAGATAACCCGATGACAGCCCCTTGGCCATCGCGATGATGTCCGGCTGGATGCCCATGGTTTCGTGGCCCCATATATTGCCCGTCCGGCCAAAGCCGCAGATAACCTCGTCACAGACCAATAATATACCATATTTGCGGCAAATCGCTTCAACCTGTGGCCAGTAATTTGCCGGCGGAATGATAACGCCGCCCGCGCCTTGTACCGGCTCACCAATGAAGGCAGCGACATTTTCAGGACCGACCTCTAATATCTTGTCCTCAATGGCTTGCGCACATGCGGTGCCGAAATCTTCCGGCGTCATGTCGCGGCCTTCATTATACCAATACGGCTGGCGGACATGTTCGATGCCGGGCATCGGCAAAACTCCCGGCGCTGGGAAGCCTTGTTCATGCATGGATTTCATGCCCCCCATGCTGACGCCAGCCACCGTGGAGCCATGATAGGCGTTATGACGGCTGATGATGATGGTGCGGCTATGTTCGCCCTTCACTTGCCAATAATGGCGCACCATCCTTAGAATCGTGTCATTGGCTTCGGAACCGGAGCTGTTGAAAAACACATGTGGCAAGCGGCCACCGGTGAGGCTGGAAATCTTGTCCGCGAGCATGATCGCTGGCGCATTCGCGGTTTTGAAGAAGCTGTTGTAATAAGGCAGCTCAAGCATTTGTTCGCGCGCGACCTCAGCCAATTCATCACGGCCATAACCAACGGTCACACACCATAAGCCAGCCATGCCGTCCAAGATGCGATTGCCGTCGCCATCATGGATGTAGCAACCTTCGGCATGGGTGATGATCCGGCTTCCGCCCAAATCCTCGATTTCTTGCCAGTCGGCTTGCGCGGGCAAATGGTGGGCGATGTCCAAGCGGCGAAGTTCGGCGATATCGTAATTGCGTGGCATAAATTGGTTCCTTGAATGTCTGGACTCCCTTCCTGCATGTCGGAAGGGCTGGGGTAGGGTACCCGCCAAGTGCGCGGCACACCGTTTCAGGCCTTTTTCTTACCCTTGCTTTTATCAGAAGGGGTGAAGGGAAAAGGCACGCCAGAATTTAAGGCGAAAAGCCAATCCGTGCTTGGTAGCGGTTAAAGCGGGTAACAGTTCTGTTCACAAATTGCCTCTTAACGCCTTTCCCAAAAGGTGGAAATAGGTTTGCGAATCTGGATCATTTTCGGTTCCCCATTCGGGATGCCATTGCACCGCAAGCAAGGGCGCGCCATTTGGCCGGGCGCTATAGGCTTCGACAAGGCCATCGGGCGCGCGTGCTTCAACATTCAGGCCATCTGCGAGCTTACCAATGCCTTGATAGTGGACAGAGTTCACGTCCAGCCTGCTCTTGGCATAGGCGCTGGCCAACATGCAGCCATCGGTAAGATCAACGGCATGGCGGTGGTCAAACATCGCATCGAAGGCAACGTCATCCGGCGCATGGTGACGGATGAGGTCATCACTGGCGCTGGTGTCGCGGCGCAGTGTACCGCCCAAAGCGACGTTGATTTCCTGAAAGCCGCGGCAAATACCAAACACAGGCTTTTGCGCATCGATCATGCGGTCCACCATCGATATTGCGATTCCGTCGCGGCCATCGTCGAATGGACCATCGCCCCCATATTCGCCATAAAGGCGCGTGGCGACATTCGACGGGCTACCCGTGAGCAAAATGCCGTCGATGCGCGGGGCGACATCTCCGGCGGTCATCAGGTCGGGAAGCGAAGGGATGATTAACGCCGCTACGTCGGCATAGGTCATTGCGGCGTGGATATAACGGTTCATCACCGCTTGCGCGACTTCACTCCCAACTATGCGATTGCAGGCGATGACACCCAATACCGGACGGCTCATTTTGCTGGCTCCTACGCTACTTCCTGTTCAACGGACAGTTCACGCCGCTCCGATCAGCTCCCGACCAATCAACATCCGGCGGATTTCATTTGTGCCGGCGCCAATGTCGAGCAGCTTGGCATCGCGCCAATAACGTTCAACTGGCCAATCCTTGGTATAACCAGCGCCGCCCAATGCCTGAATCGCTTCGCCAGCAACCTTCACCGCGCTTTCGCTGGCGAGCAGGATTGCGCCTGCGGCATCAAAGCGGGTAGTCTGTCCAGCATCGCACGCACGCGCGACATTGTAGACATAGCTGCGCGCCGAATTCAGCGCGACATACATGTCGGCAACTTTGGCTTGCATCAATTGGAAGCTGCCAATGGGTTTGCCGAACTGCTTGCGTTCGCGGACATAAGGCAGGACGACATCAAGGCAGGCCTGCATGACGCCAAGCTGAAGCCCGGCGAGAACGACGCGTTCATAGTCCAGTCCAGACATCAACACGCCAACGCCACCATGCAACGGGCCCATCATTTGTTCTTCAGACACAAAACAGTCATTGAACACGAGCTCCGCCGTTGGCGATCCGCGCATCCCGACCTTGTCGATTTTCTGGCCGATGGAGAAACCCTCCATGCCTTTTTCGATTAAAAATGCGGTTATCCCGCGCGATTCCGCTTCGGGTGCGGTTTTTGCATAGACGACCAAAGTGTCTGCATAAGGCGCGTTGGTGATCCAATATTTGGTACCGTTGAGGATATAGCCGCCCTGAACCGCTTCGGCCTTTAACTTCATCGATACGACGTCGGAACCTGCGCCCGCTTCGGACATGGCAAGGCTGCCGACATGTTCACCCGAAATTAGCTTAGGCAAATATTTCACTTTTTGCTCTGGCGTGGCCCAGCGGGCGATTTGGTTGACGCATAGATTTGAGTGCGCGCCATAGGATAGGCCGATGGAGGCAGAGGCACGGCTGACTTCTTCTACCGCGACAACATGCTCCAGATAGCCAAGGCCAAGGCCGCCGTCCGCTTCATCCACAGTGATGCCGTGCAAGCCAAGTTCGCCAATGGCTGGCCACAGCTCTTCGCGCGGAAACCAGTCATCCGCGTCAATTTTGGTCGCGAGCGGTGCGATTTTGTCCGTTGCGAACCTCTTGGTCGTGGCGCGGATCATGTCGGCGTTTTCGCCAAGAGCGAAGTCTAAGGTCATGCTTGTCATCCCTTCACTCTGCCATTTATTTGGATATGCTGCAAGCATGGGGCTAGCCAGTCAGTTACCTTTTGCCTACCGCTTGTAACATGATTTTCAAGCGAGCGAATCTTCACTGATGCATTATAATATTCTCATCGTCGGCGGCGGCCATGGCGGCGCGCAAGCGGCAATTGCACTTCGGCAGGCCAAATATGAAGGCAGCATTGGCATAGTGAATGCCGAGCCTGAATATCCTTATGAGCGTCCGCCATTGTCCAAAGACTATTTTGCTGGTGACAAGGCGTTTGAACGCATCATGATCCGACCCGCAGCCTTTTGGGCCGAGCGTGCCATCGACATTATGCTGGGACAGCGCGTCGATAGCGTTGACCCCGCTGCCCATCAGGTGACCGTTTTTGACGGTACAATTATCTCATATGGCAGCATGATTTGGGCAACGGGCGGCAGTCCGCGGCAATTGCCCGTTGAGGGGGGCAATCTGTCCGGTATGCATGTCGTGCGCACCCGTGCAGATGTCGACCGGATGCTTGATGGCCTTGATGATGTCGCGGAGGTCGCTATTGTCGGCGGCGGCTATATCGGGCTTGAGGCGGCGGCCGTGCTGCGCAAAATGGGTAAGAAAGTGACTTTGCTGGAGGCCATGGACCGCGTGCTGGCGCGGGTCGCTGGCGAACCGCTGTCACGCTTTTACGAATCCGAGCATCGCGCGCATGGCGTCGACGTTCGGTTGGGCGTTGAAATCACCGCTGTTGAAGGCGAGGGCTTTGTCACTGGCGTTCGCTTGGCGGATGGTGAGGTGATCCCCGCGCAGATGGTCATTGTCGGCATTGGCATCATACCTGCCGTCGGGCCCTTGCTCAATGCGGGCGCAGCCGGCGGGGCAGGGGTTGATGTTGATGCCTATTGCCGGACGTCGCTGCCAGATATCTTTGCCATCGGTGATTGCGCGGCGCACGCCAACGCCTTTGCCGGCGGCAACATCATGCGCGTTGAATCTGTGCAAAACGCCAATGACATGGCGAATGCTGTGGCCAAAAGCCTGACGGGCGAGCTTACGCAATATCACGCTGTGCCATGGTTTTGGTCCAACCAATATGACCTGCGGTTGCAAACTGTGGGGATCAGCGCCGGTTATGATACGACCATATTGCGCGGTGACCCCGACACACGCAGCTTTTCGCTGATTTACCTAAAAGCGGGCAAAGTCATCGCGCTCGACTGTGTCAATGCCACCAAGGATTATGTCCAAGGCCGGTTGTTCGTAACTGATGGCCTTTCGCCGACCGCTGATCAATTGGCCAACACTGCTGTTACCTTAAAGGAACTCGCCGCAGAGCTGGCGGCCGCCTAAACATTTGCCTCCAGTACGTTCCGCCCTCACGGCCATATTAGGCCCTACCAACACAGGTAAGACACATCTTGCCGTCGAGCGCATGTGTGCGCACTCCAGCGGGATGATCGGCTTTCCTCTGCGCTTACTGGCGCGGGAAATTTACGACCGCGTTGTGGCCATGAAAGGCGTGCAGAATGTCGCGTTGATCACAGGCGAAGAACGGATTGAGCCGCCGCAAGCGCGCTGGTATTGCTGCACCGTTGAAAGCATGCCCATCCAGAAGGAATTTGCCTTTGTCGCGATTGACGAAGCGCAATTGGGTGCCGACCCCGAACGCGGGCATATTTTCACAGATCGCATATTGCATGCGCGCGGACGCGAAGAGACGATGATCTTGGGGTCGGAAAGCCTGCGCCCGATCATTCGGTCGCTGCTGCCCGATGCCGAGATCATCTCTCGTCCGCGCTTCTCGACGTTGAGCTATGCTGGCGCCAAGAAACTGTCGCGCTTGCCAAAGCGGTCCGCCATCGTCGCCTTTTCTATCGAACAAGTATATGCGGTGGCCGAAACCTTGCGCCGGATGCGTGGCGGGGCGGCGGTCGTGATGGGCGCGCTGTCGCCGCGTACCCGAAATGCGCAAGTCGCGATGTTTCAATCGGGCGAGGTGGATTATCTCGTCGCCACCGACGCGATCGGCATGGGGCTGAACCTTGACGTTGCCCATGTTGCCTTTGTCAGCCTCTCCAAATTTGACGGCTCGCGCCGCCGCCGATTGACGGTTGCAGAAATGGCGCAAATTGCAGGCCGCGCTGGCCGGCATCAACGCGACGGCAGTTTTGGGACGCTGGCGGGCGAAGGCAGCGAATTCACACCCGAAGAAGTTCTGGCGATTGAAGGGCACAGCTTCCCACGTCTGGATTGGCTCTTTTGGCGGGAGGCAAAGCCGCGTTTCAACGACATTGCGACATTGATTGCCGATCTGGAGAAAAAGCCACATCGTCCGGGGCTTTTGCCCGCGCCAAAGGTTATCGATGTGCTCGTGCTCAAGCGCCTGGCGGAAATGCCAGATGTGACCAGGTTGATCCGCCATCCCGTCGACGTTGCTCGTTTGTGGGAGGCCGCATGCCTGCCGGACTTCAGGCAAATGGGGGAGGAACATCACAGCCGTTTCGTCGCGTCTTTGTGGCAGTATCTGGGCCAGAATGAGCGCGTTATTCCGCAGGGCGTCTATGCCAGCGAACTGGCCCGGTTGGATAACATCCAAGGGGACGTGGATACGTTGTCGGCGCGAATCGCGGCGGTGCGGACTTGGACCTATATTGCCCACCGAAGCGATTGGCTGACCAATCCGCCTGCGATGGCCGAACGTGCTCGGGCGTTGGAAGAAAAATTATCGGATGCCCTGCATGATGCGCTGCGTCAGCGGTTTGTCGATAAACGCACATCAATGTTGCTTCGGAAAGGCGCGAAAGACGTCGGTTTGCTACCCGTCGAGATTCAGGCGGACAACCGTGTTCTGGTAGATGGCGAGGACATTGGCACTTTACAGGGCTTCGCCTTTCGGGTTGACCCAGCGGCCAAAGCGGGTGACCGTAAATTGTTATTGGCTGCCGCCGAACGGCATTTGGCAGCCATTTTGAGACAAAAGGCAAAGGACGTAAGTATGGCAGAGGACAGCGAATTCTCGCTCGCAGCCGATGGAGAGGGCAAGCCCGCGATTTTCTGGAAGGGCGAACTTCTTGGCGCGTTGACTAAGGGTCGGACACTGCTTCAACCAGCCTTTACGCCCGTTAAGGCTGTCTCTGGGCTTGAAGGCGACGCCTTGCGTGACATCACCACCCGGGCAGAAGGCTGGATAGAAGCGCAATTGGCCAAGGCAATGGGCGGCATCGTCGGGCTTTTGGACCTTGCCCAGCAAGCCGATGTCGACGGCAATGTGCGTGCACTTGCGGTGCGTTTAGCCGATGAGGGCGGTATCGCTGGCCGGCACTATCTAGCCGATGCGATTGCGGCATTGCCAAAGGAAGCACGCGGCGCGGCGCGCAAGGGCGGAATCGTGTTTGGCGCGCTTGATATTTATCACCACGCCGCGTTGAAACCTGCGGCGGCCAAATGGCGCGCGGCATTATTTGCGGCGCGTGACAGCCGTGCGATGCCCGAACTTCCGCCTGAAAGCGCGGTGCATTTGAAGGCGTGGAACTTTGCTAATGCATCCGAAGCACGCAACGCTGGCTATAGGCGCATTGGCGACGAGTATGTCCGCATTGATTTGGCCGAACGCGTCATCAAAAAAGCGCATGAAGCCCGTGGGCAGGGCAATTTGGTCAGCATGGACATGGCCTTCGCAACGTCGCTGGGCATTAGTGAGGCTGGGTTAAAGGCATTGATGCGCGATGCAGGCTTCCGGCCTGCGGAAAAGGCACAAGAGCCGCAGGCTGAACCAGAGCCTACATCTGACGCGGTGGCCGACGCAGCGCAGGGTGTTACGAGCGACGTTGCGCCAGCATCCGAACCCGAAAATGTTCAACCCGATGCTGCTAGCGAACAAGAGGCGATCGCCACCGAACCTACCGTTGCCCAGGCACCCGAACCGCAAGCTGTCACACTCACACACTGGCGCTGGGTCGGCCTGCCAAAGCCGCGTCCGCCCGAGCAGCGTCAGCAACGCGCCAAGCCACAACTTCAGAAAACACACGCTGCAGGTAAGCCGCAGGCCAAGCCAGATCGCACCCCTGTTGCGCCAAAGCAAAACGCCCAGCCATCATCCTTGGCGCTGCAGTTGGCGGCGCTTAAGGGCCTCAAGCTCTAGACGGTCGGGGCGACTTTGCGGATCGACAAGCTCCTTTTCTTTCTGCGCTTTGCCAAGAGCCGAACGCTTGCCCAAGGCTGGGCCGAGGCGGGGCATATCCGCGTCAATGGTCGCCGGGTTGAAAAGGCAAGCCTGCCGATCGTGACGGGGGATGTCATTACTATGCCGATTGGTGAAACGGTTGTGACCCTAAAGCTTCTCTCGATGCCCTTTCGGCGGGGTCCGGCATCTGAGGCACAGCTTTGCTATCAACTGATAGACTAAAAATTGGCAGGCATTTGCATTCGGCCGTTGACTTCCCCCCGCGCCTCGCAATAGGCAATCGGAGTAAAGTGGCTTACGTTCGGCCACCTATAGGAGAGTTCCGCAAGTGACTTATGTTGTTACCGATGCCTGCATCCGCTGCAAATATATGGACTGCGTTGAAGTATGTCCGGTGGATTGCTTTTACGAAGGCGACAACATGCTCGTCATTAACCCCAATGAATGCATCGATTGCGGCGTTTGTGAACCAGAATGCCCCGCAGAAGCCATTTTGCCAGATACCGAAAGCGGTCTTGAGCAATGGCTTGAATTGAACGCCACCTACAGCGCCGAATGGCCGAATATCACCACTAGCCGTGAACCACCTGCCGATGCAGATGAGTTTAAGGGCGAAGAAGGCAAATTCGACAAATATTTCAGCGCTGATCCCGGCGAGGGCGACTAAGCTTTTTCGGCGCGGTGCGCCTTCAACCAGCTTTTTTGATAGCTTTCGACTTCACGAAGCGCGGCAAACACCGTGAGGTCGGACTGTACCCTGCCGGTGCGGCCAAGCGCGTATATCTGGCTGTAGAACCAATATTGTGTCGCAAAACCTTCTATGCCGCGTATCATCTTGAGCTTGCGCAATGATGAAAGCCATTCGGGCAGAAGCTTCAACTGGTTTTCGACCCTGGGAAGCATAGCCATGCCGCCCAGCAGCCGCTTGGGCGCCTCTGGCATCACACATAATGGCCGGGCAAGGCCGATGACATCGGCGGCACCGTTACGCAGCGCTTGCTCCATGGCGGATGCACTTCGGAAACCGCCAGTCACCATCAGTGGTATTGTTAATTCGGCCTTCATTGCTTGCGCAAAATCAACAAAATAGGCCTCACGCGCGAGCGTGGTGTCCGCCACATTTTGCGTTTCTTCGACTTCCATGCCTTCGAGGCCAAGAAGTTTTGGCTGTTCATAGGTGCCGCCGGAAATCTCGATGAGGTCGACGCCAGCTTCCTGCAACCAGCGGGCAACCTGAAGACTGTCTTCAAAGGCGAAACCGCCGCGCTGGAAATCGGCACTGTTCAATTTGACTGAAATCGGGAAGTCAGGCCCAACCAAAGTACGTACTGTATTCAGCGTGAACATCAGAAAGCGTGCGCGATTGACAAGGCTTCCGCCCCAACGGTCCGTGCGCTGGTTGGACCGTGGGCTCAAAAACTGCGAAATAAGATAGCCATGTGCGGCATGGATTTGGACACCGCTGAAACCGCCATTTTTGCAGTGCAAAGCCGCCTGACCAAAACGGCCGATCAAGTTCAAAATTTCGTCTTCGGTGAGCGCGACCGGCATGCCAAATTGTCCACCCGGCAGCCCCAATTTGACAGCGGAAGGGGCCTTGGGGTGCGGATTGACCGCGCGCATGGTTTGCCGTCCTGCGTGGCTAATTTGCGCCCAGAAATGGTTGCCATTGCGTGTTGCGGCCTTTGTCCACGCCTGAAGCGCATCCATCATCTCTTCGTCCGGCTGTCCGTCAAAAAAGACGTTACCGGGACGTTCCAGATGATTGGCATCAATATGGATATTGCCCGAGATATGCAGGCCAGCCCCGCCATCTGACCAAATGCCATATAATCGCTGCAGTTCGGGCGTCGGACGACCCATTGGATCAGCCAACCCCTCGGTCATCGCGGCCTTTGCGATACGATTATTCAAAACCGCCCCGCATGGCATTGTTAAAGTGCCGTTTAGTCTCACTTTGGTTCGCTTGCTGTATCGGGTTTTGTGGTGCCAGCGGGTTCCGTTTCCGTCGGTGACGCTTTGGCGGCATCCGTCTTTGGTACTTCGGCGTTGGCTGGTTCCGCAACCGCAGGCGCGGCATCAAGAGGCGCTTCGTCGGTCGATTCATCGGTGTTGATCATGTCGTCGCTGATCGTACCTTTCAGACTTTCGAGATTATCCATACGTGTTTCTGTGACTTGATTGTCTTCCTTGGAACTGCCGCAGGCAGACACCAGCAGCAGTAGGGCAAGGGCCGGCATTAGTCGGGAAAAGCGCATGATATCCTCGTTCATCTATTTCGGCGCGACCGTACAATTTCCGGTCGTTTTCGCAAGACTATTGAGAAAGCTGACAAAAGTGGCGCGCAATGCGGTGTCAAAATCTGCCAGCGTTGCCTCAATACCCAAAGCGGCGAGGCTAGTGACGGGATATTCGGATATACCGCATGGCACGATGCCCGAAAAATGGTTCAGATCGGGTGCGATATTTACCGCAAAGCCGTGCATAGTGACCCATTTGCGGATCCGCACGCCAATGGCACCAATTTTTGCCTCTTGGCCGTTTTTCGTGTCGCACCAAATACCCACGCGGCCCTCTGCGCGGCGCGCTTCTACTCCAAAATGTCCAAGGGCTTCGATTACCCAGCCTTCCAACGCATGGACGTAGCAGCGCACATCTTTGCCCCGATGCGCAAGGTCAAACATGACATATCCCACGCGCTGGCCAGGGCCATGGTAGGTGTACCGCCCACCGCGTCCGGTGTCATAAACCGGAAACTGTTGGCTCAGCAGCTCGGCAGGGTCTGCACTCTTGCCGCTGGTGTACAAAGGTGGGTGTTCAAGCAGCCATACAAGCTCTCGCGCGCCGGTGTCGCGAATTGCAGCCTGCAACGCTTCCATCCGCGCGACCGCGTCTGGGTAAGGCGTCAGGCCTTCGGAAACGTCCCAGTCGATATTGCCATCCAAAATCATGTAGCAGCCTTTAGCATGGCGCAAGCGGCTTGCCACCGCATATGTCAATCTCTACGCCCCAGCTATGCAAACGAACAAAATGCCAAAGAAGCTTGATTACCGCACCGTGTGGTCTGACGCGCGCAATATGTTTGCGGCGGACAAAGACGCGATTGTTGCAATCGCCGGCTTCTTCATCTTTCTGACGGCTTGGATTTCTGGTTTTCTGGTGCCGCCATTGATGATCGACACTTTGGAAAATGCGGACACGGCAGTTGCCACGCTCAGCAGCTATTTCGAGGTCCATTGGCCTATATTGCTGCCAAGCATGATGGTGACGATGTATGGCAGCCTGTCGCTCTATGTCCTGCTGTCGGGGCGTACTTTGGCCAAAGTAGGGGACGGCCTTGGCGTCGCGGCGGCATTGTTTGCGCCCTATCTGGTGGCAAGCTTGTTGGTGGGATGGGCCACATTGGCTGGATTTTTCCTCCTCGTGATACCCGGGCTTTATCTGTCAGGGCGGTTTGCATTGCTGCCTGCGGTGATCGCGGGGGATAGTCGCCGCGGCATGCATGCATCGGTCCTTCGCACTTGGAACGTCACGCGTAACTGTGGTTGGGCGATTTTGATATTGATGCTGTTTGTTGCGCTCGCAGTACGCCTGGCATCCGGGATTGTGGGCGGCGCAGTTGATGCCGTTTCCCAATCCATCGCAGGCGAGGTGGGGATTCCGATCCTTCAGTCAGGCGTTAGCGCGCTCTTCGTCACTGTCGAGGCCGTGGCTTTCATCTTGATGCTCGCCGCCGTCAACCGTCAACTTTCGGCGCAAACCCCTCATCAATAAGCGGGATGTGCGGTGCTGCATCGCGGGGGATGAGGCCAGTGATGCGCGGGTCGGGAAAAGTTTCCAACTGTCGTTGGTAGGCGACGAAGCCCGATCTCTGATAAAAAGTGAGCGCATGCGGGCCGTCTAGCGTGCAGGTATGTACCCACAACCGTTGCATGTCAGCCTCTGCCCAAGCCATTTGCAGCACCATCGCCATCAGCCATTTGCCATGCCCCTTGCCGGTGAGCTCTGGCACCAGGCCGAAAAAGGCAATTTCACATTGCTCAGGCAGCCGAAAGTCGAGTTCCAAAATGCCGACCTTAATTCCCCGCCGGTCAAGAACGGCCCAAATGCGCACCATTGGGTCATGAATGATCTGCAACAGATCGGCATCGCTCAGCTCAAGCCGTGAGAACCAAAGCCATGGTTCACCAATGCGGCGATACAGCGTGCGGTACTTTTCTGCAGTCGGCGCCAGCCACCGGTCCAGCTGCAATTCCGACGGCGGCATGGCGCGCATTGGCGGGCGACTGGTCATTTCCAGCGATGTTACAATCGCACCAAGGTCGCCATTGGCAATCGGACTATACACCATTGGGGATCAGTCCCACGCAACTTGCGGCGGAAGGCTCATCAATATGGCGTCCACATTACCGCCGGTCTTTAGGCCAAAGGTCGTGCCGCGGTCATATACCAGATTAAATTCGGCATAGAGGCCCCGCCAGCGCAATTGCGCCTGCTTTTCTTCCGCTGTGAACGGCTGGTTCATCCGGCGGCGAACAAGCTTTGGGAAGATGTCCAGAAAGGCATTGCCGACATCGCGGGTCAAAGCGAAATTTTGTTCAAACAAGGCATCGCTGGTGTTTTCGAGATGATCGTAAAATATGCCGCCCACGCCGCGATGGATATTGCGATGCGGAATCCAGAAATAATCCTCTGCCCATTTGCGATAGCGTTCATACACATCGGGGCCATAAGGCGCGCAAGCAGCACGCAGCCGCGCATGGAAATCGGCAGTATCCTCTTCATAGGGGATCGGAGGGTTCAGGTCAGCGCCGCCGCCAAACCAGCTTTTCGTCGTAACAAGATAGCGGGTATTCATGTGGACGGCTGGCACATGCGGGTTCGCCATATGCGCAACCAAGCTGATTCCGGTAGCAAAGAAATTGTGGTCTTCCGCCGCGCCATGAATGGTTTTGGCAAATTCGGGGTTAAAACTGCCGCCTACGGTGGAGACATTCACGCCGACTTTTTCGAAGACCTTGCCCTTCATCACGCCGCGTACGCCGCCGCCGCCGGGGGAGCCGTCATGGTCGCTCCGATCCCATGGCATATATTCGAACGAAGCGTCGGACCCTGCCTCTCGCTCAATGGCTTCAAACGCGGCGCAGATGCTGTCGCGCAGCGACTCAAACCACGTGCGCGCAGTTTGTTGGCGATGATCTAATGTCAGGGTCATAGATTGGCTCTCGGAAATGCGTGGGTCTGTCGCAGACCTTCGGCAAGAGCGATGCCAGCCGATACGGAAATGTTCAAGGACCGAAATCCTGCGGCCATGGGGATATATACCCGCGCATCGGCTCGTGCATGGACTTCGGGAGGCGCACCGCTGCTTTCGGACCCCATCAAAATAACGTCATCAGGTTGAAACGCGAACTGGGGCAAGGGCGTAGACGCTTTGCTTGACATCAGAACGATCCGTGCGCCTTCCAATGAACCCAGAAAGGCGGTCCAATCGGGATGCCGCTGAATCTTCACATGGTCGATATAATCCATAGCGGAACGTTTCAGCGCGCGTTCGGAAAACGCAAAACCACATGGTTCGATAATGTCGCATGTCACGCCAAAACAAGCAGAGGTGCGCAAAACTGCACCGACATTCCCGGCCATGTCCGGCTGATACAGCGCGATGCGCATGCGACACTCCTCACTAAAAACCTATCGTGCGGCAATTAGCGTGTATCGCGGCCGACCTACAAACGGTTATTGCGTTAAAAATGGAGCGCGCTGACAAGATGCAGTCGCGCGCCACAGGGATATATCGGAATACCAAAATAGCGGCACATAAAAAAATAACCACGTCACTAAGTTTGTCGGATTAACTGCCGTATAATTGAATTAGGCCATAAGGTCATGATTTCGTCAACTTCAATGTTGTGACACTGGACCGTCAGAAATCATCGCCTCATTTGGCCCATTAGGCTGCGCTGCTTGGCAGTCATGCTTGAACATATCGGTTTCCGGATGCCGCCCACCCATCCAGCTCCGGAAGCCGGTACATCTCAACATGGGTACGAAGCCATAAGCGCGCGGGCGTTGCGCTCTAAACTTAGCGCATCTTGCGCGCGGCCTGACGTTCTTCCATTGAAATGCTGTCGTCTTGATTGGCATCTGCCTTACTAAAGCGTGCGTCGATCGCAGCGCGAAATTCTGCTTGTGACACAGCCTTGTCCCCATTGATGTCGGCGCGTGCCATCATGACTATGGCGCCCAAACGGCGAGGTTGGCGGCCTTCACGCATGCCCGCCCCGATGCGTTCCATTCGCTTTTTGCGTCGGTCTGCACGTCGCTCTGCGCCTGCCTCATGTATGGCCATAAACTCGCTCTGACTAATCGAGCCGTCACCATTGCTATCCATCTTCGCGAAATGCTTTGCCATCATGGCGGTTCGGTCGGCTGCGTTTAAAGTGCCGTCGCCATTTAGGTCCATCTTGGCAAAGCGCGCATCTGCTGCTGCTATGGCTTCGGTCTTGGTGACAATGCGATTTCCGTCTGCATCGGCTTTAACTGGTGCCGCATGCAGCACCCCTGCGGAAGAAACAGAAAGGATCATTAGGCCAGCATAGATTGAGAGTTTATTCATCGTCATAGCTCCTTGTTATCATCCGCATATTCGAAGATAGCATTTTATAGGATGTGTAATTCGCACCTGCTTGTCGAGACAATAGCTGCGTTGTCGCACACTATATTGGTTTAGCGGTGGAAATAATGAGATAAAATCAAGATAAGTTGGAGCGGGTAAGGGGAATCGAACCCCTCTAGCTAGCTTGGAAGGCTAGTGCATTACCACTATGCTATACCCGCGACGGACCAGAGGGCCGTTGGAAGCGCAGCTATTGCCATTATCCGGCGCAAGCGTCAACGCCCTCATTTGCAAAAGAAAGGGCCGCAAAAGCGGCCCTGTCCATTAACTGTCAAACAGCATCAATGCTTCTTGTCGGCCCAGATGGTCCGATATGACATGAACGCCAATAGCGTGAAGATTAAGAGGAAGCCGAGCGCAGCCCAACCCGCGCTCTTGCGGTTTTCCATCTTTGGTTCAGCGGTCCAAGTTAGGAAGGCCGAAACGTCTTTGGCCATCTGCGCTCTGGTTGCCTTGGTACCATCATCATAGGTGACCAAATCGTCAGATGCGATTGGGTTAGCCATAGCGATGTTCAAATTGGCAAACCATGGGTTGAAGTGAAGGCCAGAAGGTGTCGCTGCGTCCGGGAATTCTTTCAGCAGCTCTTTGCCTTCTTCATTCTTATAGCCAGCTTGATCCCGGTAACCGAGCAGCAATGAATACACATAAGCAGGACCATCGCCGCGCGCCTTGGTGATCAAGGAAAGATCAGGTGGAAGCGCATTGTTGTTAGCGGCACGTGCAGCAGTTTCGTTCGCAAATGGCGAAGGAATTTTATCGGCAGGGATTGCAGGGCGCGAGGCGGCTTCACCCGTTTCAGGGTTGATGCTTGGTACTTCGGTCTTCCAACCCTTGGCCAGCGCCTTCACTTGTTCTTCATTGTAACCCAATGCCGCGAAATCACGGAAGGCGACAAGATTTAGGCTGTGGCACGCCGCGCATACTTCGGAATATACCTTTAATCCGCGCTGTAACTGGCCACGGTCAAACTTGCCGAACGGACCGTCATGCGCAAAGCTGACGGCAAGTGGCATTTCGTGAAATTCATGCTCAGCCGTTGGCTGTGCAGGTTCCTGAATGGCCTGGATAACGGTATCCCCAAGGCCAACCAAAAGCATGCCGCTGAAAAACAGGCCTACTAAAAAAGCAACTAAACGAACCATGATACTGCTTTCCCTGTTTTACGCAGCCGCGATTTCAAGCGGTTTTCCGGTGACAGCTTCGGTGATTGAATTAGGCAGCGGTAGCGGCCGTTCAATACGTGAGACTATCGGTAAGATGATCAAGAAGTGCGCGAAATAATATGCCGCCGCTATCTGGCTGAGTACAACCCACTCGGTGTACGGAGGCTTGCCACCACAATAGGTCAAAACGACTAGACTTGGGATGAGGCCGAACCAGAAGAACTTACGGAACAACGGGCGATAGTGGCCCGAACGTACTGGTGATGTGTCCAGCCAAGGCAGGAAGAACAACAGCAAGATCGAACCAAACATCGCCAACACACCCATCAGCTTGGCCGGAACGATGATGATGCCCGTGAACGGAATGCCGAAGTCGACGGTGAACGCCTTCAAAAT
>NZ_JARXAI010000089.1 GCF_029865925.1 Sphingorhabdus sp.
GCCTTGCGCATCGGGCTCGTTTCCGAAGTTGTGGATGATACCGAATTGATGGCCGCCGCGCGTAAGGTTGCAAACAAGATCGCGGCGAACCCCCCGCATGCGGTTCGGATGACCAAAAGGCTGCTGCGCGAAGGGCAGACAGCGGATCTCAAAAATATCCTAGAAATGTCGGCCGCGATGCAAAGCCTTGCGCACGCCACCGCCGATAATGACGAAGCCATCACCGCGTTTCTGGAAAAACGCGAACCCGAGTTTAAGGGAGAGTAATATGTTTGATCTAACCGGTATGACCGCGCTCGTCACGGGCGCATCGGGCGGGATTGGCAGTGCGATCTGTCAGGCGCTTGCGGCCCAAGGCGCGCGTCTTGCGGTTTCGGGCTCCAATGTGGACAAGCTAGAGGCGTTTCGAGCGTCTTTAGGCGGCGACCATATCGCGGTTCCTTGCGACCTAGGCGACAAAGACAGCGTTGAGGCGCTTGTGCCTGCTGCGCTAGAGAAATTGGGCCAGATCGATATTCTTGTAAACAATGCCGGTGTCACCCGCGACAACCTTACGATGCGGATGAAGGATGAAGAATGGGGCGACGTTATCCGCATTAATCTTGAAGCGACATTCCGCCTGATGCGCGCAGCCACCAAGCCAATGATGAAGGCGCGCTTTGGCCGGATAATTACGATCACCAGCGTCGTTGGCGCCACGGGCAATCCCGGGCAAGCCAATTACGCAGCGTCGAAAGGTGGCCTTACAGCGATGACAAAGGCCATCGCGCAGGAGCTTGCCAGCCGTAACGTGACGGCCAATTGCGTTGCGCCAGGTTTCATTGCAACCGCAATGACCGAAAGCTTGCCCGATGCCCAGAAAGACGCGCTAAATGCGCGCATCCCCATGGGCCGTATGGGCGAAGGCACGGACATTGGAGCTGCGGTTGCCTATCTCGCATCAAGAGAAGCTGGCTATATTACAGGCCAGACAATCCATGTGAATGGCGGCATGGCGATGCTTTGATGTACAACCGTCGCTTGCCACTTGCCAGCGGCCAATCTGGACATTAGGGCAATAATAGAAATTCATCATCCCAACCAATTAAGGGGCACAAAAATGAGCGATACCGCAGAACGGGTCAAAAAGATCGTAATCGAACATTTGGGCGTGGAAGCCGACAAGGTCAAGGAAGCTGCAAGCTTCATCGACGATCTTGGCGCAGACAGCCTCGACATTGTCGAGTTGGTTATGGCGTTTGAAGAAGAATTCAACGTCGAAATCCCAGACGATGCCGCTGAAAAGATTGCCACCGTTAAGGACGCGATCGATTTCATCAACAGCAACGGCTAAGCCGCTTCGCGCAATATGTTGCGCGGTGAGTTAGAAATTCAAACGGCTTTCCGGCCAGCGTCAACAGCGCTCCAGTCGGAAAGCCGTTTGCTTTTTGGGCATTTTTCACGGTAATAGACCACAAAGATAAGCATATGGAGATAACGCAATGCGTCGTGTCGTGGTCACCGGATTAGGTCTCGTTACACCCTTGGGTGCAGATGTTGAAACGACTTGGTCCAACCTGATAGCCGGAAAATCTGGCGCGGGTATGATTACGCATTTCGACGCAAGCGACCAGAAATGCCTGATTGCGTGCGAAGTGAAGCCAAAGGACCACCCATGGGGCTTTGACCCTGACAAGCGCGTTGACCACAAGGTGCAACGCCAGGTTGATCCATTCATTATTTTCGGAATTGATGCCGCTGGCCAAGCGCTGGAAGATGCAGGCCTCACAGAATTGACCGAAGAGCAAAAGGTGCGCGCTGGTTGCTCAATCGGATCGGGCATTGGCGGTCTTCCGGGTATCGAAAGCGAAGCGTTGTTGCTCGCAGAAAAAGGACCAAGCCGTGTCAGCCCACATTTCGTGCATGGCCGCTTAATCAACCTAATTTCCGGTCAAGTCAGCATCAAGTATGGGTTGAAAGGCCCTAACCACGCAGTCGTGACCGCGTGTTCCACTGGCGCACACTCCATTGGCGATGCTGCCCGCATGATCCGGGATGATGATGCCGACATCATGGTCGCTGGCGGTTCGGAAGGCACCATCAACCCGCTAGGGATTGCGGGGTTTGCCCAAGCGCGTGCCTTAAACATGAGCTACAACGACCGTCCAGAAGCCGCCAGCCGGCCGTATGACAAGGACCGCGACGGTTTTGTTATGGGGGAAGGCTCGGGCGTCGTTGTTTTGGAAGAATATGAACATGCAAAGGCGCGTGGTGCAAAGATTTATGCTGAAGTCGTAGGCTACGGCCTGTCGGGCGACGCCTATCACGTAACGGCACCGCATCCTGAAGGTGACGGGGCTTTCCGGTCGATGCAAATGGCGTTGAAAAAGGCGGGTATGTCACCAGCCGATATCGATTATATCAACGCCCATGGCACATCGACCATGGCCGATACGATTGAACTGGGTGCGGTAAAGCGCCTGTTTGGCGATGCGATGTCGCATGTATCGATGAGCTCGACCAAGTCCGCCATCGGCCACCTTCTGGGCGGAGCCGGCGCGGTTGAGAGCATTTTCTGCATCTTGGCCCTCCGCGATCAAATCGTGCCTCCTACGCTCAACCTAGACAACCCGGATGACGGGACTGAAGGCGTCGACTTGGTTCCGCATGTGGCTAAGAAGCGTGAAGTGAAAGCTGCTTTGAACAACAGCTTTGGCTTTGGCGGCACCAATGCCAGCCTCATCATGAAAGCCATCTGACACTATGCGCCACCTCGCCACATGGGCGATATTAGCGGCGGCGTTGCTGCTTGCAGTTATTGCCGGCAACTTCATCTATGGCTGGACTGCTGCAGGACCGCTGGAGCGCGAAACCAGTATTGTGATTAAGCCGGGGTCAAGCATCACTTCGGCCGCCCAACAGCTTGAAAAAAGTGGCGTGGTCAAATCCGCAAGTGCTTTTGTGAACCGGGCAAAGGTGTTTGGCGCGTCCAGCACGATCAAGGCCGGTGAATTCGTCATTCCGGCGAAAGCTTCCAACTCTGACATTTTGTCCATACTGACTGGTGGGAAAACAGTGCAACGCATGGTGACCATTCCCGAGGGCATGCCATCGATCATGGTTTATGAACGCATCATGGCGAATGATCGGCTCAGCGGCAGCATCTCTATACCGGCCGAAGGCTCAGTGCTGCCTGACAGCTACGCTTTTGACAAAAACGAACCCCGCACCGACGTCCTTCAGCGCATGCAAGACGCGATGACGAAAACAATGGCAGAGCTATGGCCGGAGCGAAGCGCCGACACAGTCGTCAAAACCCCGCTTGAAGCGCTGACCTTGGCATCCATTGTCGAAAAGGAAACTGCGTTAAAGTCCGAATTGCGGATCGTCGCTGGAGTCTATTCCAATCGCTTGCGTACGGGCATGCGGTTGCAGGCTGACCCAACTATCATTTACCCGATCACAAAAGGTAAGCCGCTTGGCCGCCGTATTCTCCGATCCGAAATTACGGACGTGAATGATTATAACACCTATGCAATGGCTGGTCTGCCAAAAGGACCAATTGCCAATCCGTCGCGCGCAGCAATTGCTGCGGTGCTAAACCCGCAAAAGACCAGCGCATTATACTTCGTTGCCGATGGCAATGGCGGACATGTTTTTGCCGACACGTTGCAAGAGCATAATGCAAATGTGGCAAAATGGTACGCTCTGCGCCGCCAGCGCGGTGAAATGTAGCCCTTAAGGCTCAACGATGTTGAACGCGCCCGGCATCGGATCAAGTGCAGCCTGAAGCTTTTCAATCACCGTCCGGTCACCCTCAATCTTCAACCCTGCCATTTGGAGCTGCGCCGCGGGCATTTTCAGGAACAGCAAAGCAAGAAACAATTGGCGCGGCCCTGTTATGGTCACGGCTGGCGAAGCATGCCCTTTGCCCATTTCGCTAAACATCACCGAATTGCCAACCGTGATTTTCGCCGTTTCCTTCCGGTCCGAAATCACGAAGTTCAGCGCCAACGCTGCGTCGCCAATGATATTCGGGTCCAGCCGGGTCGCGACCGAGTCTAGCAATAGGCCCGTCGGTATCGTGGAAATCATATCGATGCTTTGCGCGCTCACACCCGCCTTCATGCCCTCACGCAATTCGCGTGCGCCTGACAAGTACATGTTGCGCCAAATGGCGGATTCGGACTGATAACCCTGCTGCTCATAGCTATCGGCGAGCAGCGCCCGTCCCTCAAGATTTTTGGGGTCTGCAAAAACCATCTGATTTAATAGGTCTGACGACCAACGATAATCGCCGGCTTTCACCGCCTTCTTGGCCTCAGTGATGACCTTCTTCGCGCCGCCCATTGCCGCGATCATTTTGGCCGCGCGCACTTCGGGCGGATGCGGGTTCAGATTTGCAGGAACAGCATCATACCAACCGAGATAATATTGATAAATCGCCTTCGAATTATGGCTATATGTGCCATAATAGCCCTTGTTGAACCATTGATTGGCAATCGCAGGCGGCGCCTTCAAAACCTCAGCAATTTCCGCCTGAGTCATGCCCTTGTTCATCATGCGGACGGTTTGGTCATGCAAATAACGGTAATTGTCGCGTTGCCCCGACAGCCAACCCTTAACCTCTGACTGGCCAAAGCGCGGCCAGCAATGGCTTGAGGCGATGATATCGCTCCGGTCACCATAAAGGTTCACCGCTTCATTCAAAAAGCCGGACCAACTTAGCGTATCACGCACCTTTGCGCCACGCGGTGTGAGGATATTGTGCAACGAACAAGTCGCGATCTCTGCCGCCAAAAAGGTGCGCGCTGCGGGCATGTACACATTCATCTCGGCAGGGGCTTCTGACTGAGGCACCATTTGGAACTCAAGCGTGACGCCATCAACTTCACGAAGCTCCCCCGTTTTGCGAATATCAATTGTGGGCGGAATGAGCGTAATGTCACCGCCGCCAATGCCTCTACCAATGCCACTGCCCATGGTTCCTTGTGGTCCGGGGGTTAGGTTGGTGCCGAACTGGAATGTGGCGCGCCTGCTCATTGCAGGGCCAGCCATGACGTTTTCAGACGCGGTTTCTGCGAGGAAATGCTCCGGCGCGATAAGCGCCACCTTGCCGGCTTTCACATCGGCTTCGTTGATGATCCCGCGCACCCCACCAAAATGGTCGACATGGCTGTGGCTATAGACAACAGCCGTAACTGGCCGCGCACCTAGCTTTTCATTCACAAGCTTTAGCGCAGCTGCCGCCGTATCGCGGCTCGTCAACGGATCGATGATGATCCAGCCTGTTTGGCCCTTGATAATCGTCATGTTCGACACGTCAAAGCCGCGTACCTGCCATACATTGTCCGCCAGCGCGTAAAGACCATGTTTGCGCAGCAGCCCCATATGCCGCCACAAGCTCGGGTTGACGGTGTCGGGCGACTTGCCGTCGGCCATCCAGTCATACGCCCCGAGATTCCATACCGGCTTGCCATCTTTATTGGTGATGACAGGGTCGGACAATGTACCGATAAAGCCCCTATCCGCAAAATCGAAATCGCGGCCGTCTTCGACCGAAAGCTGCGCCGCGACGTTGCGTTGCGCGACGATCGTCGCATCAGAGGCTGGCTTGGCATCTTGTGCCCATGCGCCGGTGGCCGATACGGTGCCCAATAACGCCGCCCATAAAATTCTCCGCATCCTACTTCCTCCAAATATTTTGACAGCTAAATGCAGCATAAAATGGCGCAGGTAAATCTGCTATTTAGCCACGCATGCTGGCCTTAAAGTGCGGATCACAAGAAACTGTAAGGATCGACATCCACCCCAATACGGACGCCGCGCGGAAATTGTAGGCCACCCAACCACGTGCGGATAATTGTCTGCACTTCAACCGAGCGCTTTGCATGCACCAACAGCCGCTGACGATAGCGGCCTCGCAGCATCGCGAGCGGTGCGGGTGCTGGACCATAGACATGCATGCCGTCAACCTTCGGTGCAGCGCCACCCACTGCGCGTGCTGCCTCAATTGCCTCCCGTTCGTCCTCGGACGAGATGATAATGGCGGCAAACCGGCCAAAAGGCGGTGCGCCAGCGGATTTACGCTGCTCGGATTCGGCATCATAAAACGCATCGCGGTCGCCCGCAACCAACGCGGCGATGACGGGGTGGTTGGGGTTGCGTGTCTGGATAAAAACTTCGCCGGGCTTTTCCCCGCGTCCCGCCCGGCCAGCGGCCTGCGCGATTTGCTGGAATGTGCGTTCGGCAGCACGCAAATCCCCGCCCTCAAGACCCAAATCAGCGTCGATCACGCCGACCAAGGTCAGTTCAGGAAAGTGGTAGCCCTTTGTTACCAATTGCGTGCCGATGATGATATCTACCGCCTTGTTTTCGACGCGCGATACGAATTCGGCGGCTTTTTCTGGCGACCAGAGCGTGTCCGATGTCGCAACAATGGTGCGGGCGTTGGGCAACAGGCGGTTAACCTCGTCGCTGATGCGTTCAACGCCTGGGCCACAGGCGACCAAGGTGTCGCTTTCGCCGCAAGCAGGACATTCCTCCGGCGGTGGCATGACATGGCCGCAATGATGGCAGGCGAGCCTACGAACCAGCCGGTGCTCAACCATCCAGCTTGTGCAATTCGGGCACTGAAAACGGTGACCGCAGGTTCTGCACAAGGTCAACGGCGCATACCCCCGTCGGTTGAGGAACAACAGGCTCTGTTCGCCCCGTTCGACCCGCTCTTCCAGCGCTTTTAACAATGTCGGCGCAATCCAGTGCTGCGATTCAGGCGCATCCAGAGTGAGGTCGATGGCCTTGATCTCGGGCATTTTGGCCGCACCAAAGCGTGATGGGATTTCAAGCCCTTTATATCGTCCAATCGCAACCATGTGCCGCGATTCCAGTGCGGGCGTAGCTGAAGCCAGCACGACCGAAAAGCCTTCAAAACGGCCACGCATTACTGCAACGTCGCGGGCATGGTAGCGCACGCCGTCTTCCTGTTTGAAACTGGTCTCATGCGCCTCATCAACGATGATGAGGCGCAGATTTGGAAAAGGAAGAAAAAGGGCCGAGCGCGCGCCCACGAGCACCTTCGCACTGCCATCGGCAACAGCGCGCCAGACACGGCGGCGCTGGGTGGAGCGCAGATTGCTGTGCCATACGGCTGGCTCGACGCCAAATCTGCCTTCAAAGCGCGCAAGAAACGGCGCGGTCAACGCGATTTCAGGGAGCAGGACCAGAACCTGTTTGCCCAGACGTATCGCCTCGGCAACCGCCTCAAAATAGGTTTCAGTTTTGCCCGACCCCGTGACGCCATCAAGGACGAAGGTGTCAAAGGCGCCCGTCCGAACAGCCTCAACCATGCTGGTTGCAGCCACCTGTTGTGCTTCATTCAGTGCCGGCGCAGCAAAGTCAGCTTCTGGTTCGGGCAACGGCGTGTCGACGCTGATCGTGACAGGTTCAAAGGCGCCTGCCTTGATAAGCCCGCGAATGACCGCGTCACTCACCCCAGCCTCCGCCGCCAACTCGCGCACAAGCCCCTGAACGCCTTCCAGTGCATCGAGCGCTGCCGCGCGTTGCGGTGTCAGCCGTGCAGGTTCGAACCCCGTGCGGCGATACTCCGTAATAGTGCCTGAGGCTGTGAATGCAGCGGAAGAGGCCAACACCATCCGCAACACCGCAGCATGGGTGGTCAGATAATAATCAGCCACCCAGTCAACAAGGCGGCGCAGACCCGACCCAACTGGCGGGCATTCAACACGTTCAAGCACCGCGCGCAGTTTGCTGGCGTCCACGGCTTCCTCGCCAAAGACATCATCGTCCCAGATAACGCCCGGCAATTTGCGCGGGCCAAGCGGCACCATGACGACAGTGCCAGGACCAGCGTGCATATCGGCAGGTAGGCGGTAATCCAGCGGACCAATCGCTTGCGTCAACAAGACGACACGGACGCGGTTGGTGGGCGGGCTCATGACGGGCGTATAGGCAATTGAATGGCTAACGTCACCACCTTCGATCAGTTGCTAGCTTTCTCAATCCGATAGGCCCTGTTATTTCTGCTGCAACTTTGCCAATAAGCAGTGAACCCGAATCTCCAATCAGGAAGACGTCCCATG
>NZ_JARXAI010000103.1 GCF_029865925.1 Sphingorhabdus sp.
GCAAGCCCGCGTGACGTTGCTAACGCCTGCAGATAGGCTGGGTCATCAAGGCCTTTTTCCTTATCTGCCGTCTCGAACGTGTCCTGTCCAAAATATTGCAGTTCCTTGTCGGCATGGGCGGTGTTGAACGCGATCACGTCGGCCAATGTTTTGTGCGGGACAAGGCCCTCAGGTAGGCCTTGTAAATAGGAGGCAAGGTCTGCCTTAAGCTCAGCGAGCAAAACCTTAAATTCGCCCTGTCCGATTTTTTGCCGGTCAATCTTGCTGGTGTCGAGAACAACAATCTCTGCGCCGCCGTCCTTCAACTTGGCAATCGCGGCGTCGAATAGCACCGCGTCGGCAGTGGGCGCGCGGATCACACCAACACGCATGCCCTTCAAAGCATCGACGGACAAGCCAGCGGTGTAATTGCCGCGCCAGCGGTCGGCATCCACTGTCGCCGCGTCCTGCGGGTCGCTACCGGCCATCGCGGTCAGCATAATCGCCGCATCACGCACAGAGCGGGTAATGGGTCCGGCGGTGTCCTGACTGTGGCTGATGGGCACAACATAACGACGTGAGACAAGGCCAACGGTTGGTTTAAACCCAACAACGCCGTTTACACCCGCAGGGCAGGTGATGGAGCCGTCGGTTTCGGTGCCAATGGTTCCGGCGGCAAGGGCTGCCGCTGCTGCGGATCCGCTGCCGCTTGATGAGCCGCAGCTGTTGCGGTCAAGCGCATGCGGGTTTTTGGTCAAGCCGCCGACCGCGCTCCAGCCGCTGGTTGAATTGTTCGACCGGATATTGGCCCATTCACTCAAGTTGGTTTTGCCCAAGATCACGGCACCCGCCGCACGCAAACGGGCGATGAGCGGCGCGTCACGGTTGGTGATATTACCTGCAAGTGCAAGCGATCCAGCGGTGGTGGCAATGGGGCCAGCAACCTCGACATTGTCCTTCACCAGAATGGGAATGCCGTGCATCGGCCCGCGATATGTACCGGCGCGTAATTCCGCATCCATCGCGCGTGCTTGGTCAAGTGCGTCGGGAAAGGTAGCAATGACCGCATTCAGCGTTGGTCCGCTATCGTCCACTGCAGCAATCCGCGCAAGATATGCCGCGGTGATAGCTTCGCTGTTTAGCGTGCCGCCCTCAATGCCGTCAGCAAGCTGGGAGAGATCGAAATTTTCAATGGATCCCGCTTTGGTAAGGTTGGCGGCCGCTTGTGCAGTTGAAGGCGGAATTGCTGCCCATACCGCGGCTGGCTGAGCTAAAGCACAGGTGAAGGCGAGCGCGATTTTCATTTTCATGTGACGTCTCCCTTTGCCAATTCTGTTCCACGGTCGCGTGCGGCGCCCAGCGTCTGCGTCATCAATGCTTCCAAAGCGGCCTCTGCATCAAGCACGGCTAGGCCAGCGGCTGTGGTCCCGCCGGGGCTGGCAACGCGTGCCGCCAATGCATCTGGCGTTTGCGGCGATGACGCGGCAAGCATCGCTGCGCCCTCCGTCATAGACAGCGCCAATTGCGCGGCAATATCGTGCGGTAAACCCGCCGCTTCGCCACCCTTCGTCAACGCGTCAATGAAGCGGTAGACAAAGGCCGGCCCTGATCCGGCCAGCGCCGTGACAGCGTCCATTTGCCCCTCATCCTCAATCCAGATGACCGAGCCCAAAGGCGCGAGCCAATGTGCGATATTCGCGCGTTCCGTTACATCTGGCGCAAAGAGTGCAAGCGGCGATTTGCCGATGGCCGCCGCTAAATTAGGCATAAGCCGAACGATCCGCGCGTCGGGAAAGGCGTTGCCCAGCGTGTGTGACGTTGTGCCAGCCAGTATCGAAATGACCAATGCCCCGGGGGCAAGCAATGCCGCAATGTCCGGTGCAAGCGATGGCAAAAGCTGCGGCTTGATTCCAAGCACCACGATATCGAATTGCCCCCCAACGTCCTGTGCCGACCGTGATAGCGTGACGCCTGTGGGCAGGTTTTCGGCGACAGGGTCAACAATATGGAAAGCATCTGGCGCCACACCGGCGGCAAGCCAGCCACGCAGCATCGCGCCGCCCATGTTGCCGCAGCCGTAGAAACAGATTTGAGAGGGGAAAACGGACAAAATGAAAACCTTGCGACTGTTTAGGCGAACGTCATGCCCTATCCATGCGCTAACGGCAACCGCAGGAACAGCGACAGGCCCTCTGGCGCTGGTACGGGCGGCGCACCTGCATGGCGCACGGCATCTGCGCGTGCACGATTAAGGATCGCTGTTGGTACATCTGCGTCATGGAAAACATGGTCGGCCTCACCCAACAACCGCGCGGTACGCAACGTCAGATCGTCGGGGCTATCCGACAGCAAGGCGATTTCAATGATACGGTCGCCCTTGGGCTCTTGCGCCACGTCAAGCCAGTGTGCGACCGTGTTGGCCGTGTGGTTTCCGAACGGATCCAACAGGCCGCCCGCGGTAAAGCCTTGGTCCAATGCGCGGCGGCGCTGGGGACCCTCGGGCCAGCGCACGCGGATTGCGACGCGCGCGCCGGCAATCGCATTGGCCAGAGGCCCTAAGGTTTCGGGCAGCAATGTCTCAATCCGCTGGCGAATGGCCTTTGCCATGCCCGCCGACGCCCCGCCCGTACCCACCGCAACCAGAACGGGCGTGCGGTCAACAATGGCAGGCGTAGTGAAATCGCAGATTTCGGGGCGGTCGACGACGTTGACGAGTAACCCGCGCGCCTTCAACGCATCGGCAGACGCCCGCGCCGCGTCTTCGTCCGCGATGGCGACAAAAGCAATGCGCGCGTCCATGTCATCAGCATTGACGCAGATGCCGCCAGCGCGCTCAATCAAGCGCTGTTTGGCGTCCGCCATTTCACCTTCACCAACCAGAATGACGTTCCGGCCTTTCAGGTTCACAAATATCGGCAGCTGGTCCAACGCGATTTTCCTATTTCAGCCAGTCGGGCACATGTTCCGCAGCTAAAATCGTCTCAGGCGAAATCCGTTCTGCGACGACTGCGAATTTGTCACCATCGACCAAGACTTCGGGAACAAGCCCACGGCTGTTGTAAGTGCTCGCCATCGTCGCACCATAAGCGCCAGCGGTTCGGAAAATGGCAAGGTCATTGGCTGCAACCGGGTCAATCTCACGCCCCATGGCAAAGGTGTCGCCAGTTTCGCACACAGGACCAACGATATTGGCCATCATCTTTTCGCCGTTGGGCGCAACTGCTTCAAAATCATGCCACGCGTCGTAAAGCGCCGGGCGCGCCAGATCATTCATGGCCGCATCGACGATCACGAACGGGGCGTTGCCCGCGCCGGGCTTCACGCGGATGACGCGCGTCAACAATATGCCGGCATTGCCCGCGATAACGCGGCCGGGTTCGAACATCAGGCGGACGCCCCAATCCTTGGTCACGCGAGCGACCATAGCGCCATAATCGGCTGGCTCTGGCGGATTGTCGCCGTCACGATAGCGCACGCCAAGGCCACCACCCAAGTCCACATGGGTAACTTCATGCCCCTGACTGCGCAATAACTGCACCAGCGCGCCGACTTTCGTAAATGCCGTCTCAAGCGGTTCCAAGCTGGTCAACTGGCTGCCAATGTGCAGCGCCAACCCGCGCATATGCAAGTTTGGCAGCGCGCTCAACCGGGCGTAAATTTCGGCTGCGCGGTGAATACCAACGCCGAATTTATTGTCGGCCTTGCCGGTAGAAATCTTGCCATGCGTCCCTGCGTCGACATCTGGGTTAATGCGCAACACGGCATGTGCGGTAAGGTCCAAGGAAGTGGCGATATCTGCAAGCTCGCGGCCTTCTTCTTCCGATTCGATGTTGAACTGGCCAATGCCTACCTTCATCGCGCGGGTGATTTCCTCCGCCGTTTTGCCAACACCTGAGAACACGATATCCTCTGCTGCCATCCCGGCGGCAAGCGCGCGGTCCATTTCGCCGCCCGACACAACATCGGCGCCGTAACCCTGCCGCGCGAGAACCTTCAGCACCGCAAGGTTGGGGTTCGATTTGACGGCAAAGGCAATATGCGGGTTATCAAGTCCCGACAATGCGTCGCGGAAGACCTGCGCATGGCGTTCAAATGTCGCCCGTGAATAGACATAGACCGGCGTGCCAACTGCATCCGCAATATCAGATAGCGCGACATCTTCGGCGTGCAGCACGCCATTGATGAGATTAAAATGGTTCATGGTTTATGACTTATTTTGGATTGGGTTTTGCGGATTGCGTCGGTTGTTCGGGGTTGAACGCTATGGGTTCCTCCCCCGGTGGGACGTCAAAGGGGTCGTCCTCGCGGCGGTCGGAACGTTTTAGCAATTCGTCCGTGCGACCAGGGCGTGCTTGCACCGATGCTGTCAACAAAATCGCTGCCGTTTGCGCTGTCATCTGGCCATAGGCCTTGGGTGGCAAGCTGTTGCCCGTGCGGGGTTCAAGGTCGCCGACCTTACCGCAGGCAGTAGCCGCCATTGCTATTGCGATAATCAGCAGGACAGGTTGCAACTTCATGCCTTTAGCTCCTTGTGTGCAGCAGCGATGGCTTCTCTCACGCGCACTGGCGCTGTGCCGCCAGCGCTTGTCCGGCTGGCAACAGAGCCGTCAATCGACAGGTCAGGCAATATGCAACCGGCAAGCATTGGGTTGATGGCCGCAAGGTCATCAGCCGCAATGTCCGATAGGCCAATGCCACGCGCTTCGCACGCCTTCACAACGCTGCCGGTGACATGATGCGCCTCACGGAAGGGCATGGCAAATGCGCGGACCAGCCAGTCGGCCAAGTCGGTAGCGGTTGAAAATCCGGTGGCGGCGACTTCGCGCATGCGGGAGGTGTTGAATGTCACATTGGCGACCATGCCGGTCATTGCGGCAATGGATAAAGCCAGCAGGTCATAAGCTTCAAATACTGGCGGCTTGTCGTCCTGCATATCCTTTGAATAGGCCAATGGCAGACCCTTCATGGTGATCATAAGGCTGTTCATGCAGCCAATGATGCGCCCTGAATGCCCGCGCACCAATTCGGCGGCATCTGGGTTGCGCTTTTGCGGCATGATGGAGCTGCCCGTTGACCACGCATCGGGTAAGGTAATGAAGCCGAAAGGCTGCGACGCCCATAAGATCATTTCTTCGGCCAGACGTGACAAATGCAAAGCGGTCTGTGCCGCGGCTGTTAGAAACTCAAGCGCGAAATCGCGGTCGGATACCGCATCAATGCTATTGCCCATCGGCCCGTCAAAGCCAAGCGCAGCCGCAGTTGCGGTGCGATCAATCGGGAAAGATGTGCCAGCCAATGCAGCCGCCCCCAAAGGGGAGAGGTTCAGGCGACCGCGGCAATCGGCAAAGCGGCTGCGGTCGCGCTTGGCCATTTCGTAATACGCCATCAAATGGTGGCCGAGCGTAACGGGCTGCGCCACTTGTAAATGCGTAAAGCCCGGCATGATGCTTTCGGTATGTTCTTCGGCGCGGGCAACAAGCGCAGATTGAAGGGCGCGCAAGCCAGCATCGATTTGCTGTGTCGCGTTACGAACCCACAGCCGGAAATCGGTTGCCACTTGGTCGTTGCGTGACCGCGCGGTGTGCAAGCGTGCAGCAGGCTCGCCAACCAAATCGTGCAGCCGCGTTTCGGTCAACATATGGATGTCTTCAAGCGCCAGATCTTCGGGCACGCCATTGGCTTGATATTCCGCATAGATCGCGTCCAAACCCTGCTGAATCGCGGCATTGTCGGCGCTCGAAATGATGCCCGCCGCTGCCAGCATATCGGCATGGGCTTTACTGCCCGCAATATCTTCCTGCCAAAGACGCTTGTCGAATGGGATTGAGGCATTTATCTCGCGCATGATGACCCCGGGGCCATCGCCAAACCGGCCGCCCCACATGCTATTGGAATTCGACATGCGCTTTGTAATTGCCCTAATCCTTCTGGTGTTGACTGGATGCGATAAAGAAAGCCAAGCGGAGGGGCAAGCGCAACCCGCATCGGGTGCAAATTCTGGCACGCGCGTCCAAGGCGACATCGCATTGGAAAGCGCGAATGGCAGTCGCGCCACGCTGAGCTACAAGAATGTGGGCCAAAAGGCGCCAACTGCACCCTTCGCTGACGCTGACGGGCAAGCAGTAACGTTGGCGGACTTTGCCGGCAAGCCATTGCTGCTGAATGTTTGGGCGACCTGGTGTCCGCCGTGTAAAGCCGAAATGCCAAGCTTGGATGCGGTGGCAAAGCTTGAACAGAACCGGATGAACGTCGTTGTGGTCTCGCAAGACCATGAAGGCCTCACGCCCGTCATCGCGTTTTTCAACGAAACTGGGGTGAAAAACCTCGTACCCTATACCGACGCCGATAATGCAATCTTAGCTGCCTTCAACAATGTTATAGCGCTGCCTACGACCATATTATATGACAGTGAAGGCTACGAAGTCTGGCGGATTGTTGGCGCTGTGGAGTGGAGTGAAGCTGAAAAGGCCAAGCTGCTCCGCGAGGCAGACTGATCCATTTTTACATCAATATCCCGCTTCTGTCAGCGACCGGACTTGGAAGTGACGATGATTCGGGTCCCTGCTGTCGGCGGTTTCGGCTGGATCATTTCCCACGCGCGCCAAATGGGGCAAGTACGCTTAAGTTTACAGTACTTCCAGGCATCAAAAGGCCGTTCTTGAGAAAGCTCTTTGTGGGATGAACCGAAAGCCCTTCACGGGATACTTAGCACATATAAAGTCATGTTCGGGAATGGTGGGCGCTAACGGGCTCGAACCGCTGACCCTCTCGGTGTAAACGAGATGCTCTACCAACTGAGCTAAGCGCCCCTCTCGGGAAGAGGGCCTTTGCCAAAGCTTGATGCCTTTGGCAAGCCTAATTAGATCATTGGCGCCGAACGTGTGGCGAGCGCGGCAAAATAATCGTCGAGTTTTGCGGAAGTTTCGCCAGAAAGCTCAATGAATACGCGACGGGCATCCGCCGGGTCCTGACGCCGCTCGAGCATGCCGATTTCGGCCATGGCGGTAATCCATCGCAAGGCCGTTGTTGGCGGCACTGCAGCCGCGATACACAGGCTGGATACAGATACCTGCTGCCCCTCCTGCGCTGCTGCTTTGAGATCAAGTAGGATGTCCCATGCCGGGTCAGCAAACAGGTCGGGCTGAAAAAAAACTGCCACGCAACCGGCGCAGCTTAATTATTTCACGCAGATTAGGCTGCTCGGCCATATCATCCGTGAACGGGCTGCTGTCAGCAAAATTCTGAAAACCATCACGCGGCGCTGGACGGAAAGACACAGGCTTTTCGGACACTTTATCTTTTTGTTCTGATTCAGCTAGGCGCGCGAGAGTTCTGGCAAATTCGGCCAGCTCATCACTGATGCGGTGCAGCGATGCAAATTCCACTTCTCGATCTTTGTCTCGCAGTCGTGCGATGCTTTCCCGCCCAAACGCTCCTGCCAAGATAGGCATTGCCTCGACATCGAATAAATCGACCATAACATGATATTGGCCGGGCGGAAATGCCGCATAAATCTCTTCCACCGCATCCATAGTGGACCAAATCATTGAAACGCCGTTATGCAGTTAAATATAATGGTTAATTCGCGTAACGCTAGCTTCGAGCACTTCCATTTTGGAGCGAAGATCGACCAATAGAAAATCGGCAGCTTGCGAATTATCCATGACAAGGGGGCAGCTTGAGAGCGTTGCGAGTCTTGCCAGGTCAGCATCGCGTTCCAACGAGCCGCCAGCGATCATCGCGACACGTCCATTATGACGCAATCCCGCCCCGGAACGGATGAAAAAGTTTGGCGGACTGACCGCTTGCTAACGTTACCTAATGGGGTAACCTATTGTGCAAGGTACGCCTGAACAGGCCCCTTTTTGTCATGCTATCGCATAACGCGCGGATAGAAGTAGCGCGGGCATTCCAGTGCCTTACCGCAAAGCTTGTTCCAACAACCGCGCTAGACGAATGCCGCCGCGTTCAACCTGCTGCCGCAACGCTGCGCGTGAGGCCGTTACGTCAGCTTCGTCGATGACAACGGGCGCCGCTGGCTTTGCACCACAAGGGTCACCATCGACGGCGCGCGGATAGGCGATGTTTTTGGATATCGCCCAATTTTCTTCGCTCCAGCCCTGCGCATTGCCTTGGTCTACAGCCGCTTTTCCCGCGGGCGCAAATGTCCGGACGATGGCTGGTGCCGCTGACAGTGCGCGATCAGCCAACAGCCCATCCCAAACCGAATGCAGATTATAGCCAGGCATGACGCCATAAGTGGTTTTCAGGTCATTGCCGCCGCGGTCCGCATGGTCACCGGCATGTAATGGCTGATGAATGTCGCCGACAAAATGCACAAGAAACGCCAGCGCCTCCAACCGGACATGTGTGGGCAAGGCCTTATTCGATAGAAGGGCAAAGTTGCGGTCAATCTGCGCCGAAACGCAATTGCCGTCGGCGCAGGCGCTTTTTAGGTCGAACGGCTTGCAGATGTCGACATTCTGGTAATGCCAGCTGTTGGTATAGCCCCAGCGCACACGGTCGCCCTTGATGCAATCCGCCCAGACGCTGACGTCCGCGATATTGCGCATAGCGCATGCGGGCGTGCCCAACATCGGCGCCGCGCGCAGAAGGCGCCGCATATTTGCCCGCGCCATGGGTGACATATTTGCCTGCGCAATCTGTGCGACGGTTTGATGGCCATATTCCCAATAAGATTGGGCAGGCGCGAGCGGCGCGAACAAGAGGACTATCGAAATGAGGAAGCGTTTCATCCCTCCGCCTTAAGCGGGTTTTTACAGGAAATATATCGGCGTGTGCACTATCGATGCATTGCGCTTATTCAAGGTCTGACAGGGACACAGCCCGCGCGCCGGATTGCCGGCTGCGCACCAGAGCTTCAAAAACGCATCGCAACGCTGACCCCAGCGCTTGTGCTGTTACCCCATGGCAGAACAAATGCTTCGCGCTGACTGCGCTTGCAGGTGATCAGGAAGCCCGACGCCGACCCGATGCCGGCGCCAATTACAACATCATACCAGTGATGCTTGTCCGCTTGCACGCGGGCCAAGCCAACGAAGCTCGCGGCAAGCATAGCCGGCACGCCGATGTCTGCGCCTTGGCGGCTATACAATGTTGCGGCGGCGGCAAAGGCAGCGCTGGTATGGCCGGAGGGGAAACTCTTCCGGTCGCTGCCATCGGGGCGCAATTCGGGGAAGGTGTATTTCAATCCCGTTGTGATCAAGGCCGCGGCACCAAGCGATCCCGCCGCCTGAAACGCTCCTTGTGTGTCGCCTTCGGCGATCGGCAGACCAAGCGCAGCAAGGCTTAACCCGGCAACGCCAACATCGCTTGCCGTGGCCCATGCCTTTTCATTTTTGGCCTGCGCCTGCATTGGCGCTGCTACCAATAAAAGCGCTAGAGAAACGCGGTTGATGTGCTTTTTCATATAATGTCCTTAGTGTTTTATAGCGCCCCGCTGGAGCTATGGGCGCGGGGAGAGCAACAGCCTATAAGATATTAAGGCTATGCCAATGCAGCCGGACAATATGATCACGCAAACCATATTGCAGCAAGTTCAGGTTGATGATTGCGGGAAAATGCCAAGCCGCCTATAATGCGATTATGTCTTCTATACGCCCCTGGCGCGATATCGTGCGCCGTCAGTCCCGCCAGATCATGGTCGGTAAAGTCCCCGTTGGCGGCAATGCCCCGATATCGGTGCAAACGATGACCAACACGCTGACCAGTGACGCAGGTGCGACCATTGACCAAATCCGCCGCTGCGAAGATGCTGGCGTTGATATCATCCGCGTATCTTGCCCCGATGTTGAGAGCACAGCCGCGCTGAAACAGATTGTCCGTGCGGCCAATGTGCCCATCGTCGCGGACATCCATTTCCATTATAAACGCGCGCTTGAGGCGGCGGACGCGGGTGCCGCTTGCCTGAGGATCAACCCAGGTAATATCGGATCGTCGGCGCGTGTGAAAGAGGTCGTGAACGCCGCCAAGGCAAATGGTTGCGCGATCCGTATCGGCGTAAACGCCGGCAGCTTGGAAAAAGACTTGCTCGAAAAATATGGCGAGCCATGCCCCGAGGCGCTGATTGAAAGCGCGCTGGACCATATCAGGCTGCTTCAGGATCATGATTTCCACGAATATAAGGTTGCGGTGAAGGCGTCGGACGTTTTCTTGGCGGTTGCGGCCTATATGGGCCTTGCTGATGCTGTTGACTGCCCCATCCATCTTGGAATTACCGAGGCGGGCGGGCTTATTGGCGGAACCGTAAAATCCTCCATCGGCATGGGCAATTTATTGTGGGCGGGCATCGGCGATACGATCCGCGTGAGCCTGTCGGCTGAACCCGAAGAAGAAGTGCGCGTTGGCTATGAAATCTTGAAAGCCTTGGGCCTGCGCACCCGCGGCGTCCGTGTGGTCAGCTGCCCTAGCTGCGCACGCCAAGGTTTTGATGTTATACGCACGGTGCAGAAGCTTGAGGATGCACTTGGCCATATCAAAACGCCCATGTCGCTCTCGGTCCTCGGCTGCGTTGTCAACGGCCCCGGCGAAGCGCGCGAGACCGACATTGGCATAACGGGCGGCGGCAATGGCAAGCACATGGTCTATCTCTCCGGCGTTACCGACCATCATGTTGAGGATGACGACATGGTCAGCCATATCGTGCGCTTGGTCGAGGCGAAAGCTGCAGAAATCGACGCTGGCGCAAGCGTGAGCATGGACACGTTACACGGAAAAGCGGCTTGAGCCTCTCGATACGGGCTGCAACGCCGGCCGATATATCGCTTATTGGGCAGTTCATTCGCGACTTGGCGGAATATGAAAAGCTGGCGCATGCGGTGCGTTTTGACGAGGCGGTGATGGCACAAAAGCTGTTCGGGCCACGCCCTTATGCTGAGGTGCTGATTGGCGAGATTGATGGCGTGCCGCAGGGCTTCGCCTTGTTCTTCCATAATTTTTCGACCTTCGAAGGACGGCCGGGCATTTATCTGGAGGATTTGTTCGTCCGGCCGGATGCCCGTGGATCGGGGCTTGGCAAGGCCTTGCTTGGCACGCTTGCAGGCCTTGCGGTCGAGCGCGATTGTGCGCGGCTGGAATGGTCGGTGCTTGATTGGAACACGCCAGCGATTGATTTTTATAAGGTGCTGGGGGCAACGCCCATGGACGAATGGACGGTCTACCGCGTCGATGGTAGCGCGCTAAATAACCTTGCCGCACACAGCCTTTAGACATGGCTGAACTCCACCCGCGTCCGTTCATCCCGTTCATGGTGGCTGCCGCGGGCATCGGTACATTTTCGTTAATGGATGTGGCGATGAAGGACCTCGCTTTGTCGCTTGGTACCTATAATGCCGTGATGTGGCGCAACTGCCTTGGTGCGTTGTTCATGGGGCTGTTGTTCATCGGTACGCGGCAGGAATGGCCGCCAGCGCACATCTTGAAAATACATCTGTGGCGCGGCATGGTCGCGTCGGTCATGTCGATCAGCTTTTTCTGGTCGCTGACGAAATTGCCGTTCGCTGAAGCCATCGGGCTTAGCTTCATTGCGCCGGTCATCGCACTCTATTTGGCCGCAGTGATATTGGGGGAAACAATTGGCCGTGAAGCCATCTGGGCGTCGCTGGCGGGGCTTGGCGGGGTGGTTATCATCATGGCTGGCCGGTTGAGCGGACAGTATACCAATGGGCATCTGTGGGGCGCTGCGGCAGTTTTGTTTTCGGCGGTTGTGTTTGCCTATAACCTGATCCTCGCGCGCAAGCAGGCGCAGGTCGCAGGGCCAATTGAAATCGCATTTTTTCAAAATCTTTTCGTCGCCGCGACACTCAGCTTTGCAGCACCGTGGTTTTTGCAGCCCATTGGTGCGGCTCATGCGCCCTTGATCGGTGGCGCAGCGATATTGTCGATTATCTCGCTGTTGCTTTTAAGCTGGGCCTATGCGCGGGCGGAGGCGCAGATCTTGATACCCGTTGAATATACCGCCTTTGTTTGGGCGGCGTTGTTCGGTTGGCTGTTCTTTGCCGAACCGGTCACCATGCCAGTGTTATTGGGGACAGTGTTGATCGTCAGCGGCAGCCTGATTGCTGCGCGGGCCAAGCCAGAGTCGGTGAACCAGGTGGAGATTGCGGCGGTTTAGCCGCACGCGGACCCAACGGCTACGCCGCCAGCGCCGAATAAATCATTGTCTTGATCTCGCGGCGCACCGGGTAGGTGGTTGATGGCAATAACTGCGTCATGAAAATCATGATGATATCCTCGACCGGATCGACGAAGAAGGCGGTCGAATACATGCCTCCCCAATAGAAATCGTCCGTGGAGCAAGGCGTCAATGTCGCCGCGCTGTCGATGGTGGTGGCAAAGCCAAGGCCAAAACCGATGCCTGCCATTTCGGCCTCACTGAATAGTGATTTCGACATTTGCGTCAGGTCCTGCCCGCCGGGAATATGGTTTGCGGTCATCAGCTCGACCGTCTTTGGGCTGAGGATCTGCGCGCCATCTAACGCGCCGCCATTGAGCATCATTCGGCAGAAGCGATAATAATCGGCTACGCTCGATGCCAGACCGCCGCCGCCAGAATTGAATGACCAGCCCTTGGTCCACATGCTGTCGGCGCCTGCCTTGTCGATCAGCTTCATTTTTGTTTCGGGGTCAAAGGCAAAGCCTTCGGGGATGCGGGCTGCTTTGTCGGATGGCACCTGAAAGAAAGTGTCCGTCATGCCCAAGGGCGTGAAGATATGCGTCTGGAAATATTCGGGCAACGAAAGCCCGCTGATGCGTTCCACTAAGATGCCGAGTATGTCGGTCGCAACCGAATAATTCCACTGCGTGCCGGGGTCAAACTCCAATGGGATTTGCGCCAGCGTATCAATCACGCTCTGCGAGGTGTTTTTGGTCCAGCTTTCGACATCGGTCTTGCGATAGGCCGCGTCGATATTGCCCTGTTCCTGAAAACTATAGGTGAAACCAGCGGTGTGCCGAAGCAGATCAATCACCCGCATTTGTGTCTTTGGCGCGCGCGTCATAAACGGCACATTGCCGCCGCCGCCCACAAAAACGCCCAATTGCGCAAATTCAGGGATATATTTGGTGACCGGATCCGTGAGCGCAACCAAACCCTGTTCCACCAACTGCATGAACGCGACTGAGGTAATCGGTTTGGTCATCGACGCAATACGGAAGATGGCATCTTCAGCGACGCCAGAGCTCCACTGCAGCGCGATATCATCGCCACGGCCGACCAACACCGACGCGAATGGCAATTTGCCATTATCGAGATAATTGGCCTGAATGAACGCAGGAATTCGGGCGAGGCGGTCTGAAACGAAACCTAGGTCTTCGGCGCTCATACGGCGGTTTGTCCTGTCAATTGACGGGTTACAGGGTGCGAGCTTGAAAGCCCGCCGTCCACGGCAATTGCTTGGCCGTTGACATAAGAAGCTTGGTCGCTGGCCAGGAACAATGCAACATTGGCAAGTTCCTCTGGCTGCGCGCCGCGGCGCAAGGGGTTCAGGCGGCCAATCTTCTCGGTCACGCCCTTTTCGCGGGCGTAGTCGAATGTCGGCTTGGTCATACCGGTTTCGGTCAGGCCTGGGCAAATCGCGTTGCAGCGGACATTGGTCCCTGACAATTGTTGCGCGCTGACTTGCGCCAGATTGATGACGCCCGCCTTTGATGCCGAATAAGGCGGGCCGCCAGCACCGGAACGGATACCAGCGACGCTTGCCGTCAGGATAATCGATCCGCCATTGCCCGCGTCGGCCATGACCTTGCCCGCGTGCTTCACCATCAGCCACGGGCCAATCAGGTTGACGCGCAAGACGCTGGTGAAGTTTTCAACGGTGTTGTCGAAAATGCCTTCCATGCCGCCCGAAATGCCAGCGTTGGCAAAGGCGATGTCGAGATGGCCGTGCTGCGCGATTGTCTTGGCAACCAGCGCCGCCACATCGGCTTCATCGCCTGCGTCCATTTGCACGGCAGTCGCGGCATCGCCGATCATCGCCGCGGTGTCATGCACCGATGCCGCCATGTCGCCCAAAACAACTTTAGCGCCCTCGGCCGCAAAGCGGATGGCGGACGCGCGGCCAATGCCTGAGCCAGCGCCAGTGATGATGGCGACTTTTCCCTCTAATGCTCCGCTCATACGACAACGCCTCCATCAATCACAATTGTCTGTCCGGTCATAAAGCTTGAGGCGTCGGACGCCAGATACACCGCAGCACCCGCAATTTCGCGGGGCTCGCCAATACGGCCAAGTGCCGCGCCAGAGGTTGATGCCTTCAAATTTTCGGGATTCTCCCACAAGCCTCGCGCAAAATCGGTTTTTACCAGCCCGGGCGCGATCGAATTGATACGCACATTATGCGGGCCATATTCGCGCGCGAGATTCTTGGTCATCTGAATATCTGCCGCCTTGGTGATCCCATATGCACCCAAGATCGGCGTTCCGCGCAAGCCAGCAATCGACGATACGATGACAATGGATCCTGATTTGCGCTCTATCATTTCGGGCACGACCATCTGGATCAACCAATGCTGCGATACGATATTGTTATCCAATGTCTTGCGCAGTTGCTCGTCAGTTATCGTCGCCATCGGGCCATAATGCGGGTTGGATGCGGCGTTGCAGACCAAAACATCGACTTTGCCAAAGGCCTTGCGCGCTTCATCGACGAGGTTTTGCAAGCTTTCCTTTGACGACAGGCTTGAGGCAACGGCAAGCGCCGCGCCTGAATGCTTGGCATTGATACCAGCGGCAACGGCCGCGCAATCGTCGATAGTACGGCTAGAAATCACAACTTTTGCGCCATGATCTGCCATTTCTTCGGCAATCGCCTGACCAATGCCGCGCGATGAACCTGTGATGATGGCAACCTTGCCGGTCATATCGAATAAAGACATTCTCTCTCCTTTTCCTCGCCGCGTCCGGGGAGGATTATCAATTACGCCCCAGCCTTTTCCGCGAACTTCCATGCAGATTCGGCCAGTGGGAATACGCGCTCGGCCATGGCTTGTGCATGTGACGAACTTGCGGTGCCGTCGATGACACGTTTTTTGATACCTTGGATAATCCCGGCGAGCCGGAAGAAATTATACGCAAAATACCAGTTCATGTCGGGCACGCCGTCACGGTTCGTAGCGGCACAATAGCGTTCAACCATCTGGTCGAGCTCGGGAATGCCCAACGCGGCGCGATCCAAGTCCATAACACCCGAGCGGCCTTCATTCTGCGTCACCCACGCCATCGCGACATAGGTGAAATCTGCCAGCGGGTCGCCCAAGGTCGACAATTCCCAGTCAAGCACCGCCACGACCTTTGCCTCTTTCGCATCGAAGATCATATTATCAATGCGATAGTCGCCATGGACAACGCTGGTGCGGGTCTGTTCGGGCAAGGTTTTGGGCAGCCATTCAATGAGGCGTTCTATTTCAGGCATCGTTTCGGTTTCGGCGAGCCTATACTGCTTTGTCCAGCGTTCGACCTGCCGCCCGAAATAGTTACCCGGCTTGCCAAAATCGGACAGGCCAGCGGCTTCGACATCAACATTGTGCAGCGCCGCCAATGTATCGATCATCGCCTCGTACGTCGCACGGCGCTCCGCAGGGTTTGAATCCGGCATGGAACCGTCCCAGATCGTCCGGCCTTCAACCATATCCATGATATAGAACATCGACCCAGCGACACCGTCGTCGGTGCATAGGCCAAAGGGCTTTGCGACCGGAAAGCCCGTTGGGTACAAGCCCGCAATCACCTTATATTCGCGGTCAACGGCATGTGCGCTGGGCAACAGGACGCCAAATGGCTTGCGACGCAGCACATAAGAACCGCTTTTGGCGTTTAACCGA
>NZ_JARXAI010000083.1 GCF_029865925.1 Sphingorhabdus sp.
CCGTATCTTTTTGGACCGAAATCTTGTCCTCTATTTTGTCCACCGTGAACTGCACTGCCTGTGGATAACTGGCAAAATTCGGCTTTGCGCGACTCAAAAAGCATGACACCTTCAGGTCATCAGGCAGAAACGCTTTGATGCAAAGTTGGATCGGAAACGGGAAGGCGGTGCGGAAAAGAGGGAAGGCAGGATCGCCAATTCGATAGGCAGCCCGTCGCAAGACAGAAGATGAGATCGGGAGGGTGGGTACAAAGAAAACGAATATCAAGTGCGGCGACACGCAAGTGACGCAACGTCGGATAGGATACCCAAAGTACCAAGGTGAACCATAAAGGCCTCCGGGCTGGATTGGGGAACCGGACGTCGGACAGAGGAAAGAATGGCCCTTGTGGTCAGGAACTTCCAAAAATCGGACGCAGTGGGCGCTGGTAGCAATACCAGCGCCCATTTATTTTATGTGGCACAAAAATCGTCGCCTCGCTAAGGCCGTTTCATGTCCGAAATCACGCCCCAAATCGTCGCCGACCATGGTCTCAATGAAGAAGAATATGCGCGCATCTTGCTCGCCATGGGACGCGTGCCCAACATGGTCGAACTTGGCATATTCTCGGTGATGTGGTCTGAGCATTGCTCCTACAAATCCTCGCGTATCCATTTGAAGAAATTGCCGACTGAGGCCCCTTGGGTGATCTGCGGTCCCGGTGAAAATGCGGGCGTCATCGACATTGGTGAAGGTCCGAACGGCACCAAGCTTGCCGCGATCTTCAAAATGGAATCGCACAACCATCCCTCCTATATCGAACCCTATCAGGGTGCAGCAACGGGCGTTGGCGGCATCTTGCGCGACGTGTTCACCATGGGCGCGCGGCCAGTGGCGAATATGAACGCCCTGCGTTTCGGACGGCCGGACCATCCCAAGATGAAGCATCTGGTGCAGGGCGTGGTTGCCGGCATTGGCGGCTATGGCAATTGCGTAGGCGTACCCACGGTAGGCGGCGAAACCAATTTCCACCCCGCTTATGATGGCAACATCCTTGTGAACGCGATGACCGTTGGCGTTGCGGATCAGGACAAGATTTTTTACTCCGCCGCGACCGGCCTTGGGAACCCCATCGTCTATGTTGGTTCCAAGACGGGCCGCGACGGCATTCATGGCGCGACTATGGCCTCGGCAGATTTTGGCGCCGATATCGAAGAGAAGCGTCCAACGGTGCAGGTGGGCGACCCCTTCACCGAAAAGCTGCTGATTGAGGCGTGCCTTGAACTGATGGCGTCCGACGCGATTGTCGCGATTCAGGATATGGGCGCGGCTGGCCTGACCAGTTCAAGCGTCGAGATGGCGACCAATGGCAAGGCAGGCATCATTCTGGACATGGACAAGGTGCCGTGCCGCGAAGAAGGCATGACGCCTTATGAAATGATGCTGTCCGAAAGCCAGGAACGCATGCTGATGGTGCTTAAGCCCGGACGCGAGGAATTTGCCAAGGCGATCTTTGACAAATGGGAACTTGATTTCGCCGTGATTGGCGAAGTCACGGACACCGGCCATATGGTGCTGACGTGGAAGGGGGAGGTCGTGTGCGACATCCCGCTTGGCCCGCTCGCCGAAGATGCGCCTTTATACGACCGGCCCGCAGCGTCGAAGGCAGAGTATAAGGCATGGGCCAATGTGCAGCCGCTGGGCGATGTTCCAGCCAGCACGGACATCGGCGCGGATTTGCTCAAGCTGATGGCTAGCCCCGACCTTGCGTCGCGCGCATGGATTTGGCAGCAATATGATTCCCAAGTCGGCGGCGACACCGCGCAGCTTTCGGGCGGCGATGCAGCGGTTGTGCGTATTCACGGCACCAACCGCGCGCTGGCTATGAGCACAGATTGCACACCGCGTTATTGCTATGCTGACCCGTATGAAGGCGGCAAGCAAGCCGTGGCCGAAACCTATCGCAACATTAGCGCAGTGGGCGCAACGCCGCTTGCGATTACCAACTGCCTGAATTTCGCCAACCCGCAACGCCCCGAAATCATGGCGCAGATCGTTGGTTGCCTTGAGGGCATGGGCGACGCCTGCCGTGCGCTTGATTACCCGATCGTGTCGGGCAATGTGTCATTATATAATGAAAGCAAGGCAACCGGCGGCGGCAGCGCCATTTTGCCAACACCTGCCATTGGCGGCGTCGGTGTGCTGGAAGATGTCAGCAAAATGGCGACGATTGCGTTTAAGGATGACGGTGACGGCATTTTTGTCATTGGCGACAATGATGGGCATCTGGGCCAGTCTTTATGGCTGCGTGAATTGCATGGCCGCGAAGACGGCACTGCGCCATCTGTTGACCTTGCCAAGGAGCGCGCACACGCAGAATTCGTCCGTCAGCTTATTCTAGATGGCAAGGTTAACGCCGTGCATGATGTCGCCGATGGCGGCTTGTTGGTTGCGCTGACCGAAATGGCGCTCGCCAGCGGCCGCGGTTGCGTTGTCGAAGAAATCGGCGATGCATTCACCGCTTTTGGTGAGGATCAGGCGCGCTATGTTGTGACCAGCGCAACTGCCGACCGCATTCAGGCGGCGGGTATCCCGATTACTCGCATCGGCACCGTTGGCGGCACTGCGGTCACTGGGCCTGGCTTTGATGTTGCTTTGACGCAACTGCGCGCCGCGCATGACAGCTTCTTCAAAGACTGGATGGAAAGCTAGGGGTATCCCGACGTCGCGCGCGACGAACGGTTTTTATACCCTAGCCTTAAGCAGCCGCAGCCAGCAAATTATAAGGATCGATGCCTTCTGACCGCATCGCTGCATGCGCTGCTTTGTAGGTCACCGGTTCGGCAATACCCAAGCGTTTACGGGCATCGACCAAAGGCTCGCGCAACAAGGCTGCGATGTCTTCCTGAACGATGTTCTTCGCCGCTTTGCCGATACGATAGCCTTCGTGCACCGCTTTCATAATCGGCGCCGATTTGGCAACGCGGTACTTCAGTTCTAATCCGCCGGCATAGGCAATGAAACCAACGCCAAGATTGTGGTTTTGCGCATAGGTAAAGCCCAGCACGCATTGTTCACCCAAAGCGTCGCGGCCATAGCCGGTGAGGATGTGCAGCATGTCATGGGTATCGCGCAAGCGGTCGCCATAACGTTCAACCACATCGCCAAACACGGGATATGTTGTCCGGAACTGGGCATATTCCGCCTCAAGACCCGCAGCGCTTAGACCTTCGCGCTCCATGAACTCGACATAAAAGCGGCCAACTGTGCCGGCTGGAAGCTTCTTGATGCTGTCATGGTCATCGAGCATGTCAATCAGGCGCTCATTGCTTTCAAGCAACGCCCGGCCCTTTGGTGTTTCCCAAAATTTACGCGCCATCTTACCGAACTTGCTGCCGCTTAAGGCCGCAATGATGTGAAAGACCTGTTCTGTGTCTTCTTTGTTGGCAATCAGCTTGCGAAAATGATGCCACGCCTTCCGCGGCTGCATTTTAGCAGGCGGGCGGTCAGGGTGCGAAAAATACAGTTCAGTCATGGCGAATCCAAAGTTGTTTCAACTATAAGAATAAAAACTACCTACATAAGTGTCAATAAGAAACGGTTAACGCACTGGACGGCAAATATGTGTTGCTGCATTGATCCGTGAACAGTGGGGGCGATATGCGGACATCCGAACAAAGGTACATCAGCTTGGATGCGATGCGCGGCTTTGCCGTGATGGGCATATTGGCTATGAACATCATCAGCTTTGCGATGCCCGAATGGGCCTATATCACGCCCGCAGCGTATGGTGGGGACAGCCTTGCCGACCAAATCGCGTGGTTTTTTGCGTTCATTTTTATTGATGGCAAAATGCGCGGGCTGTTTTCCTTGCTGTTTGGCGCGAGCATGATGCTGGTCATCGACCGCGCCGTGGCAAAGGGGGAAAGCGCCGCGCAGGTCCATTACCGCCGGATGGCGTGGCTCGCTGTGTTTGGCCTCGCGCATTATTTCTTCATCTGGTTCGGCGATATTCTTTTTCTGTATGCCATTATCGGCATGATCGCCTTTTGCTTCCGCGACTTGCCGCCAGAGCGGTTAGTCAAGATCGCGTGCATCATTTTTGCTGTCGGGCTGGCGCTCTGGGGCATTCAATTTGGCGCGCTGCAGATCTTTCAATATTTCGCAACCCGACCAGATGCGAGCGCAGACATGGCCCGTCAGTTTCGCGAGCTCATGGATAGTGCGGACCTTGCTTTTAACATTGCACCTGACCTCGCGCTGCACAGGGGCAGCTATGTGGCGCTAACAATGGACAGGCTCGACGAATGGAGCACGCCATTTATCTTGGTGGTGCAATCAATTGGCGAAACTTTGCCGCTGATGATGATTGGTATGGCGATGCAAAAAAGCGGGTTCATGACGGGCAACTGGGATGCGATCGATTACCGGCGCTGGGTGATGCGGATGCTGCCAGTCGGCTTGCTGCTGACATTGGTCTTTGGGGTTTGGATAGTAGCCGTTGATTTCGACCGGATCACCGCGCTTGCGGTCTTTTTCTTCTGGGGTGCAATTCCGCGCATTATGTTGACCGTCGGCTATGCGGCTGTGCTCATCCTCATCATTCGGCGGTATCAAAATCAACCGATGCTCGCCCGTGTTGCAGCAACGGGGCGCGCGGCATTCAGCAACTATCTTGGGACGAGCATTGTCATGACGACCATTTTCTATGGTTATGGCTTTGGCTTGTTTGGGCATGTGGGCCGTGCGGGATTATGGGTGTTTGTGCTGGGCGCGTGGGCAGTGATGTTGCTCTGGTCAAAGCCATGGCTGATGAAATTCCACTACGGCCCGCTTGAGTGGTTGTGGCGCAGCTTGGCGCGCGGAAAAGTGCAAACTATGCGCCGTTAATGCTATTGCAATCAGTTCGCATTAACGGTAAGACGATTTCATAGGAGTTAATCCATGGTCGTTTGCATCTGTAATGCCATCAAGGAAAAAGACCTGCGCGCTGCGGTGCGTTGTGCCTCGGAACGTCCGAATGACGTGTATGCGCGCCTTGGGCGTAAGCCAAAATGCGGCCAGTGCCTCTCGTTCGCGCGAAACATTATCAGCACCACAGCTGCAACCGCTTAGCAATAGCGTCCTGAAAAAAGTAGGTTTTCTGCCATTTTCCGCTTCACGGCCATCTAATATCGCGTTAATATATGCGCAAAGAACGGAAAGGAAATGGCAATGAGGGGTGATGCAAAAGTCATAGAATTTTTGAACGAGGCGCTCAAAAATGAACTGACTGCGGTCAATCAATATTGGCTGCATTACCGCATGCTCGACAATTGGGGCGTATCGCGTCTGGCACATTTTGAACGGCATGAATCGATTGACGAGATGAAGCATGCCGACAAATTGTCGGAGCGCATCTTGTTTCTGGATGGCCTCCCCAATTTCCAAATGCTTGGGCGCTTGCGCATTGGCGAGACCGTTGAGGAAATCCTGAAAGCCGATCTTGAGCTCGAATATGAAGCGCTGCCGTTATTGAAAGACGCCATCGCGCACAGCGAAAGCGTCCGCGATTATGTCAGCCGCGACCTGTTCGCATCGATCCTCGAAAGCGAAGAAGAACATGTCGATATGCTCGAAAAGCAGTTCGACCTGATCGCGCGTATGGGCATGGAAAACTACATTCAGCTGCAGTCAAAACCCATCGAGGACTGATATCGCGCAGGGCTATCCTTATCCGTTGTCCGCAAACGGATTTTTCGACGACCGGAAGTTGATTCGCACCGGCACTGCGCCGAAATCCAAATCGCGTCTGATGCCGTTGAGCAAATAGCGCGCATAGCTGGCGGGCAGCTCGTCGGTCCGGTTGCCGAAAATGACAAAGGTCGGCGGCCGGTTGCGCGCTTGAGTCATATAGCGCAGCTTGATCCGCTTGCCACCAGGGGCAGGGGGCGGGTTCGCCGAAATCGCTGCCTCAAACCAACGGTTGAGGATACCTGTTGGCACCCGCTTGTTCCAAGCTTCACGCGCATCGAACGCGGCGGAAATCATCTGGTCAAGCCCTTTTCCGGTAAGCCCGGATACGGCAATCATCGGAACGCCCTTCAATTGCGACAGGCCCTCTTCCAACGCGGCACGAATGCCTCTGAACAGGCCGGCGCCGTCAACGGCCACATCCCATTTGTTGATCGCGATGATGAGGGCGCGGCCCTCTTGAATGACATGGTCCGCGATCTTCAAATCCTGCACCTCAAGACCCTTGGTCGCATCCAGCAGCAGCACCACCACCTCGGCAAAGTCGATGGCGTGGCGCGCGTCGGCAACGGATAGCTTTTCTAGCTTGTCCCGTACCTTGGCACGCTTGCGCATCCCTGCGGTGTCGATCAAGCGCACGCGGCGCTCGGTCAGCATCGGTGGGATGATACCCTCTTCGTCGGGCTCGCGTTCCTTGGGACTTGGGTCGGTCCAGATCCAATCGACCGAAATACTGTCGCGGGTAATTCCTGCCTCGGGCCCGGTTATCAGCCGGTTTTCGCCCAAAATCTTGTTAATCAGAGTTGATTTTCCGGCGTTCGGGCGGCCCACAATCGCCAGCTTCAATATCGCATCTGGCGCTTCGGGGTCAGGCACTTCAAAAGCGCCACCGTCAATATGCGGCAGCAGGGATTGAAACAGATCGACCATGCCCTCGCCATGTTCACCGCTGATCGCGATTGGGTCGCCAAAGCCAAGCGCATAGCTTTCCAATATGCCGTTATCGCCTTGCTTGCCCTCGGCCTTGTTGACCGCGAGCACCACGGGCGTCGCACTGCTGCGCAGCCAACGGGCAATTTCTTCGTCAAGCGGGGTTACACCAACGCGGCCATCGATGAGGAACAACGCCACTTGCGCGCCTGCAATCGCCGCTTCGGTCTGCATCCGCATTCTACCCGGCAGGGTCTCGGGATCTTCATCCTCATAGCCTGCGGTGTCGACGATGGTGAATTCCAAGTCGAACAGACGTCCTTCGCCTTCACGGCGGTCACGGGTGACGCCCGGCGTGTCATCGACAAGCGCGAGTTTCTTGCCAACCAGCCGGTTGAACAAAGTGGACTTGCCGACATTGGGCCGACCGATAATGGCTACCGTCGGCAACATGCCGGTACTTCTCCTTTAAGGCTTATCCACGAAACGCGGAAATGCGCCCGGAATCATCCAGAACATATAAGATATTGTTGGCCACAATTGGTGCCAGCGACACATCATTGCCAACGTCAAGAATCTCGGTCGCGGTGCCTTCGTCGGGCGCTACGGACCAAACCGCACCATGCGAATTGGCAATGACCAAGCGGCCACCGGCAAGGACGGGGCCATACCAGCTGATAGGCTTCTTTTTCTTCTTTTCATTCTTGTAGCGCTGCAGCTTCGAAATCCAGCGGATCTTGCCGGTGGACCGCGCGACGCACAACAAACGCGCTTCGTCAGTCATGACAAACACCCATTCGCCAGAGGTGACCGGCGTCGAAATGCCCGCGATGTTGATTTCCCAAATGCGCTGGCCGCTCACCAATTCATACGACGCCATACGGCCACCCTTGCCCAGCGCGAATACGCGGCCGCGGTCGATGACGGGGTCAGCATCAATATCCGTTAGTGTCGACACTGATGTCGACATGGCTGTGCGGGACAAGGTGTCGCTCCACAGGCTACGGCCATTTTCGTAGCGATACGCAGCAAGCTCGCCGCTGGAATAGCCAGCGATAATCGTGCCTTGCGCCGCAGCAGGGGCGCCAACACCAAAGATGCCCGATGCAGAAACAGGGCCAGCTTCGTTCCATTGTGCTTCACCATCGCTTTGGCGCAGCGCGTAAATCTGGTTGTCTTGCGTCATTACATAGACATTGCCGTTGGACAAGGTCGGTGCACCGCGCAAGGGACCCGCGGGGCGCTTTTTCCAGGCAAGCGCGCCTGTGTCGGCTGCAAGCGATGCGACATCGCCAACGCCATTGGTGGCAAATACGTTCGTGCCGGTTGCGCTGACGCCGCCGCCAAAGCGCGACGGCTTGCCGTCCTTTTCGATTTCTAGTGCGTTGGACCAGATTTGCGCGCCCGTGTTCGCATCAAATGCGGTGACGCGGGCAGTCGTGTCGACGACATAGATGCGCCCATCGCTCATCACTGGGCTGGCAGCCAAGCGTGCACGCGGGTTGGCCCCTGTTACTTTTGCCGTCCAGATGCGCGAAAGGCCTTGGCCAAGCTCCACATGGCCGGGCGATTTTGATGCGTTGCCGCCGGGCTGCGCCCAAGCTTCGTTCAAGGCCACTGGCGGGAGAGTGACCGCAAAACCTGCCAAGGCGGGATCGACCTCGGTGTCACGCTCGATGCCCAAAATGTCGACGCGGCTGCCGATCGTTGGTGTATTGCCTTTTTTCCCGGAATCGCCGCGCACACCGTCAATTACGGCGCAGCCACCCAATGTTGTCGTTGCGGCGAGAGCCAGAAGCAATTTTGCTATGGTCTTCATTATCACTCTCCCTTGGAGGCAGTTTCATCCGCCTTCGATGCCGCATTGCGCTTTGCGTCAACCTGAACGGTATCAATGCCAAGCGCGCCCGCCATTTGTTGTGCACGGCTGCGCAATGTCTGCGGCAAGCCTTCCTGCTTTGCAATCTGCGCAAATATTGGGCCTGCAAGATTGTCTTTGCCCATTTTGACATAGGCCAAGGCAGTCAATTCGCCGGCGCTGCCGAACCATGGATGGCCTGGTACGGCCAAGGGCTTAAGCTGAGCAATAACCTGCTGCGGTTGAATGGTATCAAATTCAGCGCTCACCTGCCGGATAAGCGCCAAGTCGCGAAAGGTCTGCGGCAGGGTGTCGTCGCTTGCGATCTTGGTATATAACGCAATCGCCTTCTTGGTCTGACCTTCTTCGCCCAGCAAATTGGCTTCCACCAATTGCGCCATCGCGCGATATCCGGGTTGGTCAGCCTTAGCGAGGGTCGCCAACTGTGCGCGCGCCTCGTTGGCTTGGCCAGCACGCAACTTGTCCATTGCGTCGACAAAGGCCTCACTCTGCAAATCGGCGGCGGCCTGTTGTTGATTATGATAAATGATCCAACCGCCAAAGGCGAGCAGGCCCGCAGCAACTGCGGCCAAAAGCCAGCGGCCATAACGCTTCCAAAATGTTGTCAGATCGCTTGCGCGGACGGCATCATCCACTTCGCGTAAAAATGCCTCGTCGCTTCCGCTCCTGTTTTGGTCAGGGCGCTTTTCTGTGGGTGTCAAAGCCAAAAGGGCCTCCGCATACGATTAGTCAAAAATGGTTGGAGACGTCCTTAGCTCGACTTGGCGCGATAGGCCAGCCTGCTTTATACAGGCTGGTATAGCTGATCGGGTCCGGGGAAGCTGCGGTCGCGCACGCGGGCGGCATATTCGCGCACCGCGTCTTCAACGCTGACGCCCATATTGCCGAATTTCTTCACAAATTTCGGCACGCGGTCGAACAATCCCAGCATATCTTCGGCCACCAGCACTTGCCCGTCGCATTGTGCCGACGCACCGATGCCAATCGTCGGGCAGGCAACTTTTTGCGTTATTTCAATGGCAATAGGTTCAAGCACGCCTTCGATGACCATGGCAAATGCACCAGCGTCGGACATTGCCATGGCGTCCTCAACAATCGATTTGGCTTCTTCGGGGCTTTTGCCGCGCACGCCATAGCCACCAAGAATGTTGACCGCTTGCGGGGTAAGGCCAACATGCGCCATCACCGGAATGCCGCGTGAGGTAAGGAATTCTAATGTCGGAGCCAGCACTTTGCCGCCTTCCACCTTGACGCCAGCAGCGCCCGTTTCCTTCAAAAGCCGCGAGGCGTTGATGAACGCCTGTTCGGGCGAGGCTTCGTAAGAACCGAACGGCATATCGACGATCACCGCCGCGTGATAGCTGCCGCGTACAACCGCTGCGCCATGTGCTGCCATCATTTCCATGGTGACGGCAACCGTATGGGGAAGGCCATAGATGACTTGCCCCAGCGAGTCGCCGACGAGCAACATGTCGCAATGCGGGTCCATCAATTGCGCCATGCGTACCGTATAGGCCGTCAGCATCACCAACGGTTCGCCGCCCTTGCGCTGCCGGATACGCGGCACGGTCAGGCGCTTCATCGGCGAAGGCGTCGGGTTCGCGCGGCTGGTGGATGTATCGAAGGTGAGCGTTTTAGGATGTGTAGACATGGGGCAGGGGCTTAGCCGCTAAACGCCGCGGGCAAAAGCAAATTGAGTCGGCCCCTTATTGCCGCGCCGGAACCGCCTCCGCCACATTGTCGCTGAAAAAGCCGTCGATGCCGGTGGCGAGAAAGGCTTGGATTTCGGATTTCAGGTCGCCGATGCCGCGCGGGTCAATGCCGGATTTTTGCGCCAATGGCAGAAAGTAATTTTCGCGACGGAACGTCCATAAGTGAACTGCAAGACCCACTTTATGCGCGTCGGCAACAAGTGTCGTTGGCGCGCCCAGATTGCCAAGCAAAGTGCGCGGGATGACCAGCCCCTTATTAGGGCCAACGCCATCGGCATATGTCGCAACGGTTTTCAGGCCCGCTGCTGTCGCCATTTGCGGGTAAGTCAGGTCCTTCCGGTCCGCCGGGCTGCCCTTTTCATCCATCAACTGGATCAGCCGCAATTTGGTTTTGGACCGCAACGCTTTGAGATTTTCGACTTCGAACGACTGAATGAACACAGGTGCGCTTTTTTCGACATGGCCGTATTTGGTCAGCGCCGCCAATAACGGTCCCTCATGCGGCAGGCCAATGCTGGCAAAATAGCTGGGGTGCTTGGTTTCGGGATAGACGCCAATTGTCCGTCCCGTCGCGGCGCTTTGCGCCTTGGCGAGCGCGAGGATCTCGTCAAAAGTCGGGATTTCGAATTGCCCGTCATAGGCCATATTGGCGCTTCGCAGTTGCGGCAGGCGTTCCTTGGCGCGCAGGGTCTTGAGTTCGGCGAGCGTGAAATCCTCTGTAAACCAGCCCGTCATTTTTTGGCCGTCGATGGTCTTGGTGGTTTTGCGGTCGGCAAATTCGGCCTTGTCCGCAATGTCGGTGGTTTCCGAAATCTCATTCTCGTGCCGCGCGACCAATATGCCGTCCTTAGTCAGGACAAGGTCCGGCTCAATGTAATCAGCACCTTGGTCAATTGCACGGCTGTAGCTTGCAATGGTGTGTTCGGGCCGCTCACCCGAGGCACCACGGTGCGCGATGACAATGACGTGGCCTTCGAGCGGTTTTTCCATGGCTTGGCTTTCCGAAATGGAGAAAGGCGACAGGAGGATTGTAGCAATCAGAAGCAGGTGCAAGTGAGTCATATTGGCTCCATGCCCGCGCGACGTTTCACTTCTGCGACAAAAGCGCATCCCATTCTGCTTCTTTAAACCCGACGAGCAAAGTTTGGCCGCCTTCAACCACAGGCCGTTTAATCATCGACGGGTTGGCGACCATCAACGCAATGGCCTTGGCCGCATCAATATCGGCCTTGTCAGCATCGGGCAGTTTCTTGAACGTGGTGCCTGCCTTATTCAGCAGCTTTTCCCAACCAACGATTGCGCTCCAGCGTTCCAAATCAGCCGCAATCGCGCCCGCCTTTTTATAATCATGGAAATGATAGCCAAGGCTGCGGGCATCAAGATAATTACGCGCTTTCTTGACGGTGTCGCAATTGGGGATGCCGTATACGGTCAGGGTCATGTCTGGGGTCCGTTCATTGCCATAAAGGTCATTTATAATGCTCTCGCCGGTCGCCGAAATCACGCACGCGCTTGCGCCATGCGCGATAGCTGCCGGGCTTTAACTGCGTGCGCATGATGATCTTTATCTCGTCGGGTGTCACCTTGTGCTGCGCCGATATCTGCGTGAAACTGATATGGTCGGACAGCGCCATTTCGACGATCTCGCTAATCTGCGCGGGTGAGAGGGGGGCAGTCATGCGGGCGAAACGCCTATTCCCACTCGATCGTTCCGGGTGGCTTTGATGTATAATCATATACCACGCGGTTGATGCCTTTGACTTCATTGATGATGCGCGTTGATACGCGGCTCAGAAAGGCGCTTTCAAACGGATAAATGTCCGCTGTCATGCCATCGGTGGACGTTACCGCGCGCAAGGCGCAGACATTGTCATAGGTGCGGCTATCACCCATCACGCCCACGGTGCGGACGGGCAGGAGGACGGCGAATGCTTGCCAGATCGCGTCATATAGTCCGGCATTGCGGATTTCTTCGAGATAGACGGCGTCCGCCTTGCGTAACACATCGCAGCGTTCTTTGGTCACTTCGCCCGGGATGCGGATGGCAAGGCCGGGGCCGGGGAAGGGGTGGCGGCCGACAAATTGGTCGTTAAGCCCAAGCTCTCGGCCCAAGATGCGGACTTCATCCTTGAACAATTCGCGCAAGGGTTCGACCAATTTCATATTCATCCGCGCAGGCAGGCCGCCGACATTATGGTGGCTTTTGATCGTGACCGATGGTCCGCCGGTGAAGCTGACGCTTTCGATCACATCGGGGTAGAGCGTGCCTTGCGCCAAGAAATCTGCACCGCCGATTTTCTTGGCTTCTTCGTCAAATACGTTGATGAATTCCGCGCCGATGAATTTGCGTTTCGCCTCAGGGTCGGTGACACCCGCCAAGCCCGCCATAAAGCGTTCTTCAGCGTCCACGACAACAAGCGGGATATTATAATGGTCGCGGAACAAGGTTTCGACCTGTTCGCGTTCATTCATGCGCAGCAAGCCATGGTCAACAAAGACGCAAGTCAGTTGCGCGCCGATCGCATCGTGAATGAGGATTGCGGCCACGGAGCTATCGACGCCGCCCGACAGTCCGCAAATGACCCGGCCTGAGCCGACTTGCGCGCGGATTTCGGCGATCTTCGTCGCGCGAAATTCGGCCATCGTCCAGTCGCCAGCCAAGCCACAGACATTGCGGACGAAACTGGAAATCAGCTTCGCGCCATCTGGCGTATGGACCACTTCGGGGTGGAACTGGATGCCATAATATTGCCGCGCTTCGTCGGCGATGAAGGCATAAGGCGCGCCATCGCTTGTCGCGACGACTTCAAAGCCGGGCGCAAGGCTTGTGACCTTGTCACCATGGCTCATCCACACCTGATGCGTCTCGCCACTTTCCCAAAGGCCGTCGAACAAGGCGCAGGGTTTTTCCACCGCAATCGATGCGCGGCCAAATTCGCCGCCGTCGCCTGCGCTCACATGTCCGCCCAGCTGCATCATCATCGTTTGCTGGCCATAACAAATGCCAAGAATGGGCAAGCCGCTGTCGAATACGCATTGCGGTGCACGCGGGGAATCGGCGTGCGTGGTGGAGGCTGGGCCACCTGATAAGATGATGCCCTTTGGTTGCATCCGCGCAAACGCCGCCTCGGCATTGTTGAACGGGGCAATCTCGGAATAGACCCCGGCTTCGCGCACGCGGCGGGCGATAAGCTGGGTGACCTGCGATCCGAAATCGATGATCAGGATGGAGTCGGAAGGCTGAGCGGATGAATTAGAGTCTGGCATGCCAATCCGATAGTGATACTGGCGCGCGCTGTCCAGTTGCCACCGCTGTCTTTGACGCGCTATGCTGGGCGCGTGAGCAAGAATGACACCCGCCGCGCGGAGATTATCCAGCGATTGACCGATTATGTCCTGGCAGAGGGATTGTCGGCGGCAAGCTTGCGCCCTCTGGCCAAGGCGGCGGGCACCAGCGACCGGATGCTGCTCTATTATTTTAACGACAAGACGCAGATTATTACTGCGGTGTTGGAGCAGATTTCGGGGCGGTTGGTGGAATTGATCTCGGCGCGGACCGCGTCCGAACCCCTGCCCTTGGAACAATTGCGCCGCCAATTTGCCGACATTTTGTTCGAAGAGGCATTGTGGCCCTATATGCGCATCTGGCTTCAGGTTGCGGCGCGCGCGGCGATGGGGGATGCGTTCTACCGCGCGGTCGGCGAACAGATTGGACGTGGCTTTTTAGAGTGGGGCAGGGCCCAACTGAAGTCCGACACGGACGCGCAACGCGATATTGATGCCGCCCGCTTGCTAGTCAGCATGGAAGGCATGCTGTTCCTGAAAAGCATTGGCCTTGATGATGTAAACGCCAAGGCGCTTTAGCGGCTGCGCGCTGCCCGTGCGCGGCCCAAAAGAAGCGCTGCACTATCGCCCTTGTTCCGATATCCTTCGATCAACAGATAGCCTGCCAAAAACGGCGCGCCAAGATTGAAGGCAGCAAAGCCGAGTAAAAGTCCATTCAGCGAAAATGCGTGCCGCCATGCGACCCAAGCGCCAGACATTAGGAGAAAGCACAAGAAATCGACATTGAACTGTCCGCGCCACGTCATGTCCGCGATGTCGCCGAAAAATATCGGATACAGGCCCATGCCATGGTTCGCGATGACGATTGTCGAATAGATGCTCACTGCGGCAATGATTGCAGCACAGAAAATGCGGAATAAGGTCATGATCAAGCCTCCCAAATGATGGGGCCCACATAACAAAATGTAGCGAGTGCTACAATATCTGTTTTAGTCCGCCAATTCGACCCAAGTCGGCGCGTGGTCGCTGGCTTTTTCGCGGCCACGATGGTCCTTATCGACGCCGCAACTGGTCAGGCGATCTGCGACAATCGGGCTCAACAGCAGATGGTCAATGCGAAAGCCATGGTCGCGTTGCCATGCGCCCGCCTGAAAATCCCAAAACGTCCACACCCCGCCTTGCGGATAATGGGTGGCCAGCGCGTCGGTCCAGCCCTGGCCAAGCAACGCGCGATAGGCCGCGATGCTTTCAGGCTGGCGCAAGGCATCGTCCAGCATTGCGCTGGGTGCCCAGATGTCATGCGCGTGCGGAATGACATTATAATCGCCGGCCAATATCGCTGGTATCTCCGCCGCCAGCAATTCGGCCGCGCGGGCATATAGCCGCTGCATCCATGCCAGCTTATAGTCGAATTTTGGCCCCGGTTGCGGATTGCCATTGGGCAGATAGATGCTGGCGACGCGAAGCCCGAAAACATCTGCCTCCAGATAGCGGGCATGTTCGTCCAGCGGATCGCCCGGCAAGGTGCGCTGCATCTCAACGGGTTGCGCGCCCTTTGCAAGAATGGCGACGCCGTTAAACGATTTTTGCCCATGCCAGATCGCGCCATAACCAGCACGTTCGAAGTCTGCGATGGGAAAGCCCTCATCCTGCGACTTCACTTCCTGCAAACAGGCAATATCGGGCTGGGTTTCCTCCAGCCATTCGAGCAGTCGGGGAAGGCGCGCTTTGACGCCGTTGATGTTGTAAGTCGCGATACGCATGTAGCGGCCCTAGCGGGTGCGCGCTATCGCATCAAACCGAAAAGCTTGATCCACAGCCGCAACCCGCTTGCGCTTGCGGGTTGGTGACCTTAAAGCTCTTGCCGCCAAGCGACTCGACAAAATCCACCGCTGATCCGCGCACAAGATCAAGGCTGATGGGATCGACGACCAAGGATGCGCCTTCGCCCTGCGCTTGAATATCGTCGGTCTCAATCGAGTCGGCCAAACCAAAGCGATATTGAAAGCCCGAACAACCGCCACCATCCACCGAAAGCCGAAGCACCGGGTCTTTGCCGAGCTTCGTCGCGATTTCGGCCACACGGCGCGCGGCATTGGCTGTCATGGAAATAGCGGGCGTCATGGAAATGACTTCGGTTTCGGTCATGATGTTAATGTAGGCCAATCAACACATAAAGAAAAGGGGCGGCAAAGTTTCCAATGCCAGCCCCAAGATTACACCCTCTCCCAAAGGTGATGCGTTGGCTTGTCCGCTTACTCGCCTTCAGCAGGACCGCCTATTGATCTGGTATCATTAGCCTTCGAAGCTAGCAAGAGTTTTGCACCGCTTGGGTCGGACTTCAGTGGCGCAAGAAATGCCGTTGGGTTGATCGCTTCACCAGCGATGCGCACTTCATAATGCAGATGGCTTCCGGTTGAACGGCCGGTTGAACCCATATAGCCCAATATGTCACCCTTACGGATGCGCTGGCCCGGGATCACATTCATCGCGGACAAATGGCCGTAACGGGTTTGCACCGCGTTGCCATGGTTGATTTCAACCAACTTACCATATCCGCCAACCCAATCCGCACGGCCAACGGTGCCGTCTGCGGTTGCAAAGATTGGCGAGCCTACTGCGCCAGGAATATCCAAGCCTTGGTGGTTGCGGCTTGCGCCGCGCATCGGCGCTTCGCGATATCCGTAACCGCTGGAAAATTTCATGATCTCAACAGGGTTGATGGAAGGAACAGCAACTTCGACCTTGATAGCGGTGCCGTTAATGCGGCCCCAGCTGTCGTTCAATGCACGAAATTCTGGGTCCGAAAACCCAAGAGCGCTTTGGTTTGCTTTAAGATCGTCGGAGGAGATACGGAAAGTGTCAGAAGATGCGGCAGCCGAATTTGCAAGCGCAGGTGTGGCAACTGAAACAGCGACCAAGATGCCAAGAGCGGACGCAGCTTTAAGGATCAGTGATTGGCACGAAGCCAAAGCGCTGGATACCATGATGAGTACTAACCTTTTTGTTGCGACCCGCGCCATTTCTGGCGCAGTCCCGAAGATTGATCGGGACAGTTGACCTGCCCACCCCGTATGAGAAGGGTGGTGTCCGATGGTTCAAACGAATGCAACATCCCCACAATAATCGCGGGACAAACCGGCGCTCAAATGCGTTGAGTCGTTGAATGGAGCGTTCAACAACCCAATAAAGTGGCGGTTTACCAGTATTTTCAACATGGTTTTGGCAATAACTGGCACTTGTAACAACGCGCCTCCAACGCGTTTGTTCCCGCCGAAATGTCGGAGATTTCCCCCTTTTAGGAGGGATTCAGGCTGTGCACGGCCACCGAATCACCCGCGGCCTGTCATCGGGCGATGGAGTGGGTTGCTGAGGTCTTGTTTATAAACCCTTCGCCGCAGCCAGCACCTCTGCCGCGTGGTCCTTGACCTTCACCTTGCGCCACAGTTGCGCAACCTTGCCGTCTTTGCCGACCAGATATGTCGACCGGTCAATGCCCATATACAGTTTACCGTACATGGATTTTTCAACCCAAGCGCCCATTTGTTCGGTGGCGTCGCTGGCTTCGTCCGACAGCAAATGGACATGCAACGCATATTTCGCGGCAAATTTGGCAAGCTTGGCGGGCTTGTCCTTTGACATGCCATAAACAGGGCAATTCAGCGCGGCAAAGTCGCTGGCGAGCTCTGTGAAATCCTTGGCCTCATTGGTGCAACCCGGCGTGTCCGCTTTGGGGTAAAAATACAGCACAAACGGCCCCTGCAAGCCTGCCAGATTGACGGCATTGCCGGCGCTATCGGCGACGGTGACATCGGGCAGCGTGTCGTTTAATTCGGTCATATTTCGTTCCTTTTCAAAAATCGCGTGGGCCAAGTAAGCTTTGCCATTGGGCGATGACAAGCCCGCGATAATCCCCAATCGCATCCATTAAGCCGTCCCAATCTGCAAAACCAAGGCTGTGCGCAATCAGAAGTTGGGCCGCCTCGGGCGGCGTGGCGCAGTCGGGCGCGATCAAACGTATCATGACCAGCAACCGCGACATCAAAGCAAAGGCCTTGGCAAATTCTGTCGGCAAATGTTCAGCCACCACCAAAGCGTCAATCGCGGGGCCCAGCTGCGGTTTGATACCCGCATGTGTCTGCAGCTGAAGCGCGTGAATTATAAACTCCATATCCACCAATCCGCCGGGCAGCAGCTTGACGTCCAACGGGCCCTTGGGGGGCTTGTGCGCGGTCATATCCTTGCGCATCGTCGCGATGTCTGTGTGCAGCCGGACGCTGTCGCGCTGGGTGTTCAATACATCCCAAACAATCTCCGCGACGGCGCGCCGTGCATCGGCGGAACCAAACAGCACGCGCGCCCTTGTCAGTGCCATATGCTCCCATGTCCAGGCATCATCGCGCTGATATTGGGCAAAGCTTTTGACCGACGCGCATAGCAACCCATCCGCGCCGGAGGGCCGAAGCCGCGTGTCGACTTCATATAAAGCGCCAGATGCGGTCGCGACGGACATCGCGGCGATGACCCGCTGCGCCAGCCGGTTGAAATATTGCGTGGCGCCAAGCACGCGTGGTCCGTCGGACTCCGCAAGGTGATCGCCGTTGAACAGCAGGATGAGGTCCAAGTCCGACGCATGCGTTAACGCTTCGCCGCCAAGCCTGCCGAGCGCCAAGATAATAAGCTCACTGCCTGCAATCTTGCCATGCGCTTTTTCAAATTCGGCGACCGTCGCTGCGGTCAATGTCTGCAAGGATGCTTCGGCCAAATGGGCGTAGCTGCGCGCGATATCGAGGGCGTCGCTGCGCCCTTCAATCAACTGCACGCCAAGCGCAAAGCGTTTTTCGCCCACATAATCCCGGACAATATCGAGCGTGGATTGATAATCGGCGTCGCCAATCCGCCGCTGCATCGCGTCCTGCAACGCCGCTACGTCGCCCGGCAAATGCATCGCGCTGGTGTCTATAAGTGCATCAAGATAGCGGCTTTGGCGGCCCAAATCGTCGGCCAATGTGGGCGCATAGCTTAAAATATCGCCGACCAATTGCAGCAGGCCGGGGCGCGCCTCAAGTAAGCGGAAGACGTTGATCGCGCTGGGCATCGCCTCAATCATATTGTCGAAACGGGCAATAGCGCGGTCCGAATCCGGTGCTTGCGCCAATGCCGCCATGATCGCGGGCAGCACCGTTTCAAACGCGTCGCGCGCCGATTCGCTCCGGATCGCGCGGATCTTGCCGCTGCGCCAGCGGGCCAAACGCTGCATCACGGCGGCTGGGTCAGCGTAGCCCAGATCGGTCAGCTGCTCCTCAAGCGGCAGGCCTTCGTCCGCCATGCGCGGCCCTTCGCCGCCGCCTGCGTCCACCATTCGGTCATAGATTGCCGCGACCTGCGCAGTGATTGGCGCAATGGCAGCAATCAACGCGTCTGCATCGGCCAAACCATGCAGCCGCGCCACGGCATCGGCGGTATCGCGGTTGGCGGGTATCTCATGCGTTTGCCGGTCACTGTGCATTTGCAGGCGGTGTTCGAATGTCCGTAAATCGGTGTAGGCGGATGACAAGGTCTCTGCCTCTTGCGCGCTAATCGGTCCAGCCGCCGCCAGCGCCTGTAATGCGGCGCGGGTGTCTGGCACGCGCAAGACCGGGTCGCGGCCGCCATGGATAAGCTGATGCGCTTGCGCGAAAAATTCGCACTCGCGGATCCCGCCATGGCCGCGCTTGAGGTCGAAACCGAGGCCCATTTTCTGCCCCTTGGCATAATGATCGCGGATTTGCGCCGTCATCGCGGTGATATTCTTCAACTGCCCGAAATCCAGAGATTTGCGCCAGATAAAGGGTGTAATCGCGTGCATGAAATAGGCGCCCAACGCCCGGTCGCCGGAACTTACGCGGGCGCGGATGAAGGCAGCTTGTTCCCACGCCAATGCGCTTGATTCATAATAGCCAATGGCCGCTTCGACAGGCAGGACGATTGGGCTGACCTCAGGCGAGGGGCGTAGCCGCATGTCGACGCGAAACACATAACCGTCGCCGTCGAGCGCCGACAAAAGCGCAATCACGCGGCGGCCATAACGCACCGCAACCTCCGCCACGTCTTCCCCTTCGCGGTGGGGCAGAGTTTTGGGATCAAACAGGAATATCGGGTCAATATCCGACGAATAATTCAACTCCCGCCCGCCATGCTTGCCCAAAGCGATGACGGCAAAACCTTGATTGGGGGCACCCAGCATACGTTCTTGTATCGTGGCCTCTATGGCTTGGTCGAGTGCATGGTCGGCAAAATCCGACAGGATATGCGTCACACGGGTCAGGTCCCAGACGCCAGCTAGGTCAGCAATAGCCGTGACCAGCGCGACGCCTTGTCTTTGCTTGCGCAATGCGGTGCCGACCAAGTCCGCGCTGCGGGCGAGGGCATTGGCGAGCGCTGTGTCAAAGTCGCCTGCGTGGATGAGCGGCATGAGGTCTGCGTTGCGGTCCATCAACCCCGCCAGAAACGGGCTGTTGGCGTCGGCGCGTGCGATGGCTTCTGCGACGCGCTCCATATTTTACCCCTTGTCTTTATTGTACAGATAATCCCGCCGGAAATCTTGGGCAAAAGCCGCAAAGCGCCCTTCAGAGATCGCGGCGCGCATGTCGGCCATCAGCATCTGATAATAATGCAGATTGTGCTGAGTCATCAACATCGCGCCC
>NZ_JARXAI010000096.1 GCF_029865925.1 Sphingorhabdus sp.
TCTGCGTTTGATGCCAACTGTCCGTCGTCAGAACATTTAGCACTGATGCACGATTTTTTAGTTCTTCTGCAACAGCACAGAATTTACCTGCTTTAGACCAAACACACCTTGGTTAAGGTGCGCTAGCGCAAAGCTGAACGACTATATTTGGGCCGGGAGCCGACTGTCTGCTTTGCGAATAAAAACTAGGCGAGGCAGAGGTCCGTTCGAAACATTAAGCAGCAGAGAGCTGAACCCCCTATGTTCTCAAACGCATTTCTGCCGCGACCTTCAGCGCCGCTTTCATGATTGGCATACGCCGCCTTGCGGTGCGAATGGCGAGATAACCTTCAACCTTGACGGCTCCCGACCCAGTTTTAATCGGTAATATGCGGATGCGGTTATCTGGCGGACACTCGCGTTCAAACATCAAGCTGATGCCAAGGCCGTGCGCGACGCCTTCGCGGATCATTTCGCGCGTGTGTAACTCCATTGTGCAGCCCGTGGAAATCTCAGCTTCAGACAATAATCTTTTCGTAGCTGCCAAGGTTCGCGACGATGCCTCGCGCACTAGAAGGACATGGTCGGCAATTGATTCCAACAAAAATTCCGAGCGGCCATCGTCGCCCGAGCGCGCTGGGACAATCGCTACCAAGCGATCCTGATAGAGCGGTACATAGCTATAGTCAGGGTCAACTTTCGGTTCGCAGATGATTGCAACGTCGACCTGAGCCTTCATCAGTAACTCGTTAGTCTGGAGTGCATTGGCAATTGTCACGCGAAAGCGGGTTTGCGGTACCTTTGCCAAAAACTCCGCCATGAATTCCGCGGCAACTGGCGGGGAATCCGTTCCCAAACGCAGTATAGCGCCGCTTTCAGGGTCATCTTCGCCCAGTAGAACGTCAATTTCTTCAGCGATCCCGAACAACGCCTGCGCCCGTTCATACAAAGCCTGACCTGCGTTCGTTAACGTAAGAGGTGGCCTGATACCTTCGATCAGCTTTACCTTGTAGCGCTCCTCAAGGGCTTTAAGCTGCTTCGACAATGTGGGCTGTGATATATTCAGCCGCCGCCCAGCGCGCGTCACGCTGCGCTCACTGGCAACTGCATAAAACGACCGAAGATGGTTGAAGTTGACGCTCATCCGAGTTCCGGCAACGTCGGTATCAACCGCCATCTATCGTTACCATGCCTCAAATGCATTTTGAAACTCCCCTGCTTTACGTCATTGAACTAGACAACAAATGTTACAAATTTTGCGACGGACCGAATCAAGATGAATGAGTCATATGACGTAGCAGTAGTGGGTCGCGGGATTGTTGGACTTGCACACGCGCTTGCTGCCGCCAACAATGGCTTGCGCGTCGTTGTGATCGACAGGACAGAACGCGCAACTGGAGCCAGTATCCGCAATTTCGGCTTTGTGACCGTAACAGGTCAAGAGCGACACGAGATGTGGCCACTTGCGCTTCGTGCGAAGCAAATCTGGACAGAAGTGGCATTACGCGCCAAGATTGAGGTCCAACAGACTGGGCTGGTTATGAGTGCACGTCGCCCTGCCGCGGCGGCCATACTTGAATCTTTCATGGCGACCGAAATGGGTGAAGGATGTGAGTTGCTCACACACAAGCAACTCGCTGCTCGCCATCCTGCCGTGCCTTATCAGCCTTGTGCCGCGGCCCTTGTCAGTTCACATGAACTCAGGATCGAAGCACGTGAAGCGATCCCTGCACTGGCCAACTGGATGCGTGCGGAGTTAGGGGTTCATTTTGCAGAGCCAACCAGCGTCATTGGGTGCACGCAAGGCCGCGTTGTTACGAGCGCCGGAACGATCAAGGCGGATTCAATCTTCATCTGCCCCGGCGACGACCTTAATGCACTCTATCCCGAAGTTATGGCTGCGCATGCAGTTACACGATGCAAGCTGCAAATGCTGCGCCTTGCCGCGCCAGCCTATAGCGTACCGAGCCCGGTGATGAGCGATCTCGGCATCATGCGCTACGAAGGGTATTCAGCCCTACCCGGCGCGGCATCATTAACGGCGCAACTGCACAATGAACAGACGAGTGCGGTCGCCGCCGGCGTCCACCTTATTGTTGCGCAGTCCGCCGACGGTTCGCTGGTCGTAGGTGACAGCCATGACTATGGCGATGCGCCAGATCCGTTTGTCCATGACGCGATTGATGACCTAATCCTCGACGAATTTCACGCTGTTCTTGGAACACCGCCGCCAACCGTCGAACGCTGGATGGGGGTTTATGCATCCTCAAGCAAACAAAACTGGTTCACTGAACAGGTTGAGGCAGGCGTACACTTAACGGTCGTAACTTGTGGAGCGGGCATGTCGACTGCCTTCGCCATTGGGGAACGCGTCGTCGAAAAAGCGTTGAACCAGAAGATCAGGGAGCTTGCGTGATGGCATCGATTGAAGCGATCCTTTTCGATTGGGCCGGAACAGTGATCGATTTCGGATCGTGCGCGCCGGTGGTTGCGATGGAAAACACATTTGCAGACGAAGATATCAAGGTCGAACAAGATGTCATTCGCCGATATATGGGTATGGCAAAGCGCGAGCATGTCATTGCCATATTGTCCGAGCCAGCGGTCGGCGCACGTTGGCGCGATGCCAAGGGTGCTGATTGGACCGAAGCGGATGTTGATCGTGTGATGATTGCGCTTGAACCGGCCATGCAATCGGCCGCGACAGAGCACAGCCAACTTATTCCAGGCGCCGCAGCCGCAATTTTGGCAGCGCGCGAAAAGGGAATCCGTATCGGTTCGACGACTGGCTACACGCGGACAATGATGACGGGAATTCTGCCTGCCGCAGCAACGCAGGGTTATGTCCCGGACGTAACGATATGTGCCGGAGAGACAGCGCAGGGCCGTCCGGCGCCCTTGATGCTATGGCAGGCGATGGCACAGTTAAAGGCTTGGCCGGCCGCGCGCTGTGTCGCGGTCGACGACGCGCCGGTCGGTATAGAGGCCGGACGAAATGCGGGTCTTTGGACGATTGGGGTTGTCGCATCGGGCAACGGCGTCGGCATGGATGCCAATGCATGGGCTGCGCTTGATCCAACCGAGCAGGCGGCGCGCCTAAAGCCCGTTATTGCATCATTTGATAAAGTTGGTGCTGACTTCGTCATTCAAAGTGTTGCGGATCTAGCGATGGCCCTCGATGCTATTGAACAATCGGTCAATGCCGGGTGCCATCCGGGTGGGGCGGCCACTGTCGCTTTAGGCTGTGAAGCGACATGACAACTCCGTCAGGCTTAGCTGTCCATTTCCATAAAGACGGCAAAGACAGCCTGGCGTTCATATTATTTGCAGGTGGCGCAGCGTTCAGTGCCTATTTTGCAATGTATGCGTTTCGTAAACCTTTTACGGCAGCGACCTATGCCGACTTTGCCGATTGGCAATTCGCAATCGACTTTAAAATCGCGCTCGTGATTGCACAGCTGCTTGGTTACGCGCTCTCAAAATTTATCGGCGTCAAAGTGGTTTCGAAAATGTCTCCAGCGCGCCGTGCGCTCGCGATAATAAGTCTGATTGCAATATCGTGGTTTGCTCTTGTCCTGTTCGCAATTTTACCCGCCCAAGCAAAGCCAGTCGCAATGTTTTTCAACGGGTTGCCGCTGGGGATGATTTGGGGCTTGGTCTTCGCCTATCTCGAAGGACGCCGCTCGAGCGAAATTCTAGCATCGATCTTGTGCGCCAGTTTCATCCTTTCTTCGGGACTGGTAAAGTCGATAGGTTCATGGCTGATGGGCGAATGGCAAGTAACTGAGTTGTGGATGCCCGCGACAACAGGTGTGCTTTTCATGCCAATACTGCTGATATCGGTATACGGCCTTTCGCGCTTGCCGCCGCCTAGTGCGCGTGATGTCGCTGAACGTATCGCGCGTCCGCCTATTAACGCCGCAGGTCGTAGTACATTCTTGAGGGAATATGGTCCGGGCGTCGTTTTACTCGTACTGGCTTATGTCCTGTTTACGGTTATTCGCGATTTTCGTGACAATTTTGCGGCCGAGATATGGGAAGCGCTGGGCTATGGTCAATCGCCGATTGTTTTCGCTGCCAGCGAAGCCCCCATTGCCGTTTTCACATTGGCTATTCTGGCAAGCCTTGTCGCGGTCCGCGATAATTACCGTGCGTTGATGATTATGCATTTTATCATTCTGGCAGGCGCTATATTGGTTGGTGTATCAACACTCGCGTTCTCGGTTGGATGGTTGGATCCCGCCATCTGGATGGTCGTATCGGGGCTTGGACTATATCTCGCTTATACACCGTTCAACGCGATGTTGTTCGACCGTTTAATTGCGGCGTCAGGTCGTGCGGGAACGGCTGCATTTCTGATCTATATTGCGGATGCATCCGGCTACGCAGGCAGCGTCGGTCTGCTTCTGCTTCGCAATTTGCCTGGCATGGATGTCGATTGGCTGCCGTTTTATACTGCGCTTGCATTATTTGGCGCTGCAGCCAGTTTCTTACTAATGATCGCATCTTTACGACAATTTAATGAAAAATTAAAGAAATGAATATTGCAATTTTGTAACGAAACAAATTTTTTTAATATGAGCTAAAAAATTAAGGCGTCTATCGCTATCATGCACGCAATGAATTGGCGATAGAGTCAGTTCATGTGTCAATCTCTCCGCAAGATTAGTTAAAGTCGTGGTTAGATTCGCGCAAAAAGGGATGGACTATGAAATATTTTATTTATGCTGCAACAATCAGCACGTTGGCCATTGTCAGCGCAACGAGTGCAAAAGCCTACGACGAAGTTGAGGCCGCCGCCGCAGAAGGCGAGACCATTATCGTCACCGCCGAACGGGTCGCGCGCGCCAACAATGTTGTCGAGAAAGCCGATATTGAAGCGCTTTCTGGCGGCGAAAATATCGTCAATGCTATCCGCACCGTGCCTGGCGTGCAAATTCGCGGCTCGGATGCGTTCAATGCGGATCCTTGGAGCTACGGCATCAACATTCGCGGTTTTGAAGTCAACCTGCGCAACTCAAAACTGGGCCAGACGCTTGATGGCTTGCCATTGTTCAACGCGTCTTATTATCTCGGCGGTGCACC
>NZ_JARXAI010000068.1 GCF_029865925.1 Sphingorhabdus sp.
CGCGCCGTTCAACGTCACAACGGCTGGCCAAGTTGCGGCCATCGCTGCGCTTGCGGATACCGAATTTGTCACGCGCAGCCGCCAGCATAATGCCGAATGGCGCGCATGGATGGCAGAGGAGTTTGCATCGCTTTCCAACCATGGGTTGCGGGCGATACCATCATGGGCGAATTTCCTGATGGTCCTGTTCGAGGGCGAATGCAGCGCAGAGGTCGCCTATAACGCGCTGATGGCCGAAGGATATATCGTGCGCTGGCTGCCGGGGCAGGGCCTTGGCAATGGCTTGCGGATCACGATTGGCACCGAGGATGAAAATCGCGGCGTGATGGCTGCCTTGCGCAAAATTCTCGACAATCGCGTCTAATGCTTCCTTTTGCGCGCCTTACAATCATTGGCCTGGGTCTTATCGGCTCGTCGGTCGCGCGCGCCGTTAGGGCGCAGATGCCTTCGGTGCGCATTATAGGGCATGATGCAGACCCTGTGGTGCGCGCGCGCTCTGTCGCGTTGGGCATTTACGACGATGTTACCGATACGGCAGGCGCGTCAGTAATCGACGCCGACCTTGTGATCCTATGCGTGCCCGTTGGCGCGATGGGCTCTGTGGCCGCCGAATTTGCCGCCGACCTGCCCGCCGACGCTATTGTCAGCGACGTCGGCTCATGCAAGCAAAGCGTCGTCGACGCATTGACTGCTGTTCTGCCGACAGCAACAATTATCCCTGCACATCCCGTTGCAGGTACCGAAAAAAGTGGGCCCGACGCCGGATTCTCGACCTTGTTCAAGGGCCGCTGGTGCATATTAACGCCGCCCGAACATGCTCCGGAAGCAGCGGTTGAGCGGCTACGTAGTTTTTGGCAGCAGCTTGGGGCTGATGTCGAGATTATGGACGCGCGCCATCATGACATGGTCTTAGCCGTCACCAGCCATTTGCCGCATTTAATCGCCTACACCATCGTCGGCACAGCCGATGATCTGGAAGGCGTGACGCAAAGCGAAGTCATCAAATATTCGGCAGGCGGTTTCCGCGATTTTACGCGCATTGCTGCCTCTGACCCGGTCATGTGGCGCGATGTATTCCTGTCCAACAAGGACGCTGTTCTCGAAATGCTTCAGCGTTTTTCGGAAGACTTAAGCGTGCTGCAACGCGCCATCCGCTATGATAAAGGCGACGAGTTGGAGGCATTATTTGCCCGCACTCGCAACATCCGGCGTTCAATTGTCGAACAGGGTCAGGATGATGACGCCCCCGACTTTGGGCGCAAGCATTAAGCGCGCTATGCGTTCAGTGCGTTAATGGCGGCGTGGACCCGTGCCTCAATCTCTGCGCGGGGCAGGCCTGTAGGCAATTCTTCGCCGACCTTGTAGATAATCGTCCCTGATTTCCAGATGCCGGCCTTCCGCGGGCTCAACGATCCGCTATTTACGGCAATGGGCACGACAGGCAGATTGATCAACTTGTATAGCCCCGCAAAGCCGGACTGTAATGGTGGCTGGCTGCCTGGCGCAACGCGCGTCCCCTCGGGAAAAATGACGATTGGTCTTCCGTCTGCGATCATTTTTTTGGCCAAAACGAGCATCGCGCGAAGGGCTGCTGCGCCGCCGTTGCGGTCTACAGGGATCATGCCATAGGCCCGCGCGGCTGGGCCCCAGAAGGGAATGTCGAACAGTTCCTTCTTCGTCACCACGGCGGGCTTGCGAAACATGCGCGGCATGTCGATCGTCTCGAACATGCTTTCATGCTTGATGGCGAAGAGCACCGGTTTGTGGGGTAAGTGGCCCTCAATCCTGACGTGAATACCCAATATCCTGCGGTAACAGCTATACTGCCATTTGGACCACCCACGCACGGCGCATTGCATTAAGGGAATGGAGAACCATTGCGCAAAAAAAGCTGTGGCGACGAAAAACACTGACCCAGTGTAAAAAATGACGATGTACAAAGCTGATCGGATGACAGCGATCATGCCTTAAAGCCCAAGAAGCGAGGCGACCGCGCGCAACCAATATTTGTTATATTCCTTGAACAGGACGCTAAGCGAGGCATGCGTCGACACCGCATCGTTTGTAACAGCGATGTTGTTGGGCAGGGCCCTATCCAGTTCGAAACGCGCGCGGCGCATGTGCCAATCATGGGTAACAAGTCGAATACTGCTCACTTTGTTCCGCTTTACCCATGCCGCTGTTTCCAATGCGTTTGAACGCGTATCTACCGATTGGAAACCAAGTGCGATGCAACATTTAAAATATTTCACTGATCCGGGATATTGCGCTGCAAGTTCGCGGGGTTTTACATCTCGGTCGACGCCGGAAATCAGCATTTTTTTGGACTTTCCAGATTTCAGTATCTCAAGCCCACGGTCAATCCTGTTCGCCCCCCCCGTTAGGACAACGACCGCGTCTGTCTGCGCGATGGGTGCTGGCTGCGGCAATAGCAAAGCGAACCAGGAAAAGCTCAGCATCCAGATCATCAATATGAAAGTAATGGACCGTTGGATCATAACATTTTCTTCAATGCAGAAATCACCGTGAAACGCGCCATAAGCATAGCAAGCGCGGCGACAGCAAGCGGAATTAGTGCGACGATTATCCAACCGTACACTAGAAACGCAAGGCCAGCTAACGAGCTGAGATCAGTCAGCGCCTCAACGCCTACCCCATATCGCAGTCCCATATTATAGAATTCCACCACGCTTCGCATTACCGCCACGAATGGCACAAACCGGATGATGGGGCAAAGGCTATTCGTTGCCGCGCTAGGTCGCCGACAGCCCTCGTCCACAGCAATTTTTATCAGCAGGGTTGCAAGTCGGCGACTGCTGATGTTTATGAGAGCCCATGCATCTCGTTTGCCCATCCTGCCACACACGCTATGTTGTCCCTGACAATGCCGTTGGTACTGATGGGCGCCAAGTGCGCTGTGCCAACTGCAAGCATGGCTGGTTTCAGGCAGGGCCCATTCCACCACTCGCGCCAGCGCAGTCCATAGCGGCGCCAGCGGAGAATGTGGCTGCAACCCCCGCCCATATACCACCAGCGCCGCCTGCTCCCATTCTAGCACCTTTGCCGCAATCGCCAGTTCAGGAGGTGCCAGAGCCCCCCACAGCGTCCTTGACGAGCCCAGTCTTTTCGTCAGACGGTTCCCCTACCTCCATCGCCCAACAAACCGATGCCGATGAGGCGCCGCCTGCGTTTCCGCGCTTTGCACCCGAACGCTCCATTTCACCGACGCCAACCGCAGTGTATGCCGACCTGGGCTTAGCCCCAAGCATTTTGGACGATCATGCGCCTGCGCAAAGCCATTTCGCGCATGCGCCACCGTTTAGCCAACGTCGCAATCCTGCAAAAATATGGATGCTTGTGGCAATTGTATTTGCGTTGACAGTCGCCGCAGTCGGCGTGGCTATCTCTTATTACGGCGTCCCGAATATTGGCCTTTCCGGCGCGGCTGAAGAACCTGACCTCACCATCGTTTTGAACGAAAATCTCGAACTGAACGAACGCGAGGATGGCACGCCCTATTTTATCGCAAGCGGCAGCGTCGTGAACCCAACTGGGGTGAAACAATCTGTACCCGAAATGTTAGTTACGCTGAAAGACGCAAGCGGCCGTCCCGTTTACAGTTGGAAAATGAAGACGAAAGTCCGCACGCTTGCGCCGGGGGCAAAGGTCGGCTTCAGCGAGGCGCGGCTTGACGTCCCGCTGGCCGCCAAACAGATCAGTGTTGGCTGGGTGCTGTCAGGCGATTAAGCCTGCGATTTGCTATGCTAACGACGGCCAAGCGTTGGCCGTTGGGGTATTTGGCATAAAGGTCACTTGAACTCGGCAAAGCACTTGGCTATGCGACACGCTTAGGCCGAAACGCCATATGCCGCCTTAGCTCAGTTGGTAGAGCATCGCATTCGTAATGCGGGGGTCGTAGGTTCGAATCCTATAGGCGGCACCATTGTTTTACATGTTTTCTGTGATCACATAATCTGGCTTGCGTAGATCAGCGCTGCTTGGACTTGACCGATTGCCCTTAGATATGCAGGGAAAACTGCATGAACCAATTAACTGTCAGTCAAGCCGTACTTTCGCGCCGTTCAGTCCGCGCGTTTACTCCCAAAACCGTTCCGTTGGAGCTGCTGCATCGCGTCATGGACAAGGCAAGGTGGGCCCCGTCGGGCTGTAATTTCCAGCCTTGGGAAGCCACGATATTAACAGGCGCACCGCTTGCTGAAATGCGACAGAAAATGCTGGTTTCGCCGATGCAGGATCCGCCCGAATATTCATGGTCAGACCCAGAGGTCATTCCGGAATGCAAGGCGCGCCTGGCGCAGGTAGGGGCATCCATGTATCAAGCTATGGGAATTGGTCGCTCTGAAACTGATGCGCGCGGCGATTTCGTTCGCAACAATATAATGTCGTTCAATGCCCCTACTGTATTGCTGTGCTACTTCGATCGCCGCATGGGATCGCCGCAATGGTCCGACGTCGGTATGTGGCTGCAGACCGTCATGCTGTTGCTTCGCGAAGAAGGGCTGGACACCTGCCCTCAAGAATTCCTTTCCATGCATGCAAAGCTCATCAAAGAGTTTATAGGTGTGTCGGATGAAACGCACATTTTCTTCTGCGGCATTGCCATTGGCTATCGTGATGAGGAGGCAGCGGTAAACGGTTTTGAGCGTCAGCGGGAGCCAGTTGAAGGTAATGTGCGCTTCGTCGGTTTCTGACATCAGCGCGTACGGAACACCGCGGACAAGATGTAAATTCATGTGTGGGTCGTGTTAACTGGCATGGTTTGCGCGTCTTGATTGCCATTTTGTGACAGCGAATCTGCGCACCCATCATAAATTTGACGCATTTCTGACATCGTAATTTAGTAAAAAAAATCTACCACACTATCCATGATAGGGGGTAGTTTGTGCGTTGGTCGATTGTCATACCCGTTTATAATGAAGCGGACTTTCTGCCGCGGACTTTAGAATCGATTATTGCGCAAACCACCGCGTTCGATTTGATCATTGTCGACAATGGCTCGACCGACGGCTGCATTGATAACGCACGCATGCAGCTTGCCGATTATTCCGGTAAAGTAACCTTTTTGCATGAGCCCCGACCTGGTCAAGTCTATGCGTTGCAAACGGGCATCGCCGCGGTTGCTTCCGAATTCACGGCGATTTGTGACGCGGATACATATTACCCGCCGCAATACCTCTCGACTGCGACGCATTTGTTTGATGCAAAGGGTGCCAACTATGTGGCGGCATGTGCCTTTTTGCGCCGCGAGGCGTTTTTTAGGGGGCTGGGCAGTATGGCACATCGTCTACTTGCCGCGCGATTTTTGCCGCATCAGAACCATACCAGCGGCGCTGCGCAAATGTTTCGCACAGACGCATTGCGTGCAGCTGGAAGCTATGATCCGTTGCTTTGGCCTTATGTTTTAAAAGACCATGAACTGATGCATCGCGTGTTGAAGTTAGGGCGGCAAATCTACCATCACACATTATGGTGTACGACATCTGACCGGCGCGCTGATCGCAGGAAAGTGCGTTGGACCTCATTGGAACGGGTCGTTTACCATTTGACACCTCGGTCACGGCAGCATGATTTCTTCTACCAGTTTTTGGCGCGCCGGTTTGATGCCCGGGGTCAGCGCGACACCGTACTTCGCGAACGTGATTGGTCAGTAGCTTGACCTTCACCGCTACCCCATTTGCGCATTTGGAGCTGCCGACTTTAAAGCCCGAGAAAAACCTGTGGTCGACATGGCTGTCACGTGGCCTTTCTGCGGCTCTACTGATCGCCATTGTGCTGCAACTTGGGCAGATCAACACCGCGCAACTGCATGATACACTACCTGAAAACTTGTGGTTTTTGCCTGTTTTGTTGGCGCTCTATTTCGCGCTGCCTGTTGCCGATTGGATTATCTTTCGGCGTCTATGGATGCTGCCTGTTTCGGGCTTCTTTATCCTGCTTGCCAAACGCATCGGCAATGAGGTTCTGATATCCTATTCCGGCGAAGTGTATTTTTATCTGTGGGCGCGAAAGCGCACAGAGTTAAGCGCGGCGCCTTTTGGAGCGATCAAGGACGTCAATATATTATCAGCTTTGGCGGCCAACCTTATCGCGTTGCTTCTGCTGAGCGTGACCTACCCTTTTGTCTCGCAACTACATCTTGGTGCATACACGGATGCCTCCGTCCTTTCCGCAGCCATTTTTTTAATCCTGTCGTTCGTTGTTCTGTTTTTTTCGCGCCGGGTGTTTACACTGGAACGCCCCGAACTTTGGTGGATTTTTGGGGTACATATTATTCGGTTATCTGCGGGCACGCTGTTATGTGCCTTATTATGGTATATAATTCTGCCCGGCCCCCATTTCGGTTTCTGGCTGGTTTTATCCATGATCCGGCTTTTGGTCGGACGGTTGCCATTTCTGCCAAATAAAGAAGCCCTTTTCGCCGTAATCGCAGTGTTCCTGGTTGGACAAGATAGCGCAGTATCCACGCTGATAACCCTTACCGCGACCGCAATGTTGGCGCTGCATTTCACGGTCGCGGCGATGTTGGGCGGCGGGGCACTTTTCTCCCGATACCAAGGCATGCTTCCCGAAAAGGCAAGGGCATGATGAGGTATGTCTTGGCACTCGCTGCAATCGGGCTGTCTGTGCCTACAAACGCGGCTATACCCCCTAAATCTGAGCGCGGGCGAAGCGGGGCTGACTGCCGGACGGCGGAATCTGGTCCTGCGGTGCGGGTAAGTGTTTTGGGCCTAAAGGACCGCCGAGGTAAACTCATCCTCGAATTATACCCTGAAAATGATTCAGATTTTCTGCAAAGTGACAAAATATTGATCGCGGCAGGCAAACCCTTTCGGCGCGTGCCGATGACCACGCCAAATTTGGGCCCTGTTACGATGTGTATTCGCGCGCCTGGCCCTGGAAATTATGCCTTGGCTCTGCTGCACGATCGAGATGACAACGGTAAATTCGGTTTATCGGGCGATGGTGTAGGTTTTGCCAACAATCCTAAACTCGGCTTCCGCAAACCCCGGGCAAAAGTAGCGGGACTTGCCGTCGGTTCTGGTGTGCGATCAATATCGATAGTCATGAATTACCGGCAAGGATTTGGCGTTGGCCCAATCAAAGGCCAAAGCGCGGAGGGACAACCGTGAAGATCGTCGATGTCTGCGAGTTTTATGCCCCTGAAGGCGGCGGAGTGCGCACCTATATTCACGCTAAGCTCGCAATCGGCGCCCGGCTTGGACACCAGATAATTGTGATTGCGCCTGGCAACAGGGCCGAAGTTGTCGAATATGAAAACGGGTGCCGGATCATTTACGTTAAAGCCCCCGCGCTGCCATTTGATAAAAAATATGGCATGTTCTGGGACGCAGCTCCGGTCCACGCCATATTGGACGCCGAGCAGCCCGATGTACTTGAGGCGTCTTCCCCGTGGCGCGGCGCGTGGGTTGCAAGAAGCTGGCAAGGCCAAGCACTTCGGTCGATGTTTATGCACCATGACCCGATTTCGGCATGGGCATATCGATGGTTTGACGGCGTTGCAACGCGCGATGTCATCGATCGGCAATTTGAATGGTTTTGGCGCTATCTCAGGCGCATGTGCAACAGCTTTGATTTCACAATATGCGCGTCGCCAAGTCTTCAAAAGAGGCTAACGGGAGGCGGCATACGGGGTGCTGTCAACATCCCGATGGGCGTTGATGCGGGCGTTTTCTCTCCGGCGCGAAGGCACATGTCTGTTCGGCGAGACCTGTTAGCGCGCTGTAGTTTACCGGATACGGCGACTTTGTTGTTGGGGATCGGTCGGCATACTCCGGAAAAGCGCTGGCCTTGCGTCATAGACGCTGTCGCGCGTGTAGCTGCGAAACGGCCTGTAGGGTTGGTTCTCATTGGCAATGGTCACCAGCAGGCTTCGGTGATTGAACATGTGAGCGGTAACCCGCATATCCAGTTGCTCGAACCTGTGCGCAATCGGACTGCGCTGGCCACCATCATGGCAAGCTGCGATGCACTCGTCCATGGTTCATCCGCAGAAACATTCGGGCTCGTTGCGTCAGAGGCCTTAGCATCTGGCCTGCCATTGATAATTCCCAATGGAGGTGCGGTCGCAGATATCGCGCATCCCGATTTTAGCGAAACCTATACGCCCGGAAATGCGCATGCCGCCGCGGATGCAATTATGCGTCTTCTCGATCGCGAGGGGGATCAGCTTCAGTCTGCCGCACACCGTGCGGCCGCAACGGCACGGACACTTGATGATCATTTCGCAGCACTTTTCCAGACTTATGCACAAGCAATTTCAGAAAAGAGGGAGGCAGCGTGATGACTGCAATCATAAATGTTTACCGTCAGGTCGCCATCGTGCCCACACGTAAGATCAGACAACGGTTGAAGCGGAATATGCGTTACCCCAAACCACTTTGGTACCAGCTGCTGCGCTTTGCATTTCGCAACAGCGGGAAATAGCCGGCGTAAAAAGGGACGCTTAACATTCCTTATAGAGGGATAGAATGTAACTGAGCTTGTGAGCAACTGCGCGGTGGAATGCATTCAACCGATGCCGGTGTCGGAATTGCGTTAAGAATTGCTCAGCCTGCAACGATACGTTGCAGTAGCCACATGGCCGCAACGCTACCGATGGCATAAGCGCTGAACATGCGGGCGCGGGCCGCGTAAAGGGCGTTTGCCCGGTGCAGTGCCCACAATGTTAACATGGCACCGATCACGATGACAATTTGGCCAGCCTCAACGCCCAGATTGAATGTCAGCAAGGCCATAGGAACTTCGCCCTGGGGCAATCCGATCTCGGCGAGTGCGCCTGCAAAGCCGAAGCCGTGCAATAAACCGAACAGGAAGGCGACAACCCATGGGATGCGTTCCGATAGGCGCGGCGCCCCCGGTTCGCGTTTCACAATTTCCACGGCTAGAAACACAATAGACAGCGCGATAGCAGCCTCAACTGGCGGGCCGGGCAAACTTATCAGTTCAAGCGTCGTCGCCACTAAAGTGATGGAGTGCGCCACGGTAAAGGCTGTGACTGTGGCTACGACACGCCTTGCACCATTGAGCAGGAGCACAAGACACAGCACAAACAAAAGATGGTCATACCCCATGAGGATATGTTCGACACCGGTGACAAAATAGGTGCGCGCCACCTGCCACCTGTCAGGCGTCTGCGCGATGACAGCGGCGGGGTTAGCCGGCGTCAGCCGCGCTGCCTGCGTTATGCCGGTTGCAGACTGATATCGCAGCAGCGCATCGGCTGCCGTATCCTCTATACCGCTTAGGCGGACCGAGCGGCCGGCCAATGTCCCACGGCACGTGATGTTCCAACGCGCGAGCAATGCGGCCGCGTCAATGCTGCGCACCGGTTCGGTTGTGATGCAATCATTCGGAAAAACGGGCACCACGCGTGCGGCAAGGCCGGGCCGGATGGGCGCTTTCCATGTGATGCCATATTGATGCACCGCCGCGTTGGGGGCGGGTATTTCCCGAATTTCCAGATAGCCCGGCCGTAAATCGTCAGCGCGGACATCCGCGGTGAATCCCGCGGCGAGCAAGATCAAAAGAAGGATGCGGAAAATCACGGCGTGGCGATGCGGATGTCATATCCGTCCAGCAGCGCCTGATATGCCGCGGCTTCACGTATGGTCTGCGTGTCTGCACGCCAGTCGTTGGAAAGACGTTGGCGGATATCCGACAATTTGGGCGAGCCCGAAGCAACGACCTTGCGCACGCGTACGGCATGCCAGCCAAAGCCGGATTGCACAGGCCCGCTCCAGCGACCTTGCGGCAGCGTGCGCAGGCTGTCGGCAAATGCGTCGCCAAATTGCCGTGCGACAGTATCTGATGGCGCGCTGTCCATGCTTGCGGCGACACTGAGCGGTTGAGCTTGCACGGGTTTGCCAGCGATCAGGGCCGCCAGCGATGCCTTCGCTTTGTCTTCCTCCTCGCCCAAAAATTGCTGGTCAAAACTGAATGTCGGTTTTTCGGTGTAGCGCATTTTGTTGGTGGCGTAAAAATGTTGCAGCGTGGTATCAGATGGCTCCATATTCTGGATTTCCGCCGTTGCGAGAAATTCCATTTTGGCGCGCAAACGGCGGCGGATGATCGGGTCATCGGCATCAAGGCCAAGGCGCATCGCCTCCCGGAAATAGACCTCTTCTTTGATATAATCGCGGATGACGCTGTCGAGCTCTTGGGCGCTGGGCGGACGGCTCCATGTCTGTTCCCATTGCGATGCGAGGCGCGTGACCTCTGCCTCATTTATCGTGATACTCCGGTCAAGACTGTCTTCGCTGCCCAATTGACCCATCACAAGGAACAGCGCGGAACCCACAGCAAGAAAATGGACCAGCGGCTCACGAAGCGCCTGCTTAAACACATTGGCTATCATAAAATTGCAACTCCATGTCCGGGGCGCTCTACCATGATGATGGGGACGTTGCCGTCAACTGTTCTATACTCCGCCACGATTGCGGCTTGCACGTCCGCAGCGCCTGCGCGCGCATTGCGCGCGCGCAAATAACAATCGGGGTCATGTTTTGGCCGAACGGCATTGTCGGGCGTGTCCAGCTGTCCCTGCCACGGACGTTGGGCGCGATGCGGGGACACAAAAATTCATATATTTTTCAATGTATTAAAGCGGAGGTGGGGCTGCTCACTCAACGACATTGGGCAGTTTCCAATCAATCGGGGGACGCCCGTTGCTAGCCAGAAAGGCATTGCATTGCGAGAAATGTTTGCACCCTAAAAAACCGTTATGCGCCGATAAAGGCGATGGATGCGCCGCCTTGAGAACAAGATGGCGGCTGGTATCGACATTTGCTGCCTTTTTGTGGGCATAGGCTCCCCAAAGCATGAATATAACGGGCTCCGGCTTGTCGTTTACGGCCGCCACAATAGCATCCGTAAATTGCTCCCACCCCTTTTTGCTGTGTGCGGCGGCTTTGCCCATTTCGACGGTCAGCACGCTGTTGAGCAGCAGGACGCCTTGCTTAGCCCAATGCTCCAGAAAGCCATGCGTTGGGCACGGTATGCCCAAGTCGCTTTCCAGCTCTTTGTAGATGTTCAACAGGCTTGGTGGCGGACGCACACCTTGCGGCACGCTGAAACACAGACCATGCGCTTGCCCCGCCCCATGATAGGGGTCTTGTCCCAAAATGACGACGCGCACTTTGTCCAGCGGCGTTAGCTCAAGCGCACGAAACCATGCGTCTTGCGGCGGGTAAATTGTTTTGCCCGCCGCTATCTCGCCGCCCAGAAAGCGTTGGAGCGCCAGCGTCTCTTGTGTGGCCAGCGCGCCTCGCAGCGGCGCTTTCCAAGCGTCGGGTAACGAAAAGGCGGTCATTCTGCCTTTGGCGGCGCAGTCAATAAATCTGTCCAAGCCTTAACCTCTTTCGATGTTGCTGGACTCAGCAATTCCATCGCGTGGCGCAACCGCTCCCGAATGATATCGCGGCCAAGATGGGTAATGGCATCGAACAACGGCACGCCCTGCGCGCTGCCGGTGATGGCAATGTAGAATGGGCGGATGACATCCTTCAACTTGGCATCCAGAACCTCGGCGGTGCGGCGTAAGCTTGCTTCAACGCCTTCTTTGTTCCACGCGATCATGCCGTCGAACTGCTGCAAAGCGATGGTGTAGGCTGCGCGCTGCGCATCCTGCTCAAGCTTTACACCATCGCGCAACCTTTCGGCTGTCATGCCATCAATCCGGTTCATGAAGAACATCGCGGTCAGGCCGCCAAGGTCGGACATTTTGGTAATCCGCGCCTGCGCCATTTCAGCGATGGGCGTCAGGTAGCTATCATTGAGCGCCCATGCCTTGACCGCATCAAGGAACTCCGAAACGCTCAATTCTTCGCGCAAATATCGGCCATTTAACCAATCCAGCTTCGATGTGTCGAACACAGGTCCGCCAAGCGAGATATTGTGGACATCAAATTCGTCGATCAATGTCTGCAACGAGGTTTTTTCATCTTCTTCGCTTGCCGATTTGATGAACAGACCAAGGAAGTTCTGCATCGCCTGCGGCAAATAGCCCGCGCGCTGATAATATAAAATGCTTGTCGGGTTTTTTCGCTTCGACAGTTTTGATTTGTCGGCGTTGCGCAACAACGGCAAATGCGTGAGCACGGGGGGCTCCCAACCGAAATATTGATACAGCAACAAATGCTTGGGTGCCGACGAAATCCATTCCTCGCCACGCATCACATGGGTGATGCCCATAAGATGGTCATCGACAACATTGGCGAGATGGTAAGTGGGCAGGCCGTCGGATTTCATTAGCACTTGCATGTCGACGACAGAATATTCGAACTCTATCTCACCGCGCAGCGTGTCCTGAACGATGCATTTGCCTTCGGCAGGGATTTTCATCCGGACGACATGGGGGACGCCTTCGCTGTCAAGTTTTGCGGTATCGTCAGCGTTCATTGAAAGGCATGTGCCATCATATTTCGGCGGTTGTTTCGCCGCAATTTGCGCTGCGCGTGAGACCGCGAGTTTTTCAGGCGTGCAATAGCATTTGAACGCATGGCCATCGGCAAGTAATTGGTCGCAATGTGCGGTGTAAATCGCACTGCGTTCCGACTGGCGATAGGGACCGTGCGGGCCGCCGACATCAGGACCTTCATCCCAGCTTAGGCCAAGCCAGCGCAGCGATTCCAGGATCATTTTTTCTGATTGCGGCGTGGACCGCGCTTGATCGGTATCTTCAATCCGCAATAAAAATTCGCCCCCGTGCTTTTTGGCAAAGCAGTAATTGATGAGCGCTATATAGGCGGTTCCGACATGTGGGTCGCCCGTTGGCGAAGGCGCTACCCGGGTGCGGACTGGACGGGTGATGGCAGTCATAATTGTGGCTTCTTTCAATGTCGGTTTGGCGGGCCTCTATCAAGCTGAACGTCGCTTGTCATCTTTGCGGTGCGATGACGGATAGTAGATTAAGGGTAAAGTCTGCCTAGCGGAAACTTTTTAACAGGCGTAGCCGTTACCGTTCATGGCACAGATTCTACCCAAACTAATTTCGCTTGGCACCGCTGTGCCACCGCATCGCATTACGCAAGCTGATGTCCTTTCGATTTTGGCGGAGGCGAAAGGGCAGGCCCTGCCCCCGCGCATGGCCGAGATATTGGGTAACACCGGCATATCACAGCGCCATATTGCCATGCCGCCCGAATATTATTTTAACCCCAGAAGCTGGGCAGGGCGCGCGCGGGTCTACGAAAATACGGCAGCACAGATGTTTGAGGCGGCTGCTGCACAAGCGCTTACGCGGGCAGGTATGAAAGTCGCTGAAATCGGACAAATTGTTTTTGTATCCACCACAGGGACCTTGACCCCTAGCCTGCCAAGCCGGATGATTGCCTCTATGGGCTTTGCGCCAGACACACGCTGTGTGCCCTTGTTCGGCTATGGCTGTGCGGGCGGGGTCATCGGCCTTGGGGTTGCAGCTGACCTATACCGTGCGTGCCCGGCAAAGCCAGTTTTGCTTGTAAGCCTTGAGCTTTGCAGCCTTGCCTATGACCATGCGCGCATGGATAAAAAGGATATGGTGGCCCTCGCTTTGTTTGCTGATGGCTGCGCTGCCGCGATCATTGGGTCGGGGGCAGGGCCGGAATTGGGCGCCTTTGCAAGCCATGTCTGGCCGGATACGCTAGACATGATGGGTTGGGAAATTGGCGACACGGGATTTGATCTGGTTTTGGCGCGCGATATCCCGGTATTTGTGAACAGCCATTTTGCGCCAGTCTGCGACCAGTTTATTGCAGCGCAGCGGTTAGCAAAATCTGACATGGGGGAACCAGCCTGCCACCCCGGCGGCGGTCGCGTGGTGGATGCACTGGCCGAATATTTGGGCAATGACTTGCAAGCAACCCGCGCCGTCTTGCGCGAAAATGGTAATATGAGCTCGCCGACGGCATTGTTCGTATTGGAAGCTTTGCTTGCCACGGGGCCCATGACAAAGCCCACCCTGTTGACCGCGCTTGGGCCGGGTTTTGTTGGCGCTATGGGGGTCCTTAAGCCATGAACAGCAAAAGTGGGTACCGGTTTTGCGGCTCGGTCATGGCGAATAAGGGGGCGCAGCCATGACGTTGTTTGAATGGCCAATGTGGGCGCTAGCGGTTTTTGCTTATGTCATTATCCAGCGGCTGGCCGAGCTGGCCTACGCCAATGCGAACACCCGCCGCTTGCTTGCCGAAGGTGGCCGCGAGCATGGCGCGAAGCATTACCCCCTGTTTATCCTGCTGCACAGCGGCTGGTTAATTGCGATTGCGTTGTTTGCCGTGCCTTCGGCCGCGCCCGATTTGCTTTTGCTGAATGCATTTATCGCTAGCCAGACCTTCCGTTTCTGGACGTTGGCGAGCATTGGCCGTTGGTGGACTACACGCATCATTAGCGCGCCTCACTTTCCGCGGGTCAAGCGAGGGCCCTACCGGTTTATCAAGCACCCAAATTATACGCTCGTCGTTGTCGAGATTGCACTCCTGCCGCTCCTGCTTGGTGCACCTGCCATGGCGGTCACCTTCTCGATACTGAATGCGGCGTTGCTGTGGTGGCGGATCAGGATCGAAAATGAAGTGCTGACGGAGCGTATTTGCACCCCTTGACCCGGCAGCCAACGGGCGCTAATGGCCCGCATTCCCAAGGCTGGAGGTGTGATTCTCTTTGGTCAATTGGGGATTACTCAGAATAGCAGCACATTGTGTGATCGGCCGGGTGGGCCAAAGGCTGAGCCTCCACCGCAAAATACGGCTGCCCACCCAAAGTAACCGCTTTAAAAAGGTGAAGAAATGCCAACGATTAACCAACTGGTCCGCAAGGGCCGGACCCCGCAGAAGGTCAAGTCCAAGGTCCCTGCGATGGACCAAAACCCACAGAAGCGCGGCGTTTGCACCCGCGTTTACACAACGACCCCGAAAAAGCCGAACTCGGCTTTGCGTAAGGTTGCAAAGATCCGTTTGACCAACCAGCGTGAAGTTATTTCCTACATCCCAGGTGAAGGCCACAACCTTCAGGAGCATAGCGTTGTGCTTATCCGTGGCGGCCGCGTACGCGACCTTCCCGGTGTGCGTTACCACGTGCTTCGCGGCGTACTCGATACGCAGGGCGTCAAGGACCGCAAGCAATCG
>NZ_JARXAI010000056.1 GCF_029865925.1 Sphingorhabdus sp.
CATTGATGCTGCCCTTAACCTGGTTAAGATGTCGCTTGATTGGGACCGCGCATTGCGCCGTCTGGATGAGTTGAACGCAAAGGTGGAAGATCCGACCTTGTGGGACAATCCCAAAGCCGCTGAAGAGGTTATGCGCGAGCGCCGCCGCCTTGATGCCGCCATCAGCACCGTGCGCGAAATTGACGCCGACAAGAGCGGAACGGTCGAACTGATTGAGCTTGCCGAAATGGAAGGCGATGCAGAGCTTGGCGACGAAGGTGCCGCATCGCTTAAGGCATTGGCGGACCGTGCCGACAAGGACAAGGTCATGGCGCTGCTTTCGGGCGAAGCTGATGGCAATGATACATTCATCGAAATTCACGCCGGCGCCGGCGGCACGGAAAGCCAGGATTGGGCCGAAATGCTCCAGCGCATGTATTATCGCTGGGCTGAACAGCGCGGCTATAAAGTCGAAATGGTGGATTATCAGGCCGGTGATCAGGCGGGTATCAAGTCGGCGACGTTGCTGGTCAAAGGCGAAAATGCCTATGGCTATGCCAAGACCGAAAGCGGCGTCCATCGCCTCGTCCGCATCTCGCCTTATGACAGCGCAGCGAAACGCCACACGAGTTTCTCCAGCGTCTGGGTCTATCCCGTTATTGACGACAATATCGACATTGAAATCAACGAAGGCGATTTGAAAATCGATACCTACCGCGCGTCAGGCGCTGGTGGGCAGCATGTTAACACGACGGACTCTGCCGTGCGCATTACCCACAAGCCCTCGGGTATTGTTGTCGCCAGCCAGAATGACCGCAGCCAGCACAAGAACCGCGCAACCGCGATGGGCATGTTGAAGGCGCGCTTGTATGAAGCCGAGCTTCGCAAGCGTGAAGAAGTCGCATCGGGCGAATATGCGGCAAAGACCGAAATCGGCTGGGGTCACCAGATCCGTTCCTACGTGCTTCAGCCATATCAGATGGTCAAAGACCTGCGCACGGGCGTGACGTCCCCAACACCTAGCGATGTGCTGGACGGCGACCTAGACAATTTTATCGCCGCAGCATTGGCCCAGCGCGTGACAGGCGAGGCGGTTTCGGTTGATGATGTAGATTAGGCTTTTGCTCGTTTTTCCAATCCCCGGCAACGTCGACGAGCCCGCCAGTAAATCTCTATTGGGTGGATAGAGTTGCAGCGGTTATTGAGGCGTGTGAAGAGCGTTTGCATGCTTTAGCCTTGAATCCCTTGGCCTACTCCACTTATGCAGGGGCTAAGTAGACGCTGCGTTATGGGAGAAAGCAAATGACTGAACATCAAGACTGGTTCCCGATACCCGCAAACGCCGCGGCAAACACGCAATGTAGTGCCGCCGATTATGACAGGATGTATGCGCAAAGCATTGCCGATCCTGACGCCTTTTGGGCCAAGCAGGCCGAGCGCATTGATTGGGTAACGCCGCCGACGAAGATCGCCAACTGGTCGTTCGATCCAGTGGATATCAAATGGTATGAAGACGGTGTTCTCAACCTCTGCCACAATGCCATTGATCGTCATGTTAATGCGGGCAAGGGCGATGCGATTGCTTTTATCTTTGAGCCCGATGACCCAGCCAACCCTGCGCGGCGTGTCAGCTATTCTGAGCTACTTGCCGAAGTGACGCGCATGGCCAATGCGCTCAAGAAACTTGGCGCTGGCAAGGGCGACCGTGTGACCATTTACATGCCGATGTGCGTCGAGGGCGCGGTTGCTATGCTCGCGTGCGCGCGGATCGGGGCCGTGCACAGCGTTGTCTTCGGAGGGTTTTCGCCCGAAGCGATTGCGGGACGTATTAAAGATTGCGCGAGCCGCTATGTGATCTGCGCCGACAGTGGGCTTCGCGGAGGCAAATCCGTGCCGTTGAAAGCCAATATTGACGCTGCGCTTGAAAAGGTAAGTGGGGTCGAGGCCGTTCTTGTCGTGCGTCATACAGGTGCGCCTGTGACTATGGAGCCCCGCCGCGACCATTATTTTGACGAGATTGCGGTTTTGGGCGAATGCCCCTGTGAACCCATGCACGCGGAAGACCCGTTGTTCATTTTGTATACGTCTGGTTCAACTGGCAGCCCGAAGGGCGTGTTGCACACCGTCGGCGGCTACTCTGTGTGGACCGCGAGCACGTTCCATTATGTGTTTGATTATCGGCCGGGGGACGTTTTCTTTTGTTCTGCCGATATTGGTTGGGTCACCGGGCATAGCTATGTCGTTTACGGTCCGCTGCAAAATGGTGGGACGAGTTTGATATTCGAGGGCATCCCTAGCTACCCCGATAGCGGACGTTTTTGGGATATCATTGACCGGCATCAGGTGAACATTTTTTATACTGCGCCAACGGCGTTGCGGGCGTTGATGCGTGACGGCGATGCGCCAGTTCAGGCGCGGTCGCGCAAGTCGCTTCGCTTACTTGGTACGGTTGGAGAGCCCATTAACCCCGAAGCATGGCGTTGGTATCATGCGACTGTAGGTGAGGGGAAGTTGCCGATTGTCGATACATGGTGGCAGACCGAGACTGGCGGTGTGATGATCACAACCTTACCTGGCGCGCATGGCATGAAACCCGGGAGCGCAGGACGTCCGTATTTTGGTATTCAGCCGCAGTTGGTTGATGGCGATGGTAATGTTCTTGCCGACGAACATATTGGGGGCGCGACCAATGGCAATTTGTGCATCACGCACAGCTGGCCGGGCCAAGCGCGGACGTTATATGGGGATCACAACCGTTTCGTGCAGACGTATTTTTCGACCTATAAGGACAAATATTTCACTGGCGACGGCTGCCGTCGCGACAACGACGGCTATTATTGGATTACCGGCCGGGTCGACGATGTCATCAATGTTTCTGGGCATCGCATGGGCACGGCGGAGGTTGAAAGCGCCTTGGTACTCCACGAATTGGTTGCTGAGGCGGCTGTCGTTGGGTTCCCGCATGATATTAAGGGGCAGGGCATTTATTGCTATGTCACGCTCAACGCAGGTGCTGACCCCTCCGATGCACTGCATGCAGAGCTTCGCTTACAAGTGCGTACAGAAATCGGACCAATCGCATCGCCCGACCATATCCACTTCACGCCAGCTCTGCCCAAGACACGCAGTGGCAAGATTATGCGGCGGATATTGCGCAAAATTGCCGAAAATGATTTCAGCGCTTTGGGTGACACGTCAACCTTGGCTGATCCTAATGTTGTCGATGCACTGGTCGAGGGACGGCAGAACCGTTGACCGTACCGTTCGTATCGAGCGAAACAACAGAGATCTGCTATGCTTGACGCTTGCGTCAACCTGTCGCAACGACTAGAGAATTTCCGTTAATTGCACGATTAAACCTGTATCCTGCATTTTCGCAGTAGGAGGACCCTATGACTGATTTACCGACCCAAAATGGACCCTTAAGCGGCATAAAAGTTGTTGAACTCGCTGGCATCGGGCCTGGCCCTTACGCTGGCCAGCTGCTTGCGGACATGGGCGCGGATGTTATCGTGATCGACAGGCCGGGTGGCGCGCTTGTACCCAAAGCGATTGATGCGCGGGGCAAAAAGTCGATGGTTCTCGACCTCAAAAAACCTGAAGCCGTCGCTGCATTGTTAAAGCTTGTCGAAACCGCTGATGTCTTGATCGAAGGTCTTCGACCCGGCGTAACCGAGCGGATGGGGGTTGGACCAGAAGTCTGCCAGGCCATAAACTCAGGGCTTATTTATGGACGGATGACAGGTTGGGGGCAGACGGGCCCTTGGAGCCAAATGGCCGGACATGATATCAATTATATTGGCATGACCGGAGTGTTGAACGCAATTGGCAAGGATGGGCAGCCGCCCGTGCCTCCGCTCAACATGGTGGGTGATTTCGGCGGCGGGTCAATGTTTCTCGTCAACGGTATCCTCGCGGCGTTAGTCGAGCGCGGCCGGACGGGTAAAGGCAATATAGTCGACGCTGCGATTGTCGATGGCACTAACAGTCTGATGAGTTTTGTCCATGGAATGGCGGGCCTTGGTCAATGGCGCACGAAGCGTGAGGCAAACTTGCTGGACGGGGCCATGCCTTTCTACCGCTGCTACATGACCGCTGATGGTAAGTTCATGGCAGTTGGGTGCATTGAGCCGCAGTTTTTTGCCGCAATGATGGACCGCTTGCCCATCGACAAGGATGCTTATGGAGGTCAGCACGACCGAACCGCTTGGGCGAAGCAGCATGAGATGCTTGAGGATGTGTTTGCCACCAAGGCGCGCGACGCATGGGAAGTGATTTTTGCGGGTACCGATGCCTGCGTAACGCCTGTGCTGGATTATGTGGAGGCGGCGTCGCATCCCGCCAACGCGGAGCGGCAAGCATTTGTGCAGGACGGCCGTTGGCTGCACCCACAGGTCGCGCCGCGGCTTGCAACGCAGCCTTTGGCCACCCGTTTCGAGATTGCAACAAAGGGCGGTGATTATGCCGCCATATTAACCGAAGCTGGACTCGGTGATGACGAAATTTCCCAATTGATTGCGGCAGGCGCCGTGGTCGTAATGAAGGACTGAATATGACCGAAGCCTATATTTATGATGCGGTGCGCAGCCCGCGTGGCAAGGGGCGCCCTGACGGTGCGCTGCATGAAATTACGCCAATCGATTTGGCATCGCAGGTATTGGCGGCCATCCGCGACCGCAACGGCCTGTCGGGCGCCGAAATTGAAGATGTGGCCTTTGGCTGTGTCTCGCCAGTGGGCGAGCAAGGCGCAGTCATTACGCGTACGGCGATCCTCGCTGCAGGCTACCCGCATACGACATCCGGTATTCAGGTGAACCGTTTCTGCGGTTCTGGCCTAGAGGCTTCCAACATCGCAGCTGCCAAGGTGAAGTCTGGCGAATGTGACTTGGCTGTAGGCGGCGGTATTGAATCGATGAGCCGCGTGCCCATGGGCTCTGACGGCGGTGCATGGCCAATTGACCCCCGCTCGGCAATTGCCAATTACTTCATCCCGCAAGGCATTTCTGCGGACCTGATCGCCACAAAATATGGTCATAGCCGCGACGATGTTGACGCTTATGCCGTCGAAAGCCAGAAGCGCGCTGGCCGCGCATGGGCCGAAAAGCGTTTTGCGCGTTCGATCCTGCCAATTAGGGACGTCATTGGCGCAGTCGTGCTTGACCATGACGAATTGATGCGCCCGCAAACTGACATGCAGTCTTTGGGCGCATTGGCCCCTGCGTTCCAGATGATGGGCACGATGATGCCCGGTTTTGACGATATCGCTATCATGCGCTATCCAGAGGTCGAGAAAATCAACCACGTGCATCACGCGGGCAACAGCTCGGGCATTGTTGATGGATCAGCGGCCGTGCTTATTGGTACTAAGGAAGCAGGCGAGAAATACGGGTTGAAGGCGCGCGCGCGTATCGTATCAATGGCCTCTATCGGGTCTGAACCCTCAATCATGCTCACGGGCCCAGAATTTGCCGCGCAAAAGGCGTTGGCGCGCGCTGGAATGGACAAAAGCGACATTGACGTTTGGGAATTGAACGAAGCCTTTGCTTCGGTTGTCCTGCGCTTCATGGAAGCGATGCACATCGATCATTCGGACATCAATGTGAACGGTGGCGCAATCGCCATGGGCCACCCGCTGGGTGCAACTGGCGCGATGATCCTTGGCACTGTGCTTGATGAGTTGGAGCGGTCAGGCAAGTCGACCGCGCTGACCACATTGTGCATTGGCGCCGGCATGGGCACCGCAACTATCATCGAACGCGTGAATTGATTGGGACGGAAAATATGACTTATAAAACTTTCTCAGTCGATATCGATGCCGATGGTATTGCGCTTTTGACGATTGATTTGCCCGATGCCTCGATGAATGTGTGGAATGGTGCATTGATTGAAGAATTCGGCGCATGGGTTGACGATTTTACGACCAATGAAGCCGTCAAAGGCGCGGTCATCACCTCGGGCAAGAAGTCTGGTTTCTTGGCCGGCGCAGACCTCACCATGTTGGGCGGCGCTAAAGCCGGCAGTGCGAAAAAAGCCTTTGATCAGGCGTTTGCCTTGAACGCATTGCTGCGCAAAATGGAAACGGGCGGCCATTCTGCCAAGGACCTTAGTGCGGGTAAGGTTTCTGCTAAGCCGGTTGCTTGCGCGCTCAATGGCCTTGCCTTGGGTGGTGGTCTTGAGCTTGCTTTGGCATGCCATTATCGCGTTGTCGCAGATCATCCGAAGATCCAGCTTGGCATGCCCGAAGTCATGGTCGGATTGCTGCCCGGTGGCGGCGGAACGCAGCGGACGCCCCGCCTCATCGGCCTGCAAAACGCGGCGATGATGATCATTCAGGGTAAGGCGCTGGATCCCGCAACGGCGAAGGCTCAGGGGTTGGTGCACGAAGTTGCGCCTGCGGCTGATCTAATTGCCAATGCCAAGGCGTGGGTGAAGGCTAATCCAAAGGTCACAGCGCCTTGGGACAAGAAGGATTTCAAATTTCCCGGCGGTGCTGGCGCAATGGACCCCCGTGCGGTACAATTGTTCGTTGGCCTGAACGCGATGGCGCACAAAGAAAGCAAAGGCAATTTTGACGCGATTAAAGCGATTTTGTCGTGTTTGTATGAAGGTTCTATCCTGCCGTTCGACACCGCGCTTCGTGTGGAATCCAAATATTTCACCAAGCTGCTTTCGGGTAGCCAAGCGAAGAACATGATCCGCACCTTGTTCATCAACAAGCAGGCTGCTGAAAAGGGCGCTGGCCGCCCTGCAGGCGTCCCGCCGGTTGAGATCAAAAAGGTTGGCGTGTTGGGTGGCGGGCTCATGGGGTCGGGCATTACGCATGTCACCGTTAAGGGCGGTATGGATGTTGTCGTTCTCGACCGCAGCTTGGAAGACGCGAACAAGGCGGTCGATTACAGCCGCAAGATTATCGACAAGGCCGTCAGCCGTGGCAAGATGGCCAAGGAAGCTGGCGATGCTTTCATGGCGCGCATCACGCCTACGGACAATTATGACGACCTAAAGGATGTCGACCTTATCATTGAGGCTGTTTTTGAGCGCCCCGATGTGAAGGCGGATGTCATCAAGAAGGCCGAAGCCGTAATTGGCCCTGATGTCGTGTTCGCTTCGAACACGTCGACATTGCCGATCACCGGCCTCGCCAAAAATTCATCGCGTCCGGAGTTGTTCGTTGGGCTGCATTTCTTCTCACCCGTTGAAAAAATGCCGCTGCTCGAAATCATTCCAGGCGAATTGACGGGCCCACGTGCCTTGGCGGCAGCGTTCGATTATAATGCCAAGATTAAGAAAACGCCGATTGTGGTCAAGGATGTCCGCGGCTTCTTCACCAACCGCGTTTTCCCGCCCTATATGGGTGAGGCGATGAAGTTGGTCACTGAGGGCGTTAAACCAGCTTTGATTGAAAACGCGGCCAAGTCGCTTGGTATGCCGATCGGTCCTCTGGCGTTGCTTGATGAAACGACCTTGCAACTCGGGTATGACGTGATGCAGTCGACCAAGAAGGAGTTGGGCGACGCGTATCAGCCAAGCGGTACCGAAGACTTTATGGAGTTGATGGTGGTCAAGCTGGGCCGCAAGGGACGTCGTTTTGGCTCTGGCTTTTACGATTATGATGCCAAGGGCGAACGCCTTGGTCTGTGGCAGGGCATGGCGGAGCATTATCCGCTCACCGAGGAACAGCCGTCGGTGGAAGAGGTGAAGCAACGTTTGCTGTACATCCAGTTGATTGCCACGGCACAATGCTTTGAAGAAGACGTTGTCAAAGACCCGCAAAGCGCCGATTTAGGAGCGATTTTTGGTTGGGGCTTTGCGCCTTATACCGGCGGTCCCATGAGCTATATCGACACGGTCGGGCTGGAGAATTTCGTCCGCACTGCCGACAATCTGGCGCAGCGTTTTGGCAGCCGGTTCGCGCCACCCAAAAGCTTCCGCGAGATGGCTGACAAGGGCGAGACCTTGTATAAAGCAGCCGCTTAAACTTAGAGTAATAGGCACAAAAAAAGGGCGGCCTCCGGTTTGGAGACCGCCCTTTTTATTTGTAATGTTGGTTTAGAACTTAGCGCGGACAGTCAAGCCGTACATGCGTGGTTCTTCCACGAAACCGATCAACGAGCGTGTTCCAGCACCGCCGCGAAGTGGCGTATTGGCCGTAATTCCGCGTGTGATTTCGTTCGTCAGGTTCGTACCCCATAGTTCAAAGGTGTAGCGTTCATCCGGCGTGGTAAGCCCGATGCGTGCATTCATCTTGAAGTAGTTTTCCTGCTGTGCCAGCGGCACGGGCAGACCGTTCGTATCGGTGTCGATTGTCCGGGTCGTGCGGCTATCGGAGTAGTTCACATTGCCGTTGACCAACAAGTTCCAACCTGAGTCATTCAAAGGACCATCGTAAGTCATACCGACTACGCCCGCAAATTTAGGCGCGTTCGTTAGATCTTGACCGCAAAGTCGCAATGTGGATCCGAGAGCAGCGGCTGCTACGCCATCCGCACAGTTGCCGGGATAGCGCGCATTGGCATATGTTGCCGAGACATTCGCAGAGATGTTATCGCTCAACTTACCAAACAACTCTAGTTCAGCACCCGTCGACCGCGCCGAATTGACGTTAAAGGTCAGGAACTGGACGCCAGTAAATTCAAGCACCTGGAAGTCGCTCATTTTCATATCGAACAAAGCCAAATTGGCCTTGATGCTTCCAAACAAAGTTGCCTTTACGCCGACTTCGATCTGGTTGACCTTTTCCGATTTGAAGCTTGGATCAGCATAAACCGGCGCAACAATGACCGGACCACCTGGTGTTGCCAATCCGCCAAGAATGGCTGCCGAGTTCTGCAAGGTTGCCGACTGCGGATCAAGGTTAAAGCCTCCCGATTTGAATCCATGGCTGTAACCGGCGTACAACAAAAGATCTTCGTTCGCCTTGTACCCAAGTTGCGCTGTGTAGGTGATCTCATCGTCTTTGAACTCCTGAGCCCACACACGCGGCAACGGCAGTTTCGCACTGGCAAGACCGCCACCCACAGCTGCCGGAGCAGTAAGGGCAACCGATGTTGCAAATGGGAAGCAGTTGAGGCCAATCATACCCGCACGAAGTGGCGCAGGAACACCACCAGTCAACACACCATTCACACTTGCCTGGCACGCACTGGCACCTGCGCCGGTCGTTCCAGCAAGCTGGTTGAATGATGCGTCCTTGGTTTCATTCACATAGCGCGCGCCAAGCGTTAGGCTTAGCTTGTCCGTGAAACTGATGACATTATGCGTGAACACCGAGTAGCTGCTTGCATCCTGCAGGAACCGGTTTTCGGCGTAGTTGCCATTTGCGTTAACCGGAACACCGGCATTGCCGAGTGCGGTCAGCGCGAACAATGGGTTGACCCCAGCCGCATTGGCAAAGTTAAATGCGCTGCCAGTGCGTTGGAAATCAGCGTTCAGTGTCATCGTCTGGTCAGCACGAATTTTCTCACTGGAGTAAAATCCACCGACCAACCAATCAACCCGATCGTTAACCGCCGTGCCCTGCAAGCGTAATTCCTGCGTAAAGGTTTTGATATGGTCACCTGACGGCAAGATTCCGGGACGCGATGTGGGTGCTCCATTACCGACCGTGTAGGTGTCGTTGGCGGTGAAGCCACCGACCGTTGTCGAACTCGAATCGAACTTACGATATGCGGTTACCGAGGTCAGCTTTGCGGCACCCAAGTCCCATTTCAATTCGGCCGACGTGCCCCATTGCTTAGAGCCGTTCTTGTAAGGGCCGCCGTTGATCGACAAATTCTTAAGAGCGCTCAATCCGGACTGGTCTACGCCATCGCTCGCTAGGCCGTGGAAGGTTGAGAAAGGCGCAAGTTCGGTTTCGCGAACAATAACGGCTTCGCAGCATTGTTCGTCAGTTTTGGCGTAATCGGCCAACAGGCGGATGCTGACATCGGCATTGGGTTCGATATAGAGCTGACCGCGCAGCATATAGCGGTCACGGTCATTGCTTTCGGCGCCTGTGGGGGATTTTAGATATCCGTCGCGCTTGCGCCATGTGCCTGAAAGCCGAACGCCAGCGACATCTTGCACAACTGGAAGGCTAACACCTCCCTGCAAGTTCATGAAATTATAATTGCCATAGCTGGCATTCACAAAACCTTCGGTGGTCGAAAGGCTAGGACGCTTTGTGGAGACGTTCAATGCACCAGCCGACGTATTGCGGCCGAACAATGTACCCTGAGGACCACGCAGAATTTCAAGACGTTCGATGTCGACAAGGTCACCCAATGCTACACCGGGGCGTGACTGATAGACACCGTCAATGAAAACGCCGACCGAGCTCTCAAGTCCGGTGTTGTTGCCGGTGGTGCCGACGCCACGGACCTTGATCGAGGTGCCTTGCGTTTCGGTCTGCGAAGACTGAATGTTGATGCTCGGCGAAATGGATGCCAGGTTCTTGATGTCGTTGACACCCTGACGCTCCAAAGCTTCAGGCGCGACTGCGGTCACGGCAAGCGGAATGTCTTGCACGTCCATAGCGCGCAACGTTGCGGTCACGATGATGGGTTCATCACCGCTGTCGTCGCTAGATTGGGCTGTCTGGGCGTAAGCTGCGGGAACCAGCATGGCGCTGCATATAGTGCTGCATAATGCAGCGGTAATTATACGATTAAAACGACGCATTTCTCTCTCCTCCTTGTAACCGACACCCCAGCTGCATTTGCTGCTGTTCATGGAATGGCGGCGCTTTCATACTTCTCGGTTAGGTAAATCCGAGAAGAAACTCTTTAACACAGGCCACCCTATCGCTGAAATTTGACAAATCCAGCAATTTAATTGTGCGATTGAAAATATCACTTTGCTGTGGCTTTTATACACTTAGGCGTTCATCAACTGACGCTATGTTTGATCGCCCCACGATACTGGACGAGGCTTTCTCCCGCCGCGTCGCTGCGCATGATTTTCCCGCTTCGCGCAACAACGCGGCGCACTCTTCACTTGCTCTGCATGTGCTTGTCGATTTGTTCGATAGCCAGATTATGAGCCGCCATCTCGATCTTTGGGCGCGGCGGTCAAAGGGCAAGACATTTTATTCTATTGGCAGTTCTGGCCATGAGGGCACGGCTGCCATGGCGGCGGCGACACGTTCGACCGATATGGCGTTTCTGCATTATCGCGATGCCGCATTCCTGATCCAGCGCAAAAAGCAGGCAGGCGGACTGACGCCATTGCATGACATGGCTTTGTCCTTTGCCGCGTCGGCAGATGACCCAATATCAGGCGGGCGGCATAAGGTGTTGGGATGCGCGCATACGTTTGTGCCGCCGCAGACGAGCACAATTGCCTCGCATCTACCCAAGGCAGTTGGTGCGGCGCATTCTTTGGGAATGGCGCAGCGGTTGCAACTCGCCGATGCAGTCCTGCCGCATGACTCTGTTATCTTATGTTCGTTCGGCGATGCGTCTGCCAATCATTCTACATCGCAGGGTGCATTCAACGCGGCATGCTGGGCCGCGTATCAGCATTTGCCCATGCCGATCGTCTTTCTGTGCGAAGATAACGGCATCGGGATCTCTGTGCGCACTCCGAGCGGTTGGATTGCGGCCAATTTCGCTAATCGTCCTGCCCTGCATTATGTCAGTTGCGACGGCGCTGACCTGAATAATGCGTTGCGCGGGTGCGAAGAGGCGGTCACGTTCGCCCGTACGCGGCGTAAACCCGTTTTCCTGCATATGCAGACGATCCGTTTAATGGGGCATGCAGGCGCCGACGTCGAATTAAGCTATGCCCCCATCGCGCAGATTGAAGCCGCCGAGGCGCAAGACCCGTTGCTGCATAGCGCGCGCATTTTGCATGAACAGGCTGGGATGTCGGGCCTGGAAATAGTCGCCCGTTATGAAGATATGCGTGCACGGGTGGAGCGGGTTGCGCTTGATGCATTGGCCAAACCGCGTTTGGCGACTGTTGCTGAGGTGATGGCTTCGATTGAACCAGAGAAGGGCACGAAGCCGTCGCCGCCCTTGCTAGATGCCGCTAGGCGCGATGTTATGTTTGCCAAGGACGCGCGTAACTTGGCCAAGCCTGTCACATTGGCAAAAAGCATTAATTTTGCGCTCGCCGACATCATGCTGCAATATCCCAATGTCGCCGTTTTTGGTGAGGATGTCGCGCGCAAGGGCGGCGTCTATGGCGTGACGCAAGGGTTGCAGGAGAAGTTCGGCGCGGCCCGCGTTTTCGACACATTGTTGGATGAACAAACGATTTTGGGGCTTGCGATCGGCATGGCGCATAATGCTTTTGTGCCGATACCCGAAATCCAGTTTCTGGCCTATCTGCACAATGCGGAGGACCAGATCCGCGGCGAAGCGGCGACATTGTCTTTCTTTTCAAACCGGCAATATCGTAACCCGATGGTCATACGCATTGCAGGTCTACCCTATCAAAAGGGTTTTGGCGGGCATTTCCATAACGACAATAGCCTTGCTGTTCTCACCGATATTCCTGGCATCATCGTCGCCTGTCCGTCAAACGCATCGGATGCACCTGCCATGCTGCGTGAGTGCGTTCGCTTGGCGCATGAAGATGGGCGCGTGGTGGTCTTTATCGAGCCGATTGCATTATATCATACGAGCGACTTGCATGCGCCAGACGATGGCGGATGGACCGCGCCCTATGTGTCGCCGGATGCGGATGCCCCGATAGCTTTAGGTGCGCTGGGTAAATTCGGCAATGGAACTGAACTTGCTATTATAACATACGGAAATAGTTATTTTCTTTCGCGTCAAGCCATGTCCGAATTGGAGGCGGAGGGCATCGATTTAAGGATCATTGATCTGCGCTGGTTGCATCCCCTTGAACCCGAGGCAATTGCGGCTGCTGTTGCCGATTGTCGGAATATCCTCATTGTCGATGAATGCCGCCGGTCGGGGAGCCTGAGTGAGAAGCTGATGACCATATTGACCGAGGCGGGTCGCGGGGATGTTACGAACCGGATTACCGCCGAAGATTGCTTCATTCCATTGGGGCCAGCCGCCGAATTGGTCTTGCCGAGCAAGGCCTCCATAATCGAAGCGGCACGGGCGGCGGTCGCATGAAAAAGCGGGCCTTGGTCGTTTGTCCCGGACGCGGGACCTATAATGCGGCCGAACTCGGGTATCTGCAAACGCATCACGCGGCGCGTTCGGATGCGATAGCAACAGTGGATGCGGTCCGCGTGGCCAAGAGGCAAGTCCCCATCTCGCAACTGGATAGTGCACCCAAATACACGCCATCGGTGCATATGACTGGTGAGAATGCATCTCCGTTGATTTACGCCTGCGCGATGGCTGACTTCGCCGCGATTGACCGTGACCGTTTTGATATCGTGGCGGTTACAGGTAACTCAATGGGATGGTATCTGGCGCTGGCATGCGCCGGCATTCTTGACCTCGCAGGCGGAGCGCGGCTGGTCAACAATATGGGTGGGTTAATGCACCAGCAGGGAGCCGGGGGTCAGATTGTCTGGCCCATTGTTGATGATGATTGGCAAATACAGGAAAATAAAATATTATTTATCAGAAATTTGTTAACCGAAGCGAAAGCATTTTCTGAAATAAAAATTTATGTTTCTATCCGGCTTGGCGGCATGATTGTTTTTGCAGCAGACGAGGCCGGACTGAAATGGCTTATGGAGCGCCTCCCCAAAGACGACCGCTTTCCTCTACGCCTCATGCACCATGCGGCTTTTCACAGCCCATTGTTGAACCACATCGTGCCGATGGCGCGCGCCGAAAACGAAGCGAGCGACTTTGGCATAGGCGATATTCCTGCAATCGACGGGCAGGGGCGTATTTGGTCGCCCAGCGCGTTCAGTCGCGAAGCGATTTACGACTATACGCTTGGCGCGCAATTGACCGATAGCTATGATTTCACCCGTGCGGTTCAAGTCGCGGCGGCTGAATTTGCGCCTGATACGATAATAGTATTAGGGCCCGGCACGTCATTAGCTGCGCCAACCATTCAGGCCCTGATTGCCTCTGGCTGGCGCGGATTGTCTGGTAAAGCCGACTTCCAAGCGCGGCAACAGGATGCCCCTATATTGATATCCATGGGCATGACTGATCAGCGTATTTTGGCCGAGAGCGAAATGGTGCATACGAATAAGCGCTAGACGCTCGGTCGCTTCAAGATAAAGGGAAAAGCGATTTTGCAAGGCGAACGCCTACTGCCTTGCCAGGAGACCGACGGAATGCGTGACCATAGTTCCAATTTGCTGCTGTTTGGGGCGACGGGAGATCTCTCTCGCCGCATGCTTTTGCCGTCCTTATATGCTTTGCACGCCGATGGCTTGATTGAACCAAACCTGCGCATTTTTGGTACCGCCCGCAGCGCGCTTACCGACGACGCCTTCCGCGACATGGCCCGCGCGGCCTTGTGTGAATTCCTACCAGACGACCGTAAGGCAGAAGGATTGATCGACGCTTTCCTACAACGCCTGCATTATGTTCCGCTTGATGCATCAGACCCTGATGGCTTTGCGACCCTTGCCGCGCGGATTGGAGACATATCGGGCGGGTTGTCCATCTTCCTTTCGACCGCGCCGTCACTTTTTGAAGCAACGATTAAGGGCCTGCACAGCGCAGGGTTGTCGGGCGACAATGTCCGCATTGGCCTTGAAAAGCCGTTGGGCAATGATCGCGCCTCCTCCTGTCATATCAATGACGCCGTCAACGCGGTATTCCCCGAAAAGCGGACCTTCCGTATCGACCATTATCTGGGCAAGGAAACCGTCCAGAACCTAATGGCGCTGCGCTTTGCCAATATGCTGTTCGAGCCGCTGTGGAACGCCAATGCTATCGCGCATGTGCAAATTACTATCAGCGAGACTGTCGGGCTCGAGGGACGCGCTGGATTTTATGACGATACCGGCGCGTTGCGTGACATGGTCCAGAACCACATGCTACAACTGCTTGCGTTAATCGCGATGGAACCGCCGGCAAGCTTGGATGCGACGGCCATTCGCGATGAAAAGGTTAAAGTCCTTCGTGCGCTGCGTCCTGTGATTGAGGGTGATGTTGTGACCGGCCAATATTTCGGCGGCGCAGTGAATGGCGATGCGGTAAAAAGCTATGAAAGTGATCTTGGTAAACCGTCGGACACCGAGACCTTTGTCGCTATCAAGGCCTATGTCGACAATTGGCGCTGGCAGGGCGTGCCTTTCTTTCTGCGCACCGGAAAGCGGCTCCCCGAAAGACGCAGCGAGATTGTCATCCAGTTCAAACCTGTCCCCCACAATGTGTTTAGGGATCGCGGCGGCAAGCTTGAGGCGAATACCCTCATCATCCGTTTACAGCCTGAGGAATATGTAAGGCTATTGGTTATGGCGAAAAAGCCCGGTCTGGATCGTGGTGGTGTTACGTTACGCGAAGTGCCGTTGGACCTGTCGCTCACGGCAGCCTTTGCCGGATCGCGACGGCGCATTGCCTATGAAAGATTGCTTCTGGACCTCATAGAAGGCGACCAGTCGCTATTTGTGCGCCGGGATGAGGTTGAAGCCCAGTGGGGCTGGGTTGATGCTATACGAGCCTTATGGAGCGTTACAGGACTTAAGCCAAAAGCCTATGGCGCAGGCAATTGGGGTCCCAATGCGGCGATTGCACTTACCGAACGTGATGGAGTGAGCTGGCATGAGTGAAATGCACGCAACAGTTGAAGCCGTCACTGCGCGCATTGTCGAACGGTCTAAGCGCGGACGTCAGGCCTATCTCGACCTGATAGCCAAGCAACGCGACGCTGGCGTCAACCGCCCTGTCTTAAGCTGCGGCAACCTTGCCCATGGCTTTGCTGCGAGCGGCGAGGACAAGGCATCTATCCGTGATGGTAAGGCGATGAACATCGGCATCATCAGTGCCTATAATGACATGCTGTCCGCGCATCAGCCTTATGGCCGCTATCCCGAGCAAATAAAGATCTTCGCGCGCGAGGTTGGCGCCACTGCGCAAGTCGCAGGTTCAACCCCCGCGATGTGCGATGGCGTGACGCAGGGGCAGGATTCGATGGAACTGTCTTTGTTCAGCCGCGATGTCATCGCCATGGCAACGGCAGTTGGCTTAAGCCATGGTATGTTTGAAAGCGTCGCGATGTTGGGCATCTGCGACAAGATTGTCCCCGGCCTGTTGATGGGCGCATTGCGCTTTGGCCATTTACCGACCATCCTTATCCCTGCTGGCCCAATGCCATCGGGGCTTGCCAACAAAGAAAAGCAACGCGTTCGCCAGCTTTATGCGGAGGGCAAGGTGGGCCGCGTCGAATTGCTCGAGGCGGAGGCCGCCTCTTACCATAGCGCGGGCACCTGCACATTTTACGGAACGGCAAATTCCAACCAAATGATGATGGAAGTCATGGGGCTGCATATTCCCGGATCTGCTTTCATCAACCCCGGCACGAAATTACGCACCGAACTTACACGCGCCGCCGTGCATCGTTTGAGCGAGATTGGCTGGGATGGGGATGATTATCGGCCCTTGGGGCTTTGTGTTGATGAGAAAGCGATTGTGAACGCATGTGTGGGCTTGCTTGCGACGGGGGGCTCAACCAATCATGCGTTACATATTCCTGCCATTGCACGTGCGGCTGGGATAATAATCGACTGGGAAGATTTGGACCAATTGTCTTCGGCCGTGCCGCTCATTGCGCGGGTCTATCCAAATGGATCGGGTGATGTGAACCATTTCCACGCGGCGGGCGGCATGGGTTATGTCATTCGGGAGTTGATACATGCCGGCCTGCTACACCGCGATATCATGACCGTCGCAGGCGATGATTTGGCCGATTACGGGCGTGAGCCGATGTTAAAAGATGACACGCTTGTGTGGCGTAACCCCCCAGCGGTCTCCGCCGATGACACTATGTTGCGTCCGCCATCTGCCCCTTTCAGCCCCGATGGAGGGATGCGTCTGGTAACCGGCAATCTGGGCCGTGCAACGTTTAAGACGAGCGCCGTCGACCCTGTACGCTGGACGATAGAAGCGCCGGTGCGGGTTTTTGACGACCAGAATGAAGCCCTCGCCGCATTCAAGGCTGACGAATTGGAGTGCGACGTCATCGTGGTCATCCGTTTTCAGGGGCCAGCGGCGAATGGCATGCCTGAATTGCACAAATTGACCCCACCCTTGGGCGTGTTGCAGGACAAGGGCTTTAACGTGGCGCTTATCACCGATGGACGGATATCCGGCGCGTCGGGCAAAGTACCTGCCGCCATTCACTTGAGTCCAGAGGGTGCGCGGGGCGGGGCTATCGCCAAGCTTCAGGATGGTGACATCGTTCGCTTGTGCGCGAACACCGGCACGCTGTCGGTCTTGGTGGATGCCTACATTTGGTCTGCACGCGCAGCGGCGCCAACACCAGCGCAGCATGTCGGCACGGGGCGCGAGCTGTTTGCATTAATGCGGGCGGGTGCGGACGAAGCGGAGAAGGGCGGTTCGGCTATGTTGGCGGCGGCTGGACTATGACTGCTATTGTCGCTGTCGATATCGGTGGAACCCACGCCCGTTTCGCAATTGCCGAAGTTCAAAAGGGGCGCGTAATTGACTTAAGTGAGGCTGTTACGCTCAAAACCGCCGAACATGGGAGTTTTCAGACCGCGTGGCAGGAGTTTAAGCGTTTGAACGGCGCTTCGCTTCCCCGTGCGGTGGCGATTGCCATTGCCGGGCCAGTAGACGCCGATGTTATAGAGCTTACCAACAATCCTTGGATTATCCACCGGTCGATGGTGTGCGAAAAATTGGACGTCGACAATTTTGTTATTGTGAATGATTTCGGCGCGGTCGGGCACTCAGTTGCGCACGCTGGAGCAGAGCATTTCCAATATCTGGCCGGGCCGGAGCAGGATTTTGCGCAGGAAGGCACTATAAGCATCATTGGGCCGGGGACTGGGCTTGGTGTTGCGCACCTATGGCGCAAGGGCAGTAGCTATCAAGTGCAGGCCACCCAAGGCGGACATATTGATTTTGCGCCGCTGGATGCAATTGAAGACGCCGTTCTTGCGCGTTTACGCAAACGGTATGGCAGGGTGTCGATTGAACGCGTCGTGTCTGGTCCAGGGCTAATTAATCTCTACGAAACGCTTGCTGCCATTGAGGGGCGTGCTGCCCAGCAATATGATGACAAGACATTGTGGCAAATGGGCATGTCCGGCCAAGACAGCCTTGCCGCCGCAGCAGTAGACCGTTTCTGCCTGTCGCTTGGCAGCGTGGCAGGGGACATCACGCTCGCGCAAGGCGGGTTTGCAGGCGTGGTGATTGCCGGAGGCCTTGGCTTGCGCATAAAGGATAGCCTTATCCGTTCAGGCTTTGCCGAACGATTTAGGGCGAAGGGACGGTTTGAAAACCTAATGTCCGCTATCCCCGTAAAACTGATCACGCACCCGCAGCCGGGCCTATTTGGCGCAGCGGCGGCTTATGCCCAGCAACATGTTTAAGGATGCAACCAGATGAGCCCCGTTGAGACAATTATGCGAACCGCGCCCGTTATTCCGGTGCTGGTAATTGAGGATGCGGTTCACGCGCGGGCCATCGCCGAGGCGCTTGTTGCAGGCGGGTTGCCAGTGCTTGAGGTTACGTTGCGCACCGTTGCTGCCTTGGATGCGATTGCAGAGATGAAGAAAGTCCCAGGTGCAATTGTAGGCGCAGGCACAGTCGTAGACGTGCCGGGACTGGATAGCGCGATAGCTGCCGGCGCGGAATTCATTGTCTCGCCAGGACTGACCGACAATTTGGGTAAGGCGGCTATTGCAAAAAAT
>NZ_JARXAI010000041.1 GCF_029865925.1 Sphingorhabdus sp.
GTGCTGAGTTATCGTTTGCACCTATTGGTTATGAACCATTTCACGGCTTATTCATGCCGGGCAAAAACAATGCTTTTCAACGCACGTCGATCCTAGTTCAGCCCCTCCAAGACCTCTGATGAACAGAGATTTTGGTGGAGCTGCCGGGTACCGCCCCCGGGTCCGCTGCATCTATTGCACATCGCAATTTATCACCATAGCCGGGCAAACCCGGCAACGCCCAATATAGGCGCTTTTTCGTGAATGGGAAGTGAAGGGCGTTACAGCCCCTGCATATTTCGGCTTTCGGCCGGAATATGGACAACTAACCCGTCGAGATCGGGGGTCAGGATAATCTGGCAAGACAAACGGCTTGTGCGCCTTGCACCGCTGGCGAGGTCAAGCATATCCTCTTCATCTTCAACAGACCGGGGGAGCTTATCGAACCAATCCTTATCGATGATTACATGACACGTCGAACAAGCCATCTGGCTTTCGCACGTCCCTTCAAGCGGCTGTCCGGCAGCTTGCGCAATGTCGAGGAGACTTTGCCCTTCGACACCATTAATTTCCTGAACATCGCCATCAGCGTTGATGAACGTAACTTTGATCATAACATCGCCTCTGCTGCACGGTTAATTGCATGGGCTGCAATATCAATCTCTTTGACTGTCGTATAGCGGCCAAAGCCCAAGCGGATGGAAGATTTTGCCTGTGCGTCCGTCAGGCCAATTGCCCGCAGCACATGGCTTGGTCGTCCCGAACCACTAGCGCAAGCACTGCCCGCGGAAAAGGCAAGGTTTCGGCATTCGGAGATCAACCGCGCAGCGTCCACTCCGTCACGGCGGATGTTAAGGTTACCTTTATAGCGTGCCGTAGCCGAACCGTTAATCGTCCAATCAGAAAACGCCGCCATAGCGTGGTCCCACAAAGTAGCCACATGCGCTGCGTCAGCCTCCATCCGATCCGCAGCCAATTTCGCTGCTGCGCCAAATCCCGCGCATAAAGCGGGCGATAACGTGCCGGAGCGCATGCCCTGTTCCTGCCCACCGCCAAGCATTTGTGGCGTGAGTGAAATCCCGTCACGCACCCATAAAGCGCCGATGCCCTTTGGTCCGTGCATTTTATGCGCGGAGATTGCTATTACATCCGGGTCGTTGGGGATGTCCATCCGACCGAATGCTTGCACAGCGTCACACAACAGCAGCCCGCCTTGTGCGTGCACGGCTGCTGCAATTTCAGCGATGGGTTGAATAGTCCCGATTTCGTTGTTCACGAGCATGAGGGCGAACAGTCTGCATTCTTCATTCGCACCCCCCGACGCGAAAGGTTTTACGAGGGCACCCGTTACACTTACCGGAAGAACGTCACCATGCCGCGCATGCACACAATCCAAAACCGCCGCATGCTCCGTCGCAGCAGCGCTTACCGGCAAACCACATCCTATAATCGCCAGATTAATCGCTTCTGTCGCGCCTGAGGTAAAGATCACGCGCCCGCCCGTTGGCAACAAAGCGGCGACCTGATCACGGGCCACCTCAACCGCAGCGGCGGCCGCCCTGCCCGCTGCATGGGCGCTGTGCGGGTTGGCAAAGCCGGTCTTCAGCCAAGGTTCCATCGCTGCAAATGCCTCAGGGGCAAGTGGCGTAGTTGCCTGATAATCGAGATAGATCATGCGATTTTTGACCGCCCGGCAATGCTGGACCACACGTCGATAAAGCGTTCGATCTCGCTGGCGTTGGTATCCGCACCAAAGCTGACCCGGATGACTTCAGATGCAGATTTATTATCCCAGCCCATGGCGCCAAGCACATGACTGGCCTTTAATGTTCCCGAAGAACACGCACTGCCAGCCGATACAGCAATGCCAGCCATATCGAAATTGATAAGCTGGCTTGAGGCTGCAACGCCTGGCATCCGGTAGCTGCCGATAGTCGCGAGCCGGTTGCTTGAAGCTGCCACAACCTCGCCGCCAGCGGCTACAATCGCATCTTCCAACATTTTGCGGAGACGAACCGCCGTCTCCATCCAAGCAAAACCCGCCTCAAGCGCTGCGGCAAATCCAATCGCTGCGGGCAAATTCTCAGTTCCACGCCGATAGCCTTGCTCCTGCCCGCCAGTGGGCGACAGCAGCCCAAGATTACGTACAAGCAATGCCCCCATACCCGGAGGCCCACCCAATTTATGCGCGGAAATCGAGATTAAATCCGCATCGGGCAGTGGTAATTTCCCAGCACTCTGCGAGCAGTCAGCGAAGAATATGCCACCAACTTTTCGCACAGCAGCTAAGATATCCGCCATTGGTTGTACAACGCCGGTTTCATTGTTCACCGATTGGACGGCAAACCGACCATTGCCGGTAATTGTAGTGATGTCGACATATCCATTATCAACAACAGGCACGCGTGTTGGGCCAGCCACCGCAAGCACCGCATCATGCTCGACTGAACTCGCCGCCGCCTCGGTGTCCCTTAAGCCAAGTGCAATGGCCTCGCTTGCCCCGCTCGTGAGAATAACCTCACCGTCCCAATTCAGCGCAGATGCTATCCGTCGGCGTGCGTCCTCAAGCGCAAAGCGGGCAGCTCTGCCTTCTTGATGCGGAGATGATGGATTGGCCCAGCGCAGCATCGCGTCTGCCATTGCCTCACGCGCCGCTGGAATAACCGGCGTGGTGGCAGCGTGGTCCAGATAGATACGTGGTTGGTTGGGCATAGTTTCCATGACAGTTGCGAAAATCGTCATTCCTTCTATATAGCGCTTCAACTTCCTGCAAAGCCCGAACCGTCGGGTACCGCTCGGCACACATTTCTAAGAATCGAACTATAATATGCCCGCAATTGCTATCCCTGGTCCAGAAGGCCGCCTTGAAGCGCGTTTTTCGCCGCCACCGCGCCCACGTACTCCGATTGCGATGATATTGCATCCGCACCCGCAAGCGGGCGGAACAATGAACGACCGCATCACGCAACAGCTTTACAAAACCTTTGTGGCCCGCGGATTTGGCGTGCTGCGCTTTAACTTTCGTGGGGTCGGTCGAAGCGAAGGCGAATTCGACAATGGCATTGGCGAATTATCCGATGCAGCGTCAGCGCTCGATTGGGTACAAAGTTTTCACCCCGAAGCATCAACGACGTGGATCGCAGGGTTCAGCTTTGGCGCGTGGATTGGCATGCAATTATTGATGCGCCGCCCTGAAATTCGCGGTTTCATTTCGGTTGCGCCACCGGCAAACATGTATGATTTCAGCTTTCTGGCGCCCTGCCCCTCATCGGGCATTATCATTCAAGGCGTGAACGACGAAGTCGTGAACCCGAATGCGGTGCAAAAGCTGGTCGATAAGCTCCGCACGCAACGGCACATCACCATTCACCACGACGAAATTCCGCGCGCTAACCATTTCTTCGAAAATGAAATGGATATGCTGATGGCATCCGTGAATAATTATCTCGACTTCAGGCTGGATCCTAACTCGCCGATCAAGTGAGTTAGCCAGCCTCGGTGACAAGGCTTTTGCCTTGCTTGTCGGGGACAACCCAGATCGCAACATTGGCGAATATGACCAATGCCGCTGCGACCATAAGCCACATTTGCTGGCTGCTCCCATCGCGTCGCCATCGTTTCCATGCGCCGAACAGCAGCAGGATGGCGGAAACCATGGCGATGGACAAAACGGCATTGAGCATTATCGCTACATAAAGATGGTGGATAAGCCGCGCAATCGGGGAAATTCAGCATGGCCTTTTGCAGCGTGCTCCCATAGGGCAGGCAAAGTCCGACTCATGTTGCTTCAGGATGTGCCATGCGAATAGCTATTGCCTCAGATCATGCTGCACTCGCGCTGAAGTCAGCGCTGGCCGACTATCTGCGCGGCTTGGGCCATAATGTCGCTGACCTTGGCCCGCATGACGAAACGTCCGTGGACTATCCCGATTACGGTTATAGCTTGGCAGCAGCGATAGCCGATGGTTCGGCCGAGCGCGGCATCGCCCTTTGCGGATCAGGCATTGGCATTTCCATTGCGGTAAACCGCAACCCTGGCGCACGTGCCGCCTTGGTGTCTGAACCGCTTTCGGCGCGGCTAGCGCGCGAACATAATGACGCCAACGTCATTGCCATGGGCGCTCGCCTGATTGGCATCGAAATGGCAAAAGCCTGTATTGATGCATTTCTCTTAACCGACTTTGGTGGTGATCGTCACCAACGCCGCGTTGACAAATTATCCAACCCAATCACTACCAAGGAACCAGCATGAGCACGCGTCCAGCAAATGATCTCTCCGATGTCCAGCCCGACGGATTCTTCACGCGCGGCCTGGCTGAAACCGATGCGGAAGTCTTTGCGGGTCTTGCGCATGAATTGGACCGCGAACAAAACCAGATTGAGCTAATCGCGTCAGAAAACATTGTTTCGAAAGCTGTGCTTGAAGCGCAAGGTTCGGTGTTCACAAACAAATATGCCGAAGGCTATCCGGGCAAGCGTTATTACCAAGGTTGCGCACCTTCTGACAAAGTTGAAACGCTTGCGATTGAACGGGCTAAGAAGCTTTTCAATGCTGGCTTTGCCAATGTACAGCCACATTCCGGGGCGCAAGCCAATGGCGCTGTCATGCTCGCTTTAGTTAAACCGGGTGACACAATTTTGGGTATGAGCCTTGATGCAGGCGGACACCTTACGCACGGGGCAAAGGCCGCGATGTCCGGCAAATGGTTTAACGCTGTGCAGTTTGGTGTAAATCCTGAAACGCACCTGATCGATTTCGACGAAGTTGAGCGTCTTGCAAAGGAACATCGGCCGAAAATCATCATCGCCGGTGGCTCCGCTTATCCGCGTATCATCGATTTCGCCCGCTTCCGCGCCATTGCTGACGAAGTTGGTGCGATTTTCCATGTCGATATGGCGCACTTCGCTGGCTTGGTTGCGGGCGGCGTGCATCCCAACCCACTTGAACATGCGCATGTGGTCACGAATACAACCCATAAAACGCTCCGTGGGCCCCGTGGGGGCATGATCATGACCAATGATGAGGCAATCGCCAAGAAGATCAACTCTGCCGTCTTCCCGGGACTCCAAGGCGGTCCATTGATGCATGTCATCGCTGCCAAGGCCGTAGCATTTGGTGAAGCGCTTCGCCCCGACTTTAAAACCTATGCCGCAGCAACAATTGCCAATGCCAAGGTACTTGCCGCCACGCTGCATAAACGTGGCGCCAACCTGGTTTCAGGCGGTACAGATACCCATTTGGCTTTGGTCGACCTCACCCCACTCGGGATTAGCGGGCGTGATGCTGACGAAGCGCTTGAGCGCGCCGCAATCACGTGCAACAAAAACGGCATCCCCAATGATCCGCTGCCCCCTGTAAAGACCAGCGGCATTCGCGTCGGTTCGCCTGCTGGCACAACCCGCGGCTTTGGCGCAGTTGAATTCCGTGAGATTGGCCATATGATTTCAGACGTTCTTGAAGGTCTGCGCCAAAAGGGCGAGCATGGCGATCCTGCCGTCGAGGCCGGAGTCCGTCTTCGTGTGCGCGAATTGTGCAGCCGCTTCCCAATCTACCCGTCTTGAATTATAAAGGTGACTTACCCATCTAATACACAGAAGGGAAATGACCATGGGATTTTGTAACGAGTGTAACGCCGAATATGCCAGCGGCTCGAAGTTCTGCGCCAATTGTGGCGCTAAAACGCCCGAGCAGCTTGCGGCCGAAAGCATTCCAAATCAGGCACGTCATTATGTTGGTGAAGCAGCCGATGATCTTTGGGGCGCGACCAAGGATGCGTTTCATACTGGTAAACATTTGGCAGACCAAGACACGGTTAAAAAAGTTGCCGGTGGTGCAGCCATTGGCGCAGCTGCTAGCATTATTGCTCCTATCGGGCTCGCCACAGGCGCGCTGATTGGTGCAGGCATTGTTGCGTACCGCCATGTAAACAAGAAAAAGAATCAGGAAAAATAATTGCGCTGCCCATTTTGCGGACATGACGATAGCCAGGTGAAGGACAGCCGTCCTACCGAAGACAATAGCGCGATCCGCCGTCGGCGGCAGTGCGAGGGT
>NZ_JARXAI010000061.1 GCF_029865925.1 Sphingorhabdus sp.
GAGAAGCAATGGCACGGTCAGCAACCAATCGACATAACGATAGGCGTCGTTAAATGCATAGCCGCTTGCGGTCACGATGCCGCCTTCAACGGAATATGCACCTTCCCAGCTTTCGAAAATGCGGAAATAGTGATATGCGGCAATGGCTGTAACCAAGCCGGAAATGGTAAGCGCGGTCTTGTAGGCTGGACCTACTTGCGACCGGCCAAGCCACAAAAACAGCGTAGCCGCTGCCATGGTGGCAAATGTAAATGAAAATGCGTTATAGACCAATGAATATTGGCCAAATGTTAAATTTTCCATGTTTCTCTCCCTTTTTGCGACCCATTACAAATGTAAGAATCCGCAACGGTAAGCTAAGGATTCGAGGTGTCAACCCATCCTATATACCGTGTTTTCACTATACTTGAGCTTGGCCAAATGCCGACCGATATTTCGACGCGCATCATATGGATGCGCAAATATTTGCGTTCCAGGCTACAGTCGCGGCGTATCACTCAAAACAGTGCGCAATATGCCCGCCGCGAACTAACCGCGATTGAGGCCCAGAACCGCCAGTTCAACCGCGATGGTCGCTTTACGCAGCGTGAAGCGCAGATGATTGAAAAACGGCGGGACCGGTTGACAAAGCGGCTTGACAAAAACTGGTGCCAAGCCCTCAATTACTGAGCTGCCTAATAAAAGGTCCGCATAGCAGTTGTAAAAAGATAAGGCCCGGCAGTCCCCCAACTGCCGGGCCTTTAGCTAGCGATCCGATGCGTCGGGATCAGTAGCTATAGTACATGTCGAACTCGACGGGGCTTGGCGTCATTTCCCAACGGGCGACGTCTTCCATCTTCAATTCGATATAGCTTTCAATCTGGTCCTTAGAGAACACGTCACCCTTCAACAGGAAGTCGTGATCTGCGGCCAGACAATCCAATGCTTCACGAAGCGAACCAGCGACAGTTGGAACCTGCGCAAGCTCTGCAGGTGGCAGGTCATAAAGGTTTTTGTCCATCGCCTCGCCGGGGTGGATCTTGTTCTGGATGCCGTCAAGGCCGGCCATAAACAAAGCGGCATAGCATAGATACGGGTTTGCCATTGCGTCGGGGAAGCGCACTTCCACGCGCTTAGCCTTGGACCCTGCGCCATAGGGAATACGGCATGAGGCCGAACGGTTACGTGCCGAATAGGCAAGCAACACAGGCGCTTCATAGCCTGGAACCAAACGCTTGTAGCTGTTCGTAGTCGGGTTTGAAAAAGCGTTGATCGCCTTGGCATGCTTGATGATGCCGCCGATGAAATACAGGCACATGTCGGAGAGACCGGCGTAACCGTCGCCAGCAAAGAGAGGTGTTTTGCCTTCCCAGATCGACAAATGGGTGTGCATGCCCGAGCCATTATCTTCCTTGATTGGCTTCGGCATAAACGTTGCGGTCTTGCCATATGCATGCGCCACCTGATGCACGACATATTTGTAGATTTGCATGCGGTCAGCGGTCTCTGTCAGCGTGCCAAAGGTCAAACCAAGCTCATGCTGAGCTGCGGCAACCTCATGATGGTGCTTGTCGCAAGGCAGACCCATTTCCAACATGGTCGAAACCATCTCGCCACGGATATCCATCGCGCTATCAACAGGTGCTACCGGGAAATAGCCGCCCTTGGCACGTGGGCGATGCCCCATGTTGCCGCCTTCATATTTCGTGCCGCTGTTGGTGGGCAGTTCGATATCGTCAATCTTGTAATAGGATGTGCTGTAGCTATTTTCGAAACGCACATCGTCAAACATGAAGAATTCAGCCTCTGGGCCTACATAGACCGTGTCGCCAATGCCAGTTGTTTTCAGATAGGCTTCGGCGCGCTTGGCAGTCGAACGTGGGTCGCGGCTGTACAGTTCGCCAGTCGATGGTTCTACGATGTCGCAGAAAATGATCATCATCGGCGTGGCCGAGAACGGATCGATGTACACCGCTTCAAGATCTGGCTTAAGGATCATGTCGGATTCGTTGATTGCCTTCCAGCCCTCGATCGACGAACCGTCAAACATCAGGCCGTCTTCCAGCTCATCTTCACCAATGACGCCAGCGCACATCGTTAGATGCTGCCACTTGCCCTTGGGATCGGTGAAACGGACATCGACCCACTCGATTTCCTCGTCCTTAATACGCTTGACAATGTCCTTGGCTGAAGTGCCCATAGTGCGTTCCTTCTTTTGCTTGTCTTTTTTGACTGATTTGGATTTTTTAGACGGCATCGTTATCGCGTTCGCCCGTACGAATGCGCAACGCAGTCTCAACGGGGATAACGAAAATCTTGCCATCGCCGATGCGTCCGGTTTGCGCTGCGGCGGCGATTGCTTCGACCACACGGTCTGCAAGGCCGTCTTCGACAACAACCTCAAGCTTCACCTTAGGCAGGAAGTCGACCACATATTCTGCGCCGCGATACAATTCTGTATGGCCCTTCTGGCGGCCAAATCCCTTGGCTTCGGTCACTGTGATGCCCGATACGCCTACTTCATGCAGCGCCTCTTTTACCTCATCCAGTTTGAACGGCTTGATGATCGCTTCGATCTTTTTCATGACTTTCTCCTGTATGCCGCGTGAGACAGATACTCCGCGCGCGCGGGTTATGAATTGGCCTTATCAAGCATCGTGCCAGATCACGTTGCACACAAACACTGGATTTAAAGGCTATCCAAACGCTGGCATCTGCCTAAATTTTAGGCAGATGCCAGATTCATGGGCAGCAGTTTTACTTGGCCGCCTTTTTGCTGCCCCCGCCCAAAGCGGCGTCGTTTGCCTTGGCGTAATGCGCGCGGCTCACAACATAAGCGCGCATTTGCTCTGCCTCTTTCGGGGTAAGCACGGAGCTAAAGCTGACCATGCCGTTGCCCTTCAATATTCCGTCGATGACAACAGATTTCCAGACCGCGGCATCTGCAATGGTTCCAGATTTGCGCAGATCGGGCAGGACGCCGTTTCCAACCGCACCTGGGCCGTGGCAGACAAGGCAATAGCGCTGATAGTTTGATCCACCTGCTGCGATATCGGCTGGTGTGCCGAACTGCTTGGGCGGTGCCCAGACATAAGGCGGCGTTTCGGGCACGGCGGGTAGCGCAATCTTGCCACCCAGCTTAAGCACGATCAAACGGGGCAGATTGGGCACCGCGGCGCTGGTTGCACCAGCATAACCCGACACAAGCGGGAATGCGCCTCCCTTGCTGGTCAGGAACGCGACATATTGTTCGCCATCAACGGTATAGGTAGAGGCGCCTGATAGCACACCTGACTGCACATTAAGGTTTAGCAATTGCTTGCCTGTGTCTGCAGCATACGCGCGGAATTCACCCATCGCCGTGCCTTGAAATACCAAATTGCCCGCAGTGGTCATCGTGCCACCATTCCAGGATGCAGGATGATCAACAGTCCATTTCGCTTTGCCAGTTTTGGGATCGAACGCCACCAGCTTGCCCGTTGTTGCTGCTTTCACGGCCTTCACAAAATTGGTGTCATCGGGAAGGTCGGCCGTGGCCATTGCCCCGCCGACATTAAAACCAATCGGTTTGCGCTCCTGTTCATTCGGCGCAACCGGTGGGAGATACGCGCCGCCGATGTACATAGCAGGAATATAAACAAGTCCAGTGGCCGGGTTATAGCTCATCGGGTGCCAGTTATGTGCGCCCAGTGCCGACGGGTTGGCCAAAAAGAGCTTGCCGGTTTTTTCATAACGCGCTGCGGGATTTTCAATCGGCCGTCCGGTCTTCAGGTCGTAACCCGTTGCCCAGGTGATGCCGTCAATAAACGGGTTTGCCGACAACAACTTGCCATTCAAACGGTCGATCGTGAAGAAAAAGCCGTTTTTGGGCGCGTGATAGAGAACCTTCCGGTCCTTGCCGTCCCGCTTTTCGGTGGCCAATATGATGGGCTGGGTTGCCGTATAATCCCAACTTTCGGCTGGTGTTTCCTGATAATGCCAGACATATTTGCCCGTATCTGGCTTTAGCGCGACAATGGAGGACAGGAATAAATTGTCGCCTTCGCCATTTGAACGAATGCCGTGGTTCCATGGGTTGCCGTTGCCAACGCCAAGATAGAGTTGATCAAGTTCCGCATCATATACAATCGCGTCCCAAACCGTCCCGCCGCCGCCGCTTTCACGCCAGTCGCCCTTTTTGGGCTTGCTGCTCCAAGTACTGGTTGCTGCCGTTTTCAGGATGTCGTCGCTCGCGGCATTGTCGGGTTTGCCCGCAGGGTTTGGCGTCGTGTAGAAGCGCCAAGCTTGCGCGCCAGTGGCGGCATCGTACGCCGTGACATAGCCTCGTGCGCCAAATTCCGCGCCGCCGAATCCGATGACAACCTTGTCCTTCACCACGCGGGGAACGCCCGTAATCGTGCCATTGGATTTGAGATCAAGCGTCTGGACGCTCCAGTTCTGCTTTCCGGTGCTGGCATCAAGTGAAATCAGGCGGCCATCAATTGTGCCAACGAAAACACTGCCCTTCCAAAACGCAACTCCGCGATTGACCACGTCGCAGCAGGCTTTGACGCCGCGCGCTTTGTCGACTTTGGGGTCGAAGCTCCACAATGGCTTGCCGGTTTTGGCATCATAGGAAAAGACTTTCGACCATGCCGTTGATACAAACATCTTGCCGTCAACTACGACCGGTGTGGCCTCTTGCCCGCGCGCATCGGGCAGGTCGGCAAACCAAGCGATGCCCAAATCTTTTACGTTGCTGTCATTGATCTGCGTGAGCGGACTGTGCCGTTGTTCGTCATAATTGAAACCGGTCATTGCCCAGTTGGACCCGTCGCCGCCGGTTTTCAGATAACCACCATCAATCGCTGCAAACGCTGGATTATCAGACTCTAGCGTCGTTTTTTGGCAAGATCCCAATAACAATGCCGCGCCTGCAAATGCTGTTGCGACCAAAAGCTTCTTTATCATTTTTTCTCTCCCGAAGAGAGAAACTATGCCGATGCTTGGCCTGCGTCCAGTCGAAATCTAATCAACGGATTAAATTATGTTTTTAATCACGATTTCCATTTCTGCCGCAGCCTTGTCGTAGACGCTTGCGCGCAGATGACGAACAGTTTCATGGTTAGAGCGCGCGAGTGAACCACCACCAAAAGGCGGGGCGGGATCATATTCCAATGCAAGCTGAATAGTTCGGGCTAAGGCCTCGCCCGAGATCGCCGCAATAAGCTCAAGCGCGAAATCAATGCCTGAGGTCACGCCACCTGCCGTGATCACATTACCATCACGCACGACCCGCGCTGGCTGGTGCATGGCGCCGAATAGGGGAAGAAACTGCGTGTAAGCCCAATGGCACGTTGCCTTTTTGCCTTGAAGTAAGCCAGCGGCGCCAAGGATGAACGCGCCTGTACACACGCTGGTGATGTAATCGGCACCCTTGGCTTGCTGGCGCACAAAATCGACGAGGGCTGTATCTGCAATCGCGTCACGTACGCCATGGCCGCCGGGTACGCATAAAACATCCGCTTGCAGGCATTGCCCAAATCCAGATCGCGGCAGGATTGAAAAACCGCAATCAGTCTTAACCGCTGCGCCGTCTTTGCTAACAACATGTACCTTTGCGCCGGGCAGGCGCGACAGAAACTGCACTGGCCCGGTAAAATCGAGTTGGGTGACATTGTCGAACAAGACGAAAACGATATTCATATTGCCGGGCGTTGTAGACGTTTAGATAAGCTCAATTGCGAGCGCAGTCGCTTCGCCGCCACCAATACAGAGCGAGGCAAGCCCGCGTGTCTTGCCATGGCGTTGCATTGCGGCGACCAAGGTCGTGATGATCCGGGCACCCGATGCGCCAATGGGATGACCAAGCGCAGTGGCACCGCCATGGACGTTGATCTTGTCATGCGGAATGCCAAGGTCGTGCATCGCAAACATCGCGACGCAGGCAAAGGCCTCGTTCACTTCGAATAGATCAACATCGTCAATGGTCCAGCCTGCCTTTTCGAGGCATTTGTTTATCGCACCAATAGGGGCCGTAGTGAATGCCGAAGGCTCCTGCGCATGCGCGGCGTGCGCCACGATACGAGCAATAGGGGACTGTCCGTTGGCAGCCGCCACCGACTGACGGGTCAGGACAAGCGCAGCAGCACCGTCGGAGATCGACGAACTCGTTGCCGCAGTAATCGTGCCGTCTTTGGCAAAGGCAGGCTTCAGCGTTGGAATCTTGTCGGGCATGCCCTTGCCGGGTTGCTCGTCCGTGTCGACAATGACATCGCCTTTGCGGGTGGCGACGGTCACGGCGACGATTTCTTGCTTAAACGCGCCATCGGCAATCGCGCTTTGGGCGCGGCGCAGCGATTCAATCGCATATGCGTCTTGCGCCTCGCGGGTCAGTTTATAATCGTTGGCGGTGTCCTGCGCGAACGTGCCCATAGCGCGGCCGGCTTCATATGCATCTTCAAGGCCATCAAGGAACATGTGGTCATAAGCCGTATCATGACCAATGCGCGCGCCGCCGCGATGTTTTTTCAGCAAATAGGGGGCGTTTGTCATGCTTTCCATACCGCCGGCGATGACATAATCAACGGAACCAGCGGCCAACGCTTCGCTGCCCATGATGACGGTCTGCATGCCTGAACCGCATACCTTGTTTACCGTCGTTGCCTGCACGGACTTGGGTAAGCCAGCCTTAATCGCGGCCTGACGGGCAGGGGCTTGCCCCAAGCCTGCGGGTAAGACGCAGCCCATGTAGATCCGCTCAATCATTGCGCCATCAACGCCAGAGCGCTCAACCGCAGCCTTAACAGCAGTCGCGCCAAGGTCGGTCGCTGAAACGTCAGCCAATGCTCCTTGCATCGCACCCATTGGCGTTCGGGCGTAGGACAGGATTACGACGGGATCGGCATGGCTCATGGGAGATTTCCTTTAATTCTGATTTAGCGCCCTATAGTGCGCCGCAGCATCAAAAACAAATCGGAATACGCCAGTTGCGCCGCGTCAGAACAGTGCCTTTAATTCGCGTTTCAGGATTTTGCCGTTCGCGTTGCGTGGCAAAGTATCCTGCGTAAAAATGATTTTCACCGGAACCTTAAACTTGGCCAGCCGTTCGCTGACCCAGCTGCGAAGTTCGTCCTCTGTGGCGCTGGCGCCCGGTGCCAAATGCACGACAGCAGCTGGTTCTTCACCTAATGTCTGGTGCGGAATACCCACCAAGGCAGCGTCCGTGACCGCCGGATGTTCATAGAGAATATTCTCGACTTCCGACGAATAGATATTCTCGCCGCCGCGGATAATCATGTCTTTGGCGCGGTCAACGATGAAGCAAAAACCTTCGTCGTCTACCCGCGCAAGATCGCCCGTGCGAACCCAGCCATCTACAAAAGTCTCTGCGGTGGCATCTGGCCGGTTCCAATAACCTTTAACAATTTGTGGACCGCGCGCCCATAATTCGCCGACCTCGCCGATGGGTAGTTCGGTGGCACCGTCCTCCGACATGATTTTCAGGTCTGACACGGCGACAGCAGGGCCGCAGCTGTCGGGACGGTTTAGATAATCTTCGGCAACATGTGACGTAACTGTCGCCATGGTTTCCGTCATGCCCCAGCCATTTCCCGGGAATGCGCCAAAGATTTCGTAAATCTTGCTAACCAGTTCAGGCGCCGACGGCGCGCCGCCATAGCTTATCGCGTCTATGGAGCTGAGATCATATTTTGCGCGGTCGGGATGTTCGATCAACTGCCAGGCAATGAAAGGCACGCCGCCCGTGGCATTTATCTTCTCGCGCTCGATAATCTCAAACGCCTTCACGGCATCCCATTTGTGCAAGAGTACGATTTTGTGACCCGCTTGGATCGTAGGCATCATCGATGCGGAGCAAGCCGTGACGTGGAACATCGGGATAACAAGCAATGAAGCCCGAATGCTTGGCTCAGGCAAAGCATCACCTCGACGCAGCACTGTCGCGGCGCCTGAATAGGCGCTGGAAAGGCCATTGGTGAGCAAATTGCGATGCGACCCTAATGCGCCTTTGGGTTTGCCAGTTGTGCCGCTGGTGTAAAAAATAGTGACTGCATCGTCGGGCGCAATTGCGACGTCGGGCAACGCCAGGTCAGGCAAATCGGCATAGCTTTTTGGTCCGCCAATCACGCTTTCGAGAGTTATTGCGGGTGCGGCCATCGCAGTGTCGTTTGTGCGGGCCACCAACACATGTTGAAGCGCAGGCATCTCTGCTTTGTGAGGCGCGATGCGGTCCCAGCGTTCGGCATCGCAGATTAGAACCGCCGCGCCCGAATCGGCTAAGCCGAAGGCAAGCTCTTCGCCCGTCCACCACGCGTTTAATGGCACGACAATCGCGCCTATTACCGCGCCGGCAAAAAAGGCGACGGGCCATTCGGGTAAGTTGCGCATGGCAAGCGCAACGCGGTCGCCCTTTTTGACGCCGCGGTCTTGCAGCGCTTGTGCCAGCGTCGCAACCGCACGGTGCCACGCCGCATAGGTCACGCGTTCATCGTCATAGACCACGAATTCACGTTCACCGAAAGATGTCTTGGCATGTTCGGCAAGTACCGCGAGATTGGGCAAAGCGTTCTTCCAAACGCGCGTTGGCACGCCTTCGATCTCGGCAGTTTCCATCTCGAATGGCATACCCGGCGCGCACAAAGCGGCCTTGACCTGATCGCGCGTGATCACTGGCCAACCCGCAGGTGGCGTCCATTTTTTCCCTGCCTCGATCATGTTCTCTCCAATTAATTGTCACGCTTTTCGCGTGTTCGCGACTTCGATACGCCAAAATGGTTTCAATGTGCAACGCTTCGCGCTAGCAATTCACCAACTGATTAAACGGAGAGAGAAAATGACAGCAAAAATGCAGACTGTATTAGAAAAGCAGCGCGCTGCGTTCACCGCCGCGATGCCAGAATCAATGGCGATGCGCCGCGACCGAATCGACCGCGCCATTGCGATGTTGATTGACCATGCCGAGGATTTTGCAAAGGCCGTTTCCGCAGATTTCGGTCATCGCAGCCGTGAACAAACACTGCTGACGGACATCATGCCATCGGTCAGCGCGATGAAGCATGCCAAGAAGCATTTTGAGAGCTGGGCTAAGGGTGAAAAGCGCAAACCTACCTTTCCGCTTGGCCTGCTCGGGTCAAAAGCTGAGATTGTATATCAACCAAAGGGCGTTGTCGGCGTTGTTGCGCCTTGGAACTTCCCTGTTGGTATGGTGATGGTGCCTATGGCTGGTATTCTTGCCGCTGGTAACCGGGCCATGATTAAGCCGTCGGAATTTACTGAGCGCGTATCGGCCTTGTTTGAAGAGGTCGTCCCGAAATATTTTACTGAAGAGGAAATGGCGGTTTTTACCGGCGATGCTGAAGTGGGCATGGCGTTTTCGAAATTGGCCTTTGACCATATGATCTTTACCGGCGCGACGGGCGTTGGACGGCATATCATGCGCGCAGCCGCGGATAATCTGGTGCCTGTAACGCTCGAACTTGGCGGCAAGTCGCCGACTATCGTTGGTCGTAGCGCAGACAAGAAAAAGGCAGGCGAACGAATCGCGTTGGGCAAGATGATGAACGCCGGACAGATTTGCCTCGCGCCGGATTACCTGCTGGTTGCTAGCGATCAGGAGGATGATATCATTGAAGCCGTGAAGGCTGGCGTCACCGCGCAATATCCGACATTGCTGCATAACGACGATTACACGTCGGTTGTGAATGGCCGCAATTATGAGCGGCTTCAGAGCTATCTTGATGATGCGCGGGAAAAGGGCGCGGAGTTGATTGAGGTCAATCCCGCTGGCGAAGATTTTGAATCGTCTAATGGTAACAAGATGCCATTGACCATTGTCCGCAACGTCACCGATGATATGAAGGTGATGCAGGAGGAAATCTTCGGTCCAATCCTGCCAGTGATGACCTATTCATCGATGGACGAAGCGATTGATTATGTGAACGCCCATGACAGACCTCTAGGGCTATATTATTTCGGTTCCGACAAAGCCGAGGAAGAGCGCGTACTAACGCGCACGGTCTCCGGTGGCGTTACTATTAACGATGTTGTTTTCCATAATGCCATGGAAGACCTGCCCTTTGGCGGAGTCGGGCCATCCGGCATGGGCAATTATCATGGCGCCGACGGTTTCAAAACCTTTAGCCATATGCGCGCGGTATACCGCCAAACCGGGGTTGATGTCGCCGGCATTGGCGGGTTCAAGGCCCCTTATGGCAAAGCAACGCTCAAGACGTTGGCAAAAGAGCTGAAGAAATAGGGGGCTGAGGAAATAAGGATGCACTTGCATCACAGCGGAGGCTCGGTTAGAGGATCCTCCGCTTCGACGGGTTCACCTGTCAAAGATGTGCCCCAGTGGTGGAATGGTAGACGCGCTGGATTCAAAATCCTGTTCTGAAAGGAGTGCCCGTTCGAGTCGGGCCTGGGGCACCACCACAATTTTCTTACATTGATGGCTCTCGGCACTTGCGAGCAATAAGGCATTAGCGGTCACGCCGCTAATGCTGCTCAATGCGCACCTTTAAAATTTGATCATGATCCGCCGGGTCAGCGCTGGCGATATCGAATAAACCAGCCGAAGCAGCTTCACCATGCCGACATTGGCCTCCTTGGAATTGGCCGCAATGGCGTCAACGATCTCCGCCGCGCACCCTTGTGCAGACATCTTTTTACCGTTCACGCGGCCACGCGTCATTGCGGTGTCTACCACTGGTGGAAGCGCCTCAATCACATGGACATTCGTGTCCCGCAAATTGTGGCGGAGTGACTGCGTAAAGCTACGCAGGCCAGCTTTTGTGGCGCAATAGACCGGCCCACCGGAGCGCGGGGCGATGGCAAGGCCCGACGTGACGTTAACGACCACTGCTTCAGGGCGTTGCAACAAGCCCGGCAGGAAATGTCCGATCAGATGCAACGGCGCATTAAGATTAAGAAATATGGCCTGATCAGTCAGCGCCAGATCCAGCGGTTCACCGGGACCAAAGTTACCGCTCATCCCCGCATTGTTGATGAGCATATCGATCGGCCGGCCTGATAATGCAGCGGCGAGCGCAGAACAACCATCGGCGGTCGATAGGTCGGCTTGTATCGCCTCGAGGCCCTCCAGACGTGCAGACTCCAGCAGGTCTTCGCGGCGACTACAAACAATTACCTTAGCGCCTTTGGCCAGCAATTGGCGCGCGATTTCGAGACCAATGCCTTCTGTGCCGCCCGTGACCAATGCAGTCTTGCCGTTGATATCCATGAACTTCCCTTCTTATAAAGGCTAGATATCTAGCGGTTACGCAGGGACATACCAGACCGAATCGTCACTTTATACCGGATGGAATCAGCACCGATGAACCAATGGTCTTGCGTGCTTCCAAATCGCGGTGCGCCTGCGCAGCACCTTCGAGTGCATAACGTTGCCCGATGGTCATCTCAATGACTCCCTGCCGGAACATGTCGAACACATATTCGGCGCCTGCCGCGCGTTCGGCTGGGTTATGGTAATAATCAAATAAGGTGGGGCGCGAGACATAAAGCGATCCCTTTTGGGCAAGCGTGGCGAGATTAACACCGCTTACGGGACCGCTGGCATTGCCATAACTGACGATCAAGCCGCGCCGCGCTGTTGCGATAAGCGACGTTTCCCAAGTCTCCAGTCCAACACCGTCGAAGGAAACCTCAACGCCCTTGCCACCGGTCAATTCGCGCACCTGCCGTGCGACATCTTCCTTGCCGTAAAGGATCACATGGTCTGCGCCCGCCGCGCGCGCCAGTGCCGCTTTTTCGTCCGTGCTGACCGTACCAATTACGCGCGCGCCAACATGCTTAAGCCATTGGACAAGCAATAATCCGACGCCGCCAGCGGCGGCATGGACCAAGACGTCCCATTGCGGTTGCACTTTGGCACAGCGTTCGACCAAAAATTCTGTAGTGCATCCCTTCAGCAAACCCGCCGCTGCCACCTCGTGGCTGATATCGTCGGGTACCCCGAACAGGCTATTGGCCGCGATGTTTCGCGCCGTACAATAAGCGCCAATCGTCGGTCCAAAAGTAGCGACTCGGTCGCCTACTTGCCAGTCGCTGACCCCGTCACCAACAGCTTCTATAATACCCGCAGCCTCCATGCCCAATCCGCACGGCTTCGCCATCGGATAAAGCCCGCTGCGATGATAGGTATCGATAAAGTTGAGGCCTACCGCAAGATTGCGCATCCGGACCTCGCCAGGCGCAGGTTCGGTAAGCTGCACATCGGCCCACTCAATAACCTCTGGTCCGCCGGTGCGTTGAATTTGAGCAAATCTTTCCATCATCCGACAACTCCTGATTTAAACCACGCAACTTAACAGACACATAACCTAACCGCCACCTTCAGTCGGTTTGGGGCGCACGGCGCCGCAATGGAAGTCTTTGCAGAAAAGGGAAAAGCCTAACTGTTAATGCTCATCCTCGGGACTTTTTTGGGGCGCTCACGCGTTTTATTGCGTGACCTGAAGCTCAGCGATAACGCAGGCTTTGTGAAGGCGCCAAGCAATCCATGCAGACACCAAACAGGCCGCGGCGATCATGAACAAAGTATCGGCGATGCTGACGCCGGCGCTTACCAGTAGGCCGTAAACAATCGCGCCGATCACCATCGCGCCCGAATTCACGATGTTATTGGCGGCAATCGTGCGCGCGGTCTGCGACTTTGCTACCGTGGTGGTCAAAAATGCATAGAGTGGAACCACAAACATCCCGCCGGCGATAGAGATGCCCAAGAGGTCGACTATTAAACGTTCTCCAGCGCCGAGCTTCAGGAATGTCAGCCAATTCATGAGCTCGGCACCGACCGGTCCCCAATGGCTTACGGTCCACCATAGATCGAGGACAAACAACCCCATCACGATCACCGATGCCGGAGCATATTTTGCCGATACTGCACCCTTTAGAAGGCGGTTGACGGCGATTGAGCCAATCGCGATTCCGATAGAGAAAAACGCCGTGAACAAGGTTGCAACCGTGTTATCGCCACCAAGTGCGTTCTTGACCATGGGTGGAAAAATAGATCCGAATACTGCGCCGATACCCCAGAAAAAGCTGATCGCTATAATTGCCAGGAACAGATGTGGGACATGCATGGTGTCACGCACAAGCTGCCAGCTGCTGCGGACGATGTTCCAATCCATTTTGGCGGTCGGCGCGTCGTTTTCCGGTGGAGCGGCTGGAACGGATTGGGCCGTAACTCGCCCTATGACTGCGACAAGTACGATGCAGACGCCCGCAATCTTTCCCGGGATGATCCCGCCTGCAATCGAGCCAGCCAATATGGCAAGATAGGTTCCAGCCTCCACAAGACCCGTTCCGCCGAGCACTTCGTCTTTTTCCAGATGCTGCGGCAAGATTGCGTATTTGATAGGCCCGAAAAAGGTCGAGTGCACACCCATCGCAAACAAAGCGACAAGCATCAGCGGGATATTGTGCAGATAGATACCGGCGGCACCAAAAAGCATGATGAAAATCTCCGCCGTTTTCACCATGCGGATGACCTTTGTCTTTTCAATGGTGTCTGCCAATTGTCCGGCCAGCGCAGAAAAAAGGAAAAACGGCAGGATGAACAATGCCCCTGCAATCGCGTTAAAACTAGCCTCTTGCGTTGGATCTGAGTAGATCTCGTACGTGACCAATATCACCATGGCCATTTTGTAAAAATTATCGTTGAAGGCGTTTAGAAACTGGGTGACGAAAAGCGGCAAAAACCTGCGCTTATTCATCAAAGACATTACGGTGGCCATATCTGTATCAGATCCCTGTGCGAACGTTGCACGTGCCTTAGCCGCCCCACTGAAACATGGCAAAGCGCATTTAGGCAGATGGTTAAATAGCTGCGTGATTTTGCTATGATATGGCGCTATCACATAAATCATGTTTAGCCTGCCCAACATCTTGACGATGTCACGTATCTTCGCCGTGCCGATATTGGTTTTCCTGTTGTGGCCAGGAACAAAGCCATTCGGCGTGCAGCCAGTCCCCCTCGATTATGCGTTTGCCTTCATCTTATACTGCCTGATGGGCATTACCGATTATTTCGACGGCTACCTTGCCCGGGCGCAGGGAACGGTATCCAAGCTGGGGGTCTTTCTTGATCCAATTGCCGACAAAATCATGGTGGCCGCTGTTATATTGATGCTCGTTTTTACCCGCGATGTTGATGGCTGGCATGTGATTGCGGCGTTAGTCATATTGCTGCGTGAAATGATAGTATCGGGCCTACGCGAATTCCTTGCTGGATTGCAGATTTCAGTTCCCGTGTCGAAGCTCGCGAAATGGAAGACAACATTTCAACTCGTGTCGCTTGGGGGCATCATATTGGCCGGATCGCTGCCCGATTGGATATTGCTTAAGCAAGCGGCGCTGGCGTTGTTGTGGATTGCAGCGGTGCTGACGATGATTACCGGTTGGGATTATTTGCGCGTCGGCATCAAGCATATGGATTGACCGCGTGAAACTTGTTTACTTTGCCAGCGTACGCGAAGCTATCGGGCTATCTTCGGAAGACCGTGATATTCCTTATGGTGCGCGCACGGTGGGCGATTTTGTGGTTTGGTTGCGTGGGCAATCCCAAGGACACGCCGTTGCTTTGGATGACTTATCACGTCTGCGTTTTGCCTTGGACCAGAATATGGTCACAGCCGATGCGTTGCTGGTCGATGGGGAAGAGCTTGCGATTTTCCCACCGGTAACCGGCGGATGAAAAAGGTGCGCATCAGTAATACACCGATTACGACTGAGGCGGAGCTCTCGACGCTTGCAGGTATAGGTGGCGGTGCGCTGTCCAGTTTCACTGGCATTGTGCGGGATGATGGCGGGGTAACTGCCATTGAGTTGGAACATTATCCCAGTATGACCGAGGCGTGCCTCTCGCGGGTCATAGAGGCTGCTACAGCGCGATGGTCGCTGCTCGGCGCTGTCGTCACCCATCGCGTCGGTATTGTTCCTGTGGGGGATCCTGTGGTCGTCGTGGGGGCGGCGTCGTTGCACCGGGCAGAGGCACTTGAGGCCACGGCTTTTCTCATTGATCGCCTAAAGACTGACGCGCCATTTTGGAAGCGTGAACATTACGCCGATGGCACCGCCAAATGGGTGGAAGCCAAATTGAGTGATGACACACGTTCCGAACGCTGGGCCTAGCTTTCAGTTTCCGTGCAAGCCCCGAAGCGCATCTGCCAGCAACTCAAATTCTTCGCGGCGCGGGCTGTTGGTTCGCCACACCAAAGCAATTTCGCGTGACGCATGTTCGGCGTTTAATGGACGGGCTTGGACGTCAGTTCCATTGAGTAAGCCGGCTTTCACAGCCATTTCCGGGATGATCGTCAGGCCAAGGCCATTGTCGACCATCTGCACCAACGTGTGCAATGAAGTGCCCAGCATCGTCGCAAAGGCCCGCATTTCGGGCCTGTTACAGGCTGCAAGCGCATGGTCCTTAAGACAATGGCCATCAACCAACAGCAGCATCCGGCTTTCATCGATCAATTCGGGCGTAATGCTCTCGGGCGGATCGCGCGGGTCGTCCTTAGGAAATGCAACATAAAGACGGTCCTCAAAAAGCGTAGCCTTTTCAACATCGCCGGACGCAAAAGGAAGCGCTAAGAGGACGCAATCGACCTGCCCGTGATGGAGTGCCTCAATCGCGGCGGCGCTGGCTTCTTCGCGCAAGTATAGCTTGAGATCAGGATATTGCTTGCGGAGCGCGGGTAATAATTTGGGTAGCAGAAATGGTGCGATTGTTGGAATGACGCTCATGCGCAGGTCATCAGCCAAGGGCTTACCCACCGAGCGCGCCATTTCGGCTAGCTCTTCTGCTTCACGCAATATGCGGTGCGCCTTTGCGGCCATTTTGTTACCAAGCGGGGTAAAGCGCACAACGCGGCGTGTACGTTCGACCAGCATTAAACCAAGCAGAGATTCAAGCTCGCGGATCCCTGCCGAAAGCGTAGACTGGGTCACGAAACACGCCTCTGCGGCTTTGCCGAAATGGCCATGCTCTTGCAGCGAGACCAAATATTGCAGTTGCTTCAACGTCGGCAAGTAGGTGCTCATAAATCGACCTTGTTAATTAATATCAGTCATATAATCGCTTTTGCCGATTTTTACATAGTTATTTATAGCAAAGATACATCCTTCGCTGGAAAAGCTCCCACGAAAGTCTTAACTTGGAACCAATCATCAGGTCCTTCAAAGGACAGCAGGGTCATTTATGTTTATTTCTAATCTCATCGATTATCTGGACTCGATCAAAGAGCGAGACCCAGCGCCGCGTTCGCGGTGGGAAATATTGTTGTATCCTGGCGTCTGGGCGGTGGGCTATCATCGCCTGGCGCACTGGCTGTTTCTAGGCCAAATGTTTTTCCTGGCGCGACTGGTAAACCATTTCGCCCGTTTTATAACCGGAATTGATATTCACCCCGGCGCGAAAATCGGAAGCAATTTTTTCCTCGACCATGGTTTTAGCGTCATTGGCGAAACCGCGGAAATTGGTGACAACGTAACCATGTATCAAAATGTCACGCTTGGCGGCACGAACCCGACAACGGGGATGGGCGGCAAGCGGCACCCAACGATATTAGATAATGTCATCATTGGTTCGGGCGCGCAGATACTTGGACCAATCACAGTGGGCGAACGGGCGCGGATCGGGGCTGCTGCCGTTGTAACCGACGACGTGCCAGCTGGCGCAACAATGATTGGGCAAAAAGCACGTTCGACATTGGTGCAGGCAGAAACCTATGCGCGTGACTTTATGCCCTATGGCACGCCCTGCCGCGAGATGTTTGACCCCGCGACCCAAAGCCTTGAGATCATGCAATGCGAGATTGAGACTTTACGCAAAAAGGTTGCGGAGATGATGGAAGAACGCGATGCCACGGCCCTTGACGCGCCAGCCAAGCCGCGCCGATCCAAAGGAAGTACGGCCAGTTGAGCGCGGTCATCACGCCCTTTCCCGGGCTCAGCCGACATAATCAGGTCGGCTTCGAAAAGAGCGAACTGACACAGATCCTGAACCTTTATGGGCGGATGGTTGCGGCGGGCAACTGGCGGGATTACGCCATTGACCTGGGCCGAGACGCCGCTGTGTTCAGCATGTTCCGGCGCGCTACCGAACGGCCCGAATATCGCATCGAAAAACGACCCGCTTTGCGCAACCGTCAGGGCATGTGGGCTTTGGTTGGCGAGGGTGGCGCAATACTCAAGCGTGGCCATGATCTTGGACCAGTGCTGGCGCCTGTCGAACGCAAGCTCATGAAATTGGTCGACGCATAAAAAAGCCCGGCCAATGACCGGGCTTGTTCGATTTGCTATTGGCGGATCTTAACCGAGCGCTTGCAACGCCTTCATCACGGCGATCGATTGTTCGCCACCCGACTGGGGAACGGTCTCACCAGTGCGATCGATGATTTTGTCCCATGCTCGTGCGAAACCTTCTACATTACGGTCTTCTTGACGCAGTGCGACGCCGGGGGTCATGGTGACATAGGCTGCGTGGTATCCGCCGCCGCCAGCTCCAATGATCATGTTGGTCGGCGCGTCTTCGCTCACCAAGTAAAGCGCGGCTGGCACGACATTTTCAGGTGTAAACTGTTCGAAAAGACCTTCTGGGAAGATGTCTTCGGTCATCCGTGTGCCAGCAACCGGCGCGAGTGAATTGACGCGAACATTATACTTCGCACCTTCAAGATGCAGCGTCTTGGTAAAGCCAGCAAGGCCAAGCTTGGCAGCGCCATAATTGGCTTGTCCAAAGTTTCCGTAGAGCCCAGTCGACGACGTGGTCATCAAGATGCGGCCATAAGCCTGGTCACGCATGGTATCCCAAACCGCCTTTGTGCAGTTGGCGGAACCCATGACATGCACCTGAAGCACGAGGTTGAAGTCAGGCATATCCATCTTGGCAAAGCTCTTGTCACGCAAGATACCAGCGTTGTTAATCAGTATGTGCACGCCGCCAAAGGCCTCTTTCGCCTTGGCTACCATTTCGACCATCTGTTCATATTCGGTTACGCTGCCGCCATTGGCCATCGCTTCGCCACCAGCGGATTTGATCTGCTCAACGACTTGCGCCGCTGCATCAGATGTACCGGTACCATCGCGTGCGCCGCCCAGATCATTGACCACCACTTTGGCACCACGCTTGGCGAGTTCAAGGGCATAAGCCTTGCCCAAACCGCCGCCTGCACCCGTTACAATTGCAACCTTGTCTTTAAAACTGATGGTCATAGTCTATCTCCAATATGCACAACGGACAAAACCGCCATATTTGCCCGCGTCTTGGCATGGCCAGTCACTTGACGCAAGCGTAAAGCAGGGTCGGAAAGGCTGGTACGAAAAGAGAATTTAATCCTAAAGACACAATCACCAAATTGCCTTCCACGCGTCATCAATGGATGATCTATTTTGTAGGAAGTCGCAATGAATCCCCACTGTCTTGCCACCGCACCTGCAACGCTGATTGGGTTTGGCGTTGGCGTGTTCGACCAGATTTCCTATTAGACGGCGTCTTGGTCCAATGAATAGCCCGCCGAACGGACCGTCCGGATGATGTCGCTGTCAAAGCCTTCGTTCAAGGCCTTGCGCAGACGGCGGATATGTACATCAACGGTGCGGATTTCGATGTCGCTATCATGGCCCCAGACGCTATCGAGCAAGCGCTCACGCGAAAAGACATGGCCTGGATATTCGAGGAAATGCTTGAGCAACCGGTATTCGGTCGGACCCAAAGGCACATGCTTACCACCGCGTTTCACCCTATGCGCGACGGTGTCCATTTCGACATCACCGAAGCGCAAGGCTTCGCCAGCCAGGGCTGGGCGTACGCGGCGGAGGACGGCCTTGGCACGGGCAACGAGCTCGCGTGGTGAAAACGGCTTGGTGACATAATCATCAGCACCGATTTCAAGTCCACGTATCCGGTCATCCTCTTCACCACGCGCGGTTAGCATGATGATTGGTACATTGGCGGTGTTGTCCGACTTGCGCAATTGGCGGCATACTTCGATGCCGGATAAATTCTCCAGCATCCAATCGAGCAATACCAAATCAGGAGTGCGCTCCTTGGCCATCAACAGCGCCTCTTCACCGTCGCCGGTGTGTTGGACGTCGAATTCTTCGCGTTCAAAATGCCAGCGTACCAACTCGGCAAGCGCACTGTCGTCTTCAACCAATAGCAATTGCGCCTTGGGCATATATATCTCCGCTTTAAGCGTCAGGCAGGTTTTCACCCGTTTCGGTAAAATAAATCATTTGCGCCACATTAGTGGTGTGATCGCCAATCCGTTCAAGGTTTTTTGCGGTGAACAGCAAATGCGCAACTTCCGTCGCATTTTGGGGATTTTTGACGACATAAGCGACGAAGTCTACGAATAAATCCTTGTTAAGCTGATCCACCACATCGTCGCGAACGGTGACCGCGCAGGCCAGATCGACGTCACGCTTGGCATAAGCGTCCATCGCCATGCGGATCATTTCGACGACGATTTCGCCCATGCGGCCCAATTGCTCAAGCGCGGAGGACGGTATCTTGCCATTCATCTGCGGCACGCGCTTGGCGATATTTTTGGCATAATCGCCAATGCGTTCAATGACGGCCGACATTTTGAGCGCGGCGATTAGCTCACGCAAATCATCCGCCATTGGTGCGCGCAATGCGATGGTCCGGACCACCAATCGTTCGACTTCGGTTTCGAGTGTGTCGATGATTTTGTCATCAGCGCGGATGGTTGCGGCTGTGTCGGTATCATGCTCGCGCAACGCCTTCATCGCCGCAATGACCGCAGCTTCGGCCCGCGCACCCATTTCGGCAATGAGCCCACGGATTTCGTCCATGTCATCGTCAAATGCCGTGATTGTGTGCTTTGTGCCAGTGGTCATGTCGTAATCTTTCTAACCGTAACGGCCGGTAATATAATCTTTGGTGCGGTCTTCGCGTGGATTGGTAAATATGTCGGACGTTTGGCCAAATTCAATCAAATCGCCCAAATGGAAAAAGGCGGTGCGTTGCGATACGCGCGCGGCCTGTTGCATATTATGGGTCACGATGATGATAGCATATTTTCCGCGCAGGTCGTGAATTAACTCCTCAATCCGCGCAGTCGCGATTGGGTCAAGCGCGGAGCAAGGTTCATCCATCAATATCACTTCAGGGTCCACTGCAATGGCGCGGGCAATACACAGGCGTTGCTGCTGACCGCCGGAAAGCGCCGTTCCGCTCTCGCCCAGGCGATCCTTGACCTCAGTCCACAATCCAGCGCGGGTGAGTGACGTCTCGACGATTTGATCCAACTCGGCCTTGCCGCTGGCCAGACCGTGGATACGCGGACCATAAGCGACATTGTCGTAAATCGATTTCGGGAATGGATTTGGCTTTTGAAACACCATTCCAACGCGCGCGCGCAATTGCACGACATCCATGCCAGATGCATAAATGTCTTCGCCGTCGAGCAATATCTGGCCTTCGACACGGGCCCCGGCGACGGTGTCGTTCATTCGGTTCAAAGACCGCAGAAAAGTTGACTTTCCGCAACCGGATGGACCGATAAACGCAGTCACATTCTCCCGATCAACGTCAATCGAGACGTCGTGAATGGCTTGCTTCTCGCCATAATATACATTCACATTGCGAGTGGATATTTTGGATATTCCAGGGGTTACGCCCACATTACCGTCCTTTGTTTTCATAAGTCACCAACGCGTTTCGAAACGGTTGCGAAGATAGATGGCAAGGGCGTTCATGCCCAACAAGAATATCAGCAACACAATGATTGCGGCACTGGTTTTTTCGACAAAGCCCTGATTGACCTCGTCCGACCAAAGATAGATTTGCACAGGCAAAGCGGTTGTCGCCTCGGTGAAGCCTTCAGGCGCAGCCGGGATGAAGGCGCGCATGCCGATCATCAACAATGGTGCAGTTTCACCCAAAGCGCGCGCCATGCCGATAATCGTGCCGGTTAATATGCCCGGAAGGGCAAGCGGGAGCACATGGTGGAACACGACTTGCACAGGCGAGGCACCAATACCCAATGCCGCATCACGGATCGACGGCGGCACGGATTTGACAGCATTGCGGCCCGCAATGACGATGACCGGCATCGTCATCAGCGCAAGCGTCAAACCGCCGACCAATGCAGACGACCGTGGCATACCGAACATGGTCAGGAAAACCGCCAAACCCAGCAGACCAAAGATGATGGAGGGCACGGCCGCCAAATTGTTGATCGACACCTCAATAATATCAGTCAGCTTATTCTTGGCGGCATATTCCTCAAGATACAAAGCGGCCAATATGCCGACCGGGAAGGCAAGCATCAGGGTAATCACCATGGTCATCAGCGATCCCTTGAACGCTGCCCATATGCCTACCGCAGATGGGTCCGTGGCGTCTGCACCTGTCAAGAACGTCCAGTTAAAGCCAGTGCGCAACGCGTCTTTTTGCGCCAGCGCTGCAACTGTTTGTTCGGCTGCAGGCTCCCCATCGCGTTTGAACGCAACATCCAATCGCGAGTCCACTGGCAACCACAGTTGCTGCTTTGCTGTCACGAGGCTGGGATTATCCAGCAGCATCTGCCGCGCATTGCCCGCAGCACCCGTTGTCAAAAGGCCTTCACTTAGTTCGCCATATTGCTCACTGACCGCAAGTTCAACGATGCCGGGAATATCCATCGAATTGAGCGCAGCATCGGCGTTCGGGCCGCTGATCGAAGCTGCCGTTGCGCCAGACGTTAACGCCGGAAAGTCAAAATCAACCGCAATCTCTGTGCGCTGAAAACCGCGCAAGCCTTGGCCCATCATTGTGAACAGCAAAAAGGCGAGGAACAAAGTCGACAGCGCAACAGCCAGAAAGCCCATTGCCTTAAACCGACGCTCGGCCGCATAGCGGCCTGCGATGCGCTTTTGCATGATTTGCCCGTTCCAATCGGTGGGCGTTGGCTCCATGATGGCGTTACTCATATGCTTCCCGATATTTTTTTACGGCGCGTAAAGCGACATAATTGAGGAAGAATGTCGTCACGAACAGCGCAAGCCCGAGGGCAAATGCGGCAAGCGTATGCGGGCTTCCGAAATCTTGGTCACCCGTCAGAAGCGCGACAATCTGGACGGTAACAGTGGTGATGGTCGCAAAAGGGTTCGCGGTCAGGTTCGCGGTATAACCCGCCGCCATCACAACAATCATGGTTTCGCCAATCGCGCGGCTGACGGCCAGCAATACACCCCCGACAACGCCCGGTAATGCGGCGGGCAGCAAAACTTTCTTGATAGTTTCGCTCTTGGTTGCGCCCATGGCAAGGCTACCGTCGCGCATGGCATTGGGCACAGCGGCGATGCTGTCATCGGACATGGACGACACCAATGGAATAATCATGACGCCCATGACGATGCCAGCGGCCAAGGCATTGTCGGACGCGGCATTGCTGACGCCAAGCATGACGGCAAAGTCACGCACCGCAGGCGCCACCGTTAACGCTGCAAAATATCCATAAACCACCGTTGGCACACCAGCGAGAATTTCGAGGATCGGCTTCATCCATTTGCGCACCGTCGCGGACGCATATTGGGTCAAGAAGATTGCGCTCATCAAGCCGAGCGGAATGGCAACAACCATCGCGATAATGGCTCCAATGAAAATCGTACCCCAGAATAAAGGTATCGCGCCATAACCATTGTCCGCGCCCGGGGTCACAGTCGATTTGGGATTCCATTCCGTGCCAAACAGAAACTCAAATGGAGATACCATCGAGAAGAAACGCCATGATTCAAAGATCAACGAGGCAAAAATGCCGAGTGTCGTGAGGATTGCGATCAACGATGCAACCAGCAATCCGAACATGACAATGCGTTCGACCTTGCTGCGGGCGCGAAAGTCGGGCTTTATGCGGGTGAATGCAAACGCGCCGCCAGCGAAGAACAGCACTAACGTCGCGGCTACGCCAATCCATTGATAATAGGCCAATGCGCCTTGGTATAACGGGACGAGCTTTTCGCTCTCACCCTGAAACGCAGCGGTTTGAAAACCTTGTGCAATCGCCCGCGCTTCCGACAGGATCGCGGCGCGCGCAAAACCGTCTTGCGGCAAGTCGGCGGCCGCAGGGGCCGACAGCACCATGTTGGTGACCAATGACGGAGAAATCGACTGCCAGATGAACATGAACACAAGCGCCGGAGCAATGGAGCAAATCGCCACAAACCAGCCGTGATAATAAGGCAGGCTGTTTACGGTGCCCCGCGGGCCACCTTTTGCACTACGCACAAACGCGGCAGCACGCGCACGCCCAGCGATCCAAGCAATAAGGCCGAGACCAAGGACAAGGAAGAGCAATGCCGTTCCAGTCATAAACTTAACTCTGCCCCCTTGGACCCGATGATCCGAAACCCGTCATACCCAGCGCCCAGAAATAGCATAGGCCTGGATCAAACACCGAATCGATCCAGGCCCATAGACGCCATCATTGTTGCACTTTTATTTCAAATCCGCGCCCGTCATAACGGTCAGGCCGTTCGCAGAATCGCTGGCCACCTTGTAATCGGCATCGCTGGACGCAATCATGCCCAATTTTGTAAGATAACCACCAACGACACCGCCCTTCAGGAATTCGAGGACGAAATCTTTAATACCCGGAATTTTGTCGACATGCGCTTTCTTCACATAAATAAACATCTTGCGCGCGCCGGGGTAGCTGCCATCTGAAATCGTGCCGATTGTTGGGTTCACACCATTCATATTGATGCCATGCACCTTCGATGCATTTTCTTCCATATAGCTATAACCGAAGATGCCGACCATGTTCGGGTTGGAGCTCAGCTTCTGCACGATCAGATTGTCGTTTTCGCCCTGTTCCTTGAACGCACCATCATTGCGCACTTCGGTGCATATCGCCTTATACTTGTCTTCGTCGCTATCTTTCAGCGCCTTGGTCGCGGCGTCGGTCTGGCAGCCGACTTCCATGATCAGCTCATGGAAGGAATCGCGTGTGCCAGATGTCGTTGGCGGGCCGTAAACCGAAATCGGCAGTTTCGGCAGCGATGGATTTACATCGGACCAAAGCTTAGCGGTCTGTGGTTTGCCAAACGGGTTTGCGGCAAGCGCCTTGTACACGTCGGCGGTGGACAATGCGAATTTCGTGCCGGTGTTGGACTGCGCAAGCGCGAGCCCGTCAATACCAACCTGAACTTCGATTATGTCCTTCACGCCATTTTTCTGGCAGTTATCGAACTCGCTCTTTTTCATGCGACGCGAGGCATTAACGATATCCGGCTTATCTGCTCCGACACCCTTGCAGAACTGCTCAATACCACCGCCGGTACCAGTCGATTCAAGTACGGGCGATTTGCGCGTTGGGTCTACCTTGGCAAATGCCTCTGATGCGGCCTTGGCGAAAGGGAACACCGTCGAAGAACCCACAATCCGGATTTCCTGACGCGAACCACCGGCAGCACCGCCAGTGCTGGCTTGGTCATTACAGGCCGAAAGGGCGAGTGCACTTACGGCAATGAGCGATAATTTCTTCAACATATTGGCGGTTCCCATAAACGATTTGGCGCATTTCAAACAACACTTTGACAGGTCATTAGACGACCCCGATGGCCGATAAATGACTATTGTATTACATTATTATGACAGACCTGTTGGCGCAACCGGTAACAATATTGACACGGTCGTGCCTTTGCCGACTGTGCTGCGGATTTCCAGATGGCCGCGATGCCGATCAACGATATGTTTGACAAGGCTTAAGCCTAAGCCAGTTCCGCCAACCAAGCGGCTTCTTCCAGAATCCACACGATAAAACCGTTCGGTAAGGCGCGGTAAATGTTCAGGGGCAATGCCGTCCCCCACATCCGCTACCGTAAGTTTAATCATTGCGCCAGATCGCGAACGCACCAGCGAGACCGTTACCGGCGTTCCAGCGCGACCATATTTCAGCGCATTGTTCAAAATGTTGCTCGCCAACTGCCGCAATTGTCCGGAGTCTCCCAAGACAGGCGGCAGACCTGCCATCACATCAATCATGATATCCGCGCCACGTTCCTTTTGGCTGTTGCGTAACTGATCAACGGTTTCCATGACGACATCGGAAAAATCAACCGGCGTTTGCGGGGGATCATATTTCTCGGCCTCAATCCGGCTCAACGACATCAGGTCTCGAACCAGCGCCTGCATCCGATCGGTCTCCGTGGCCATGATGCCTAGAAAGCGGCTGCGCGTGGCGACGTCGTCACCCGCCGCTGGGTCATCCAGCGTTTCGATAAAGCCCTTGATAGCGGCCAGTGGTGTCAATAATTCGTGGCTCGCGTTGGCGACAAAATCGACCCGCATTTTTTCGGCGGCCTGCGTTCCGCTGCGATCTGCCATGTGCACGATTTTCTGTGATGGACCCATGGTTTGAATCCGCATGTCCCATAATTGGTTTTTCTGGCCAATGCCTACGAGCCGAATCGGGTGTCCGCTATGCTGCGCATCTGGGTCTGTCAGCCGCTCAATCGCGCCTGCGTGACGAAACGCCATGCGCACATTTTGGCTAACAACATTTGGTCCAAGCAAACGCAACGCAACTTGGTTAGCAGCGGTTACACGGGCATTTTCGACCATCAATATGGCATCGGTCGACGAATCGATAAACGCCTGCAACTGGGGATGTGAGCTAATCGCCAGGACTTCTGTTTCCGTTGCTGTTGGCTTATCGTTCTCCTGAGGTGCATCTTCGCGATCATGCGGATCAGCGGCGATGAACAATGCAATCAACATTGAGACAAGAATGACGAGAACGCGCTCGGCGGAGCCCGCCATTTGGTCCGCGAACATGGCACCGACAAGTGCCAAGGCAAATGCCACAATCATGCGGGGAGACAACCAACTGTTCACTTTGTACCCTGCTGCAATTCCTGTGAGATCGCCACACATATAGATACAGCGATTTGGCGCAAGCAACGGCGATCAAAAAATGTCAGGGGCTGTGTGTGCTCTCCGCCTCTGCGTGATCTAATGCGATGCCATCCGCTTTAGGCAATCAAGCAATTCGTCAAAATGATCAATGACAGCATCGGCGCACATATCCTCGACCGGCCCATGCAAAAACCCGAAACTGACGGCCACGCTTGGCACGCTGGCATTCTTCGCCGCCATGACATCATAGATTGAGTCACCGACATAAGCTGCGCGTCCGCCGCCACAGCGCTTAATCATTTCAAAGATTGGTGCGCCGGACGGCTTGGCATTTTCCTTACCCAAAGTATCCGCGCCCAAGATGCACCCCATACGGTCCGCTAGATTCAGGTCAGTCAGCAATTTGACCGCAAGGCTTTCAAATTTGTTGGTCACGACGGCGTAACGCACACCCATATTGTCGAGCGCATCCAACAACGCCAGCGCGCCGTCAAACGGACGGCTGTGTTCCGAGACGTTCGCTTCGTAGTAATTAAGCATCTGGCGATACAGTGGTTTGAAATCATTATCGGGGATGCCGCCGGTTGCCTCAAGCCCCTGTTGCAGCATCAACTTCGCCCCGCCGCCAATATGCTGCTTTACAGTATCGGCGGAAAGCAGCGGTCTGCCTGCGCTTCCCAGCACATGGTTGACTGCAGCCGTTAAATCGCCGCTGGTGTCGATCAAAGTGCCATCAAGATCAAAACCGATGATGTCGAAAGGAAAATCCAAACCCAAACTCCTTAACAATCCATTAGTGCCGAGCGAGAGCGGGACGCTAAAATTAAACATGTTTTCCATCCTGTCTCGACCGGGATCAACACGAACGGGAATAATTACAATGCTCTTGGCTGCAAGTTCTGGAAACCGCAACAATTTGCTGGCATGGAGATGCTCATGACCGAATTAGCCGCCATCATCCTCGCCGCGGGCAAAGGCACGCGAATGAAATCCGACCTGCACAAGGTGCTGCATCCCATCGCGTGCCGGCCAATGCTGATGCACCTGATGGCTTCGGTCGATGCCTTGATCCCGACCAAAAAGGTTGTGGTTGTCGGTAGCGGCAAAAGCCAACTGGAAACCGCTCTGGCGGGCTCAGCAGAGCTTGCAGTGCAAGAACCGCAATTTGGTACTGGGCATGCCGTACAGCAGGCACGGGGCTCTCTGGAGGGGTTTGAGGGCGATGTTCTCATTCTCTATGGCGACGTTCCGTTTGTGCCGACTGCAATGATGCAGGCGATGGTCGCGCGGCTTAACGCGCCTGATGCGCCCGCGGTGGTCGTGTTGGCGTTCGAGCCAGAAAATTCCTCGGGCTATGGCCGCGTAATCGTCGAAGATGGCCGCATCATCAAAATGGTCGAGCAAAAGGACGCAACCGAGGCGGAAAAAGCCGCGAAACTGTGCAATTCCGGCCTGATGGCAGTGAAAGCACGCGACCTGTTCTCGCTTCTGGATCGCGTCACCGACGACAATGCGCAGAAGGAATATTATCTCACCGATATCGTCAACATAGCCAGCGAAGATGGGCGGATTTGCGTGGCTATCATTACCGAGCCCTACAACGTCGCGGGCATCAATAGCCGGGCGCAATTGGCGGAGATGGAGCAGGCGTGGCAGCAGCGCCGCCGGGTGCAGGCCATGGATGATGGTGCAACCTTAATTGCGCCGGAAACGGTCTGGTTTGCGTGGGATACGCAGCTTGGCCGCGATGTCCTGATTGAACCTAATGTCTTTTTTGGCCCCGGCGTCAGCATATCCGACAATGCAAAAATCCGCGCAAACAGCCATATTGAAGGCGCGATAATCGCCAGCGGCTGTGAGGTAGGCCCCTTTGCGCGGCTGCGGCCCGGAACCGTGTTGGAAGAAAAGGCCAAGATCGGCAATTTCGTCGAAACCAAGAAAGCGCATCTGGGTAAAGGCGCGAAGGCGAACCATCTGACCTACTTGGGCGACGCGATAATTGGCGCGGGCGCGAACATCGGCGCTGGTACCATAACCTGCAATTATGACGGATATTTCAAATATCAGACGGTAATCGGCGAAGGTGCGTTCATCGGCAGCAATTCAGCTTTGATCGCACCTGTGAAGATTGGCCGCGATGCGATTGTGGCGGCAGGCAGCGCGGTATCCCGCGACGTCGCCGACGGCGAACTCCGCATGGTCCGCGCCGAGCAGCTTGTGAAGCCCGGCTGGGCAGACCGCTTTCATGACGCGATGCGGAAGAAGAAGGCCGACAAAAAGGCCCTTGATCAAAATTGACATGATATCATGATATGAAATCACTATATCGTTATGGCTAGATTTCTTGTAGATGTTCCGGCGGACGATGTTCGCAAGCTGGATGAAATCGCGAAGCGCGAGGGAAAGTCGCGCGCGGCTGTGTTGCGCGAGGCAGTGTCCAATTATCTCGAAGAAAGTCGCAAAGAAGGTTTCGAAAAATATTTTGGCCTTTGGGAGCGATATGGTTCAACTGTAGATGGTCTCGAATATGAACGCGAGTTACGCGCCGAGTGGCCCGACGTTGGCGAAATTGCGTCTCTCAAAAAGAAACGCAGCGCGGCGTGAGTGAGCGCTTTTTCGATACCAATATCGTGATCGACATGCTGCACAATCGGCCAGCGGCATGGGCGGAGGTGCGCAATGTCACCCGCGCATGGATTAGCCGGATGACGTGGATCGAAGTTATGTCCGGCGCTCCCGATGATGCGGCGACCGAAACGGAACAATTTTTGCGCTTCTTTGCAATGAGTGAAATCGACGAGGAAATTGCTAGGCGCGCCGCTGTGTTGCGGCAGCAGCGCACGTCATTAAAATCCCCGTACGCCGTGATCCTCGCCTCGGCGCAGGTGTCGGGGCGCATACTCGTTACACGAAATACGAAGGATTTCCCGCCAGAGATGCCGGGTATTAGGGTCCCCTACAAAGCAGATTGGGAAACAAAATAAATGTGCGGAATTATCGGAATTGTTGGCAAATCACCCGTCTCGGACCGGCTGGTCGATGGGCTGAAGCGGATGGAGTATCGAGGCTATGACAGTGCCGGTGTCTGCACTGTGTTTGATGGCCAACTGGTGCGTCGTCGCGCGGAGGGCAAGTTGGCCAATCTCGTCAACGTCCTAAAAACCGATGACGCTGCGGGTAACATAGGCATCGCGCACACCCGCTGGGCGACGCATGGCGCGCCTACGACGAGCAACGCGCATCCGCATGCCTCCGGCGAAGTGGCTTTGGTCCACAATGGTATCATCGAAAATTTCAAGCAGTTACGTGACGAACTGACCGCGCGGGGCCGGACGTTTGAAAGCGAAACCGATACCGAGGTTGTTGCGCATCTTGTCTCCGAACAGGTTGAGGCTGGCCATGCACCCGCCGATGCGGTGAAGGTTGTGCTCCCCCGCTTGCGCGGCGCCTTTGCGCTGGCGATTGCGTTTCGGCAATTCCCGGATTTCCTGATCGGCGCACGGCTGGGCAGCCCGTTGGTTGTGGGTTATGGCGATGGCGAAACCTATCTGGGTTCCGACGCTCTCGCTCTTGCGCCACTGACGCAGAGGATTGCCTATCTGGAGGAAGGCGATTGGGTAATCGTCACGCGCGGTGGCGCGCAGATTTTCGATAAAGACAACACTTCGGTGGAACGCGAAGTGACCATATCGGGTGTATGCGCCGCGCAGATCGAAAAGGGCAATTACCGCCATTATATGCAGAAAGAGATTTTTGAGCAGCCCATTGTGGTCGCGCAAACACTCTCAAGCTACATTCGTCCACTGGAACAGACCGTTGCCTTGCCGCAGATGGATTTCGACTTGGCGGGCGTAAAGCGCATTACCATAGTTGCCTGCGGAACCAGCTATTATGCCGGCATGGTCGCAAAATACTGGTTCGAAACCTTCGCCCGCGTGCCCGTCGATATCGATGTTGCGTCGGAATTCCGTTATCGCGCCCCCGTGTTGGAGGAAGGCGGCCTTGCGCTATTCATATCCCAATCGGGCGAGACCGCAGATACGCTGGCGGCGTTGCGCCATTGCAAGGAAAACGGCCAGACTATCGCGGTTGTCGTCAACGTGCCGACATCGAGCATGGCGCGCGAGGCGGACCTTTTGTTGCCCACGCATGCGGGCCCCGAAATCGGTGTTGCGTCGACCAAGGCGTTTACCTGCCAACTTGCGGTTCTCGCTGCGCTGGCAGCACATCTGGCGCTCGTTAAAGGCAAGTTGAGCGCTGAGGAAGAACGTGCAATTGTCCGGCATCTTATTGAGGCGCCAGCAGCGCTCAACGCCGCGCTGGCGCATGATGATGACATTGCCGCTATGGCACACTTGATCGCGCCCGCGCGCGACGTGCTCTATCTTGGTCGTGGCCCGGACTATCCGTTGGCGATGGAAGGCGCGTTAAAGCTGAAGGAAATCAGCTACATTCATGCGGAAGGTTATGCCTCAGGCGAAATGAAGCATGGGCCAATCGCGTTAATCGATGAGGCGGTGCCCGTCATCGTTCTTGCTCCAAGTGGACCGTTGTTCGAAAAAACCGTTAGTAACATGCAAGAAGTCATGGCGCGGGGCGGCAAGGTTGTTTTGATCTCCGATGCCGAAGGGATTGCCAAAGCAGGCGAGGACTGCCTCGCCACCATCGAAATGCCGACCGTCCATCCGCTCATTGCGCCATTGGTCTATGCCGTGCCCGTCCAGTTGCTTGCTTATCATGTGGCGTGCGCCAAGGGCACGGATGTGGACCAACCACGCAATCTTGCAAAGTCTGTTACAGTGGAGTGACTTTGCGCGAAAGGCTATAAACTATCCAGTCGATGTCCCGCTAGATCGTCAACCTTACAATTGGGCCGTGATGCCGATAATAAGGCCATTATGGCATGCAAACCCCATGTGTCGCTTGATACCGGATTACTGTAACAATTCGGGGTTGTTCGCGGTAGGGTCGGCGTTATGGAGGCGGGTATGAGCCCTGCTGCCAAAATGATTATCATATTCATCCTGCTGTGGGTGGGGTTTCATCTGCTTTTATACGGATATGTGCGGCGCAGCATCGCCGCCGCCAAGCCCGACAAGGACGCTGAGGCATAACTTGATTTGCCATTTTCGCATGCCTATAGCGATAGGGCAGAAACAAGCGGTCCCATGTGGCCGCTTTTTGGCTTTTGGAATATGCCAACTATTCGGTCGGAAGGAAGAAAACCATGTCGATTACGCCCCTGATGCCAGTCTATCCGCGCTGCGGTTTTCGGCCGGTCCGTGGTGAAGGCGCTTGGTTGATTTCCGAAGACGGCAGCCGAGCGCTGGACTTTGCAGCGGGCATCGCTGTGAACCTGCTCGGTCACGGTCATCCGCATTTGACCAAAGCGATTCAAGACCAAGCGGCAACGCTTATCCATGTGTCGAACCTTTATGGCAGCCCGCAGGGGGAAGCCTTTGCCCAGCGGCTTGTGGATACCACCTTTGCTGATACGGTATTCTTTAACAATTCCGGCGCTGAGGCGGTGGAGTGCGCGATTAAAACCGCCCGTGCCTATCACCAAAGCCAAGGCAGTGACCGCTTTGAGATCATCACCTTTAAGAACGCCTTTCACGGCCGGACGATGGCGACGATTTCGGCCAGCAATCAGGAGAAGATGCACAAGAGCTTCCTGCCTTTGCTGGAAGGCTTCAAATATGTTGATTTTGACGATCTTGAAGGCGCCAAGGCGGCCGTGGGGCCAAAGACCGCTGCGTTTTTGGTTGAGCCTATTCAGGGGGAGGGTGGAGTGCGCCCCGCATCAGACGCCTTTATGCAAGGCCTTCGGGCCCTGGCCGATGAACACGGCATCATGCTGATCTTGGATGAGGTTCAGTGCGGTGTAGCACGTTCTGGCACGCTATATGCCTATGAACAATATGGCATTATTCCGGACATCATGGCGACCGCAAAGGGCCTTGGTGGCGGATTTCCGGTGGGTGCCTGCCTTGCCACTGAAGAGGCGGCACGCGGCATGGTCGTTGGTACGCATGGATCGACCTATGGCGGCAATCCGTTCGCCATGGCGGCCTGTCAGGCGGTTTGGGATGTCGTGGCGAATGAGGAATTTTTGGCGCAAGTGCGTTCGACAGGCGAAAAATTACGTTCAACGCTTGAACAATTCATCGGCAATTATCCCGACCTGTTTACCGGCGTTCGGGGCAAAGGGCTTATGCTCGGCGTGATGATGACGCATGAAACGCGGGCCTTTGTGGCGCATTTGCGCGACAATCACGGTTTGTTGCTGGTAGCGGCGGGAGACAACACGTTCCGCGTGCTGCCGCCGTTGAATATTGGCGACGCCGAAATCCAGACATTTATGGAAAAGCTGTCCGCCGGTGCCGCTAGCTATCAAATGCCGCAAGCTGCATGACGCGCCATTTCCTCAATTTGAGCGACGCGGGCGGCGATGCAATTGCAGCTATGCTGAACAACGCCATAGACAGGAAAAATGCGCGGCAAGGGTGCCCCAAGGGTCAGGCAGATGCCGACGCGCCGCTTGCGGGGCACACGCTGGCGATGGTGTTTGAGAAAAACTCGACCCGCACCCGCACGTCTTTTGAAATGGCGATGAAGCAATTGGGTGGCGACAGCATATTCATGGCGTCTGGACAGATGCAGCTTGGTCGCGGTGAGACTATTGCCGACACAGCCCGCGTGCTGTCACGCTATGTCGATGCCATCATGATCCGCACCGATGACCATGACAAGGTTTCAGAACTGGCACATTACGCCAGCGTGCCCGTCATCAACGGCCTGACTGATCTGTCGCATCCCTGCCAGATCGTTGCCGATCTTCTGACCGTAATGGAGCATCGAAAAACTTTGCCCGGTCTTGAGCTTGCATGGCTTGGTGATGGTAATAATGTGCTGAATTCGGTAGTTGAGGCAGCAGGGTTGTTTAAGTTCAACCTTCGCATAGCCGTCCCAGAAGGCTATGAAAGTGACAGCAACTTTATCGAGATTGCAAAGGCCGCTGGCGCGAACATAACCCTGACCCGCGATGCACGCGAAGCAGTGGCGGGCGCAGACGTTGTTGTGACCGACACCTGGGTGTCGATGGGGCAGGATCATGCCCATAACAAGATGGCGGCAATGATGCCCTATCAGGTGAACGAACGCCTTATGGCCACGGCAAAAGCAGATGCAGTGTTCCTGCACTGTTTGCCTGCGCATCGTGGTGAAGAAGTGACCGACGCGGTGATTGACGGGCCGCAGTCGCTTATCTGGGACGAAGCAGAAAACCGTCTTCATGCGCAAAAATCGATTTTATTATGGTGCCTTGGGAAGTTGTAATGGCGGAACAATCCGAAACATTGTCCAATCAGCCATTGCGCTTTTCCATACCCACGCGCGATGCGCGCGGGCGTCTGGTTCGGCTTGACGATGTCCTTGCCGAAATTTTGGCGGCCCACGCCTACCCCCCCGTGATTGAACGCATCTTGGCAGAGGCATTGGTTTTGACCGCCTTGTTGGGATCTTCGTTGAAGGAAAAGGGCAGCCAGCTTACGCTGCAAACACAAACTGAAAAGGGTGCGATCCGCCTTCTGGCGTGCGACTATAAAGACGGTGCGTTGCGCGGCTATGCGCAGTTTGATGCAGCGACTGCTGCGGCCTTGCCGCGGGATGCAACGCTGTTTGGTGTATTCGGGCAAGGTTATCTTGCGATTACCTTTGACCGTATGAAGCCGGCCAGCGAAGGCGGTGGCCGCTATCAGGGCATTGTCCCGCTTGAGGGCGAAGCGCTGGCCGATGCGGCGCAAAATTATTTCATGCAGTCCGAACAAATCCCAACCTTTATTCGCGTGGCGGTGGACCGTGTTGATGGCCGCTGCGTTGCTGGTGGTCTGTTGGTGCAGCATTTGCCAGAGGGCGAAGAAGGCCGTGAACGGCTCCACGTGCGGCTCGACCATCCGGAGTGGGCGCATATTGAGGTAATGTCCTCAACCATCGCTGCTGCTGAGTTAGCTAACCCTGCGCTTTCGCTTGAGGAAATCGTCTGGCGGCTTTTTCACGAAGAACAAGAAGTGCGCATTGAACAAGGCGATCGGTTGTCGAAGGGGTGCCGGTGCGACCCGGTGCACATCCGCGATGTAATTGCGAAGTTTCCCGCAGAAGGCCGTGCCGAAATGGCCGATGACGACGGCGATATTGTCGTTGATTGCCAATTTTGCTCGCGCCGGTTTCCGATCAGCCTTGCCAGTTTCAACAATTAACTGGCGCACCGCAGAACAGTGAGCGCCAACTGTCGTTCGAAGAGCATAATCTGCCGTGCAAAATGCAAAAATTTATGGTAACGAAACCGCAAACTATAGATTTTTTCGCTGAAACGGACTGGTTTACGGACGTAAGATTATGCAACTTCGATATTATCCTATTAGCCTGTTTTTACCGTTGGCGGCAGGTGCCGCTTTTGCCGTCTCTCCAAATGATGATTTGGCGCTGCTTGATACATTAGAGCGCGGAAACTGGCAATTGCGCGCAACTGGCGGCGATCAGCCACTTACCAAAATTTGTCTTGGAAATCCCGGCGCCTTAATTCAAATCCAGCATAGCGGTGTCGCCTGCGAGCAATATATTGTCCGCACAAGCGCGAACTCGGTTACCGTTAGTTACACCTGCAAGGGACAAGGACAGGGTCTGACGACCATCCGCAAGGAATCGAACCGGATTGTCCATATTCAATCGCAGGGTATCCGGGATAACGCACCTTTTTCGTTTGCCGTGGAAGGCCGAAGAACTGGACCTTGCTGAGCAGGAAAAGCAACTCGCAGGCCTTAACCAGATATTGACCATCACTAGGTGATAAAGATGACGTGTCTTTTACGAGACACAATTTCCTCCCTGGTAAGCTGAAAAGCCGGGCGGCCCATTTTTTGTTAGAATGCCGCAATGCCGGTAATCGCGCGACCCAATATGAGTGCATGGACATCATGCGCGCCTTCATAGGTGTGCTGGTAGGCCTTATATACGATGGCGAGGGCAGGGCGATGGTCCTTACCCATACGCAGAAAGGCAATCGCCGCTTCCATTATTATGCGAACCGCTATGAAACTTTGGGCGACAATACAGCGTCACGGGTCAGCGCTCGGGATATCGAGAACATAGTCGTTGACCAGCTCTCCCAGACGCTGGCGTCCGGCAGCCAGATGCAGAGCATGTTGCTTCACGGCTCCTACACAAGTGAACAACTGCACAATGTGATCTCGCGATGCGGCAAAGTGGCGACTGAACTGGGCGTTGCGAAATATGCATGGAAACAGGAATTGCTGCGGAATGTGATGAACCGTGTCGACCTGCATGACGACCGTGTGATTATCCGGATAGATAACCGCGGTCTGCTCAACGTCATTAAGGCAGACATCTCAGTCCAACCCTCGAGCACAAATCTAACGATCGAACGTCAGGCCTTAAGGCTGCGTCGAGGGAAAGCCCTAAGACTAGTCATTCCGGCAACGCTATCAGGTGACCGTGTCCAGATGCGAGACGAGAAACTTATCGCTCTCATCGCGGAGTCCCGGGCAATCATGCAACAGATTACCGCTAATCTCGGTAAATCGATTCCGGCTCTAGCAGCCGAACGAGGCCGTTGCCGTGTTCGAATGATGAAGGTAGCCAAGCTGGCATGCCTAGATCCAGATATTGTCACTGCAATTGTGGAAGGGCGACAGCCATTAAAGCTTAGCCCAAGCAAACTTCTGGCCGCTGATTTACCGCTGGCGTGGGCAGATCAGAGGCGAGTCCTCGGGTTCGGCTAAGACCCAGCGTACATTAAAAGAAGTCTGTTTTTTGGGCCCGTGAGACGGTCCCTATTTTTTGGCTAATCGGTCTCACAACAGAGACAAGTTTGGCTTCTGCACGAATTTAGGCGCCGCCAAGGCCCGCAGAACTCCGCCGTCTTCGGCGCTCGGCGACAGAAGTCTCTGGAAAGGTGTGATGTCGCGGACTGCGTGGCGCGCCCTACAGGAGTCGAACCTGTGGCCTCAAGATTAGAAGTCTCGCGCTCTATCCAGCTGAGCTAAGGGCGCGCGCTGCGAGGTGCAATAACGGCTTTGCGCTCGAACGCAAAGCTGCTTATGTCGATTTATGCACGATGCCCCTATTCTCTCCGAAAGCGGAAGTGCGGTTACTGGCCGTCAGTTTCGGTATTATGATTTCGTTATGGCGGCCTTTGTCGCCATATTGTTGCTGTCCAACATCATCGGTGCCGCGAAACCCGCGGCGCTGACGCTGAACGGCGAGCAATGGATATTTGGCGCCGGAATATTATTTTTTCCCTTGGGCTATGTCATTGGTGACGTCTTAACTGAAGTATATGGCTACGCTCGTGCGCGCAGGGTTATTTGGGCTGGCTTTGCCGCATTGCTGTTCATGGCATTCATGAGCTGGGTTGTGGTTGCCCTCCCGCCCGCACCCGGTTGGCCGGGGCAGGCCGCTTATGAAAGCGTGTTTGGTCAAGTCTGGCGGATCGTCTTTGCGTCGATCACCGCGTTTTGGGCAGGCGAGTTCATCAACAGCTATGTCATGGCGCGTATGAAGATATGGACCGCCGGAAAGCATTTGTGGTCGCGCACCATTGGGTCGACTGTCGTAGGGCAAGGCACTGATAGCATCATTTTTTACCCACTCGCCTTTGGGGGTATATGGAGCAACGAGCAGGTCATCAGCGTTATGTTCACAAACTGGTTGTTGAAAGTGGGCTGGGAAGTGGTGCTGACGCCTGTTACTTATGGTGTTGTTGGCTGGCTTAAGCGAAAAGAAGGCGTCGACATATTCGACGAGGGAACCAACTTCTCGCCTTTTAAAACTAAAGTTTAGGATCGCATGCAAGACATATTGTTGCAGCTGGTCGAACGATGGATCGGCTATAAAACATGGCTTATTGCAGCAGTCGGCCTGACGAATGACGCGATGCATGTACATGGTTCGCTGTTGATATTGTTCCTATCTGCAGTCGTGCTTCGGCGGCGTCCAGACAGTGTCTGGTGCTGGTTGATTGTTTTGATGGCCGAACTGTCTAACGAATATGCGGACTTGCGCGGCCAAGCACCAGGCGAAGCGACATTAAACGCGTCATTACATGACCTGTACAACACGATGTTCTGGCCCACGATTATTCTATTAATGGGTCGCTTTTTATTCCCGCGCAAAAAACCGGAAAAAGTGCTGGATTCGGCACAATCAAGCGATCTGGCGGACCAGCCCCTCGAACAAGCGGCGACCGCCTGACCCGCCGTGTACGGCTTCGGTCATGCGTTCGGGATGGGGCATCATACCCAAGACATTGCCTGCTGCGTTAAGCACGCCAGCGATGTTCCGCGCGGAGCCATTGACGTTTTCGGCATAGCGGAAGGCGACGCGACCATCCCCTTCAAGTCTGTCGAGCGTATCGCTATCCGCGAAATAATTGCCATCATGATGTGCTACGGGAATGCGGACCTGTTCACCATCGGTGTAGCCTCGGGTAAAGGCAGATTGGCTATTTTCGACCGTCAAGGCGACGGTGCGGCAGACGAACCGTATGCCGGCATTGCGCATTAACGCGCCGGGCAGCAGTCCTGCCTCAGTCAATATTTGGAACCCATTGCAAACACCCAGAACAGGCACGCCGCGTCCAGCTGCTGCTATGACCGCTTGCATTACAGGTGATCTGGCCGCCATCGCACCGGAGCGTAGATAATCGCCATAGGAAAAACCCCCCGGAATGGCGATGAGGTCAAGTCCGTCAGGCAATTCGGCAGTACGATGCCATACAAGTTTCGTTTCCGTACCTGTGATGTCGCGAATCGCCACCACCATGTCGCGGTCGCAATTGGAACCGGGGAACTGAATAACTGCGGCCCGCATCAAGCCTGCTCGATTTCAAAATTTTCGATCACCATATTGGCGAGCAACTTGGTGCACATCGCCTCAAGGTCTGACGTCGAAAGACCCTGCTCATGTTGGATTTCGATAAGTCGACCGGCGCGCACGTCTTGCACGGCCGAAAAACCTAGGCCTTCAATGGCATGATGGATGGCTTTGCCTTGTGGATCGAGCACACCGTTTTTTAGTGTTACAAAAATGCGCGTTTTCATTTTGGATCCATCCGCTTGATTGTTTCAATTGCCTATAGAAGCCAGGTCGAGCGATTCAAGCCTAAGCTGACTGCAGCGAAATTTTAACTATCTTTGGAAAGCCCGTTTTTAGTGTACTGATTATATCGTAAATTTTTGGATTTTGTAATATTGTCTTGTGTAAACTATTGATTTACTTACCTTTCCGAAGCCGGTGACTGACCATATCAAGCACTGCGCCTTCGCTTTCATCGGGCATCAGGCCGAGGCGACGGGCGACTTCTTGATAGGCTTCTGCTTCGCCGCCAAGGTCACGGCGGAACCGATCCTTGTCAAGCTTCTCTCCTGTTTCAATATCCCACAGGCGGCAGCCATCCGGGCTGATTTCGTCGGCAAGAATGATCCTCGAGAAATCGCCATCGAACAGGCGTCCAAACTCCAGTTTAAAGTCGACGAGCCGAATGCCGATGGCCGCAAACATGCCGCACAGAAAATCGTTGATGCGAATTGCCATGGACGAAATGTCCTGCATTTCCTCCTGCGTTGCCCAACCAAAGCAAGCGATATGTTCTTCGGCTACCAGCGGGTCACCTAGGCTGTCGTCCTTATAGCAATATTCGAGCAATGTATGCGGAAGCGGTGTGCCCTCTTCAATGCCCAGACGCTTGGACAAGGTTCCTGCGGCTACATTGCGCACAATGACTTCAATCGGCACAATCTCCACCTGACGTATCAATTGTTCGCGCATGTTGAGGCGGCGGATGAAGTGCGTCGGAATGCCAATATGGCTCAGCCGGGTGAATACATGCTCTGACACACGATTGTTGATGACGCCCTTACCGGAAATCGTACCCTTTTTCTGGGCATTAAAGGCGGTGGCATCATCCTTGAAATATTGGATCAACGTGCCGGGTTCAGGGCCTTCGTAAAGAATCTTGGCCTTGCCTTCGTATATTTTGCGGCGGCGGGTCATATGCGGTCCCTGACTTTGCTTGAAATGACGCGCCCCGGCGGGGTTGGCTCTCACTGAGCCTAACTCTGCTGGGGCAATTGTGACTACTATAATCCATTGCATGCGTCGGCGCAATTCGAGATAGGCAATTACCTCGGACGCGAAAGGACATGTTTTGCCCATCGATCTGGATTTGCTGCTTCAGGCGTATGCCAATGGCATATTTCCGATGTCCGATGCGCGGGATGACCCCGACACCTTTTGGATTGAACCGGAATTTCGCGCTGTTATGCCGCTTGATGGCTTTCGCTTGTCAAAGTCTCTTGCCAAAACAATTCGGCAAGACCGGTTTGTTGTAACTTCCGATACTGCCTTTGCGCAGGTCATTGGCACATGTGCTGAGCCGCAGGCCGATCGGCAGGACACCTGGATTAACTCGGACATCCAAGAGGCCTTTTGCCGGCTGCACAGCCTTGGCTGGACGCACAGCGTTGAATGTTGGTCGGAAGGCCGCCTTGTGGGTGGGCTTTATGGACTTGTATTGGGACGCGCGTTCTTCGGCGAAAGCATGTTTTCGAGGGTGACCAATGCTTCCAAGGTTGCTCTGGCATGGCTGGTTGCGCGGCTTAACATTGGCGGTTTTGAATTGTTGGATTGCCAGTTTATGACTGACCATTTGGAGGGTTTAGGGGCGATTGAGATGACTCAAGGCGCGTATCTAAAGCTACTCGAAGCCGCGCTTACAAAGTCAGTTCAGATCGCTGCCGGGGTTGCTTCGTCAGGTGCCCTAGTCCCCGGTTCGGTCGGCAATTGGGGCGCACTTGATGGCGCTTTGGGCTCTGGGGTCCCCGTATCCGATGATTTCTCCTCGACAGGCGCTTCTTCGCCGGGGAAATTCATTTTGCAAGCCTTAACCCAGACATCGTAAATCGGATGTTCGACAACATTAGCAGCGGGATTTTCTTTAAATAACCAGCCGGAGAAAACATTACGCCATCTCTCTGCCTCGGTAGTGCCAGGAGGGCGTTCGTTGACGAGGAGTTGAACAAATGCACCTTCGTCGGGATAGGTTTCCCATGGTGCTGTTTTTTCGCAAGCGCGAAGTCTGACAACAACCTTGTCAAACCGAATAGCTTCACCGGGCTTTAGCTCGATATCGCGGGTCTGACCGTTCCGCTTGTTCAAAAGGCCGAGAACTGCAACGCGTTCAGCCATCGGCGTCCCAATGGATCCGCCAGTTGCGGTAGCAATTTTATCATTTGTAGCCTGTGCCTTTCCCGACTGTGCCGGCGCCTCCAGCGCATCCGTAGAAGATCCACACGCGACCAGCGTCGCCAGCAACGGCAGAACAAATAGACCGCGCATGCGGATCATAATGCGTCGGGACTCCACGCCTCATAATCGCCAGTTGCGCGCGCGCGGTGGCCGCCGCGCTCAATCGATCCTGCGGGGCGATATGCCCCTTCAGTCCCTGTCAGATTGGGAACAGCCGCAGTTTCATAACCGCGATGCGGCGGGAGGTAACTCTCCGGATCACCATCATGCGTGCCATGGAGCCAACCATGCCAATCAGGTGAAACGCGGCTGGCGTCATTGGGACCATTATAAATTACCCAGCGGCGATTGCCGTCGGATGATTGATAATATTTGTTGCCTTCGGTGTCGGTGCCCACAGCCTTGCCTTTACGCCAGCTATAGATTGCCGTGCCGATCGTAGCGCCGTCCCACCACGTGAAGATTTTACCGAGTATTCCCATGGCTTCGCGATTAGGGGCAAGCACGCTGCCGCGCAATCCTTATTTGTCCCTATTTGGCGGCCCATTTCACGGTGTCGCCCGCGGCTATGCCCAATTCAGCCGCAAGACCGCCACGCAATTCCAGCACGGCAACTACCGGTTCACCCGCTTCTACAGGTATAGTTGAATATGGGATGGTGTTATCCGCGATACTCTCAATCGTGCCGTTTGCGCGGATGAAGATGATGTCCAAGGGGATGACGGTGTTTTTCATCCAGAAACTGGCGATGCGCGGCTCGGGGAAAGGAAAGATCATCCCTGCATTGTCGGCAAGCTCGGTTCGGAACATCAACCCTTTGGCTTGCTGCGCCGAGGTTTCGGCGACCTCAACATTGAAGGCGCGAGTCGTTTTGGCGCTGGAAATGCACAAAGTTACCTGTTCTATCCCGGCGGCTGACTGACCGGCAGCTGCGCCTGGGGTGCAGCCAGCAACCTCACTTCCACCATTGGCGGGCATTGTGCATGCGGTAAGCGATAATGCAATTGCGCAGACACTGCGGCGGCTGAATTGGCTGAACTTCATTTACGTGATCCTTTTTCAATTCGGGTACAATTAATTGCGGCGCTTCCTGCTTGCTTAATAAAACAGCTTCCACTTCCGCCAACCGTAATGTTGCCTGAACCGCGATTAAATATATCCGCTTCTTCCATGGCTTGGACGTTGGATGTGGCATTTCCGTTATGCTCAAGACGAAGAGTACGCATTTTGACGTTCGGCGCATCAAACCGACCCGCGCCATCAAGCAACACTTTTCCATCCCGAACATTGCCGCTTTTAATGTCTATGTGCCCATTGCCGGCAATATTCGCCGAAAATTTATCGGTAATCAGTTTTTCAACAGCGATTGAGCCGTTGCCTGCAACAAGCATGCGAACCGCATCTGATTGAGCGACATTTGATATCTTCAATGTGCCATTGCCGGCTATGGATATGCTTTTCATGCTTTGGGTTGTTAGCTGCACGGTAATGGGTCCGGTCATCGGGGCTCCCTTGGCGTCGTTTAAGGCGCCTTGAAGGCGCACCCGCAGCGTCATGCCGACCCGCTCCAGTTTTAACCCATCAAGCAAGCGCTTTTCACCTATCGCCTGAGCGGTGGGTTACTTCCCCGTTAAAATCTCGACGTTAATGTCACCAAATACCTGAATATCTTCAAAGCTGCCAACGAGCATTTTGCGTTCTTCAGCAGACGCGGGGCCTGCTGCGGCCAAAGCCGCGGCCAGACATAAAGCACCGCTTAGTCCGCCAACCTTGCCTCGCCCCATTCCACCCAGCCGAGCCATTTCGGTGTCCTTTTCATATAATGTCCCTGCGGTGCATTACACACAAAACCAGCGTCAGATATGGCCTGCGTTACGGGCCGGGTCAAATGACAACCGCCGGCAATCCGCTTCCAAACGGGCTCAAGCCGTCTCTGCCAAGTAGCGGCATCAGTATCGGGTGCACGACCATGTTCAACGAACAGCAATCGACCACCCGGCTTAAGCACACGCTTCGCCTCCGACAGCGCGGCGTGAGGGTCCTGCACCGAACACAGCGTGAAGGTTGTGACCACGCAGTCGAAGCTGTTGTTTGCGAAAGGAAGCGCTTCTGCGATGCCGGGAATGAAGTTTGCTGTCATCCCTTTGCTTTCCAAAGCCAGTTTTGCGCGGGTAAGCAATTCAGCAGATGGGTCTACGCCGGACAGCGAACGCACATTGTTACGGTTATAAAAATCGAGATTAGGCGCGCCGCAGCCCAGCTCCAGAACATCGCCGGAAGCGAACGGCACCACCTTGGCTCGGTCATGCATCACCGCAGGTTGCGTACATGCGCAACCGATTAAGCGCGGAACTACGTTCCGGTCCCACCAATTGCTCATGCTTTAGGGTTGCCTTGGTTTAGAAGGAATTGACATTGTCCGAACAATACGCCCGCGCGTTTTTCACGCAACAGATATCTGCAGCCTATCGCGAAAGGCCCATGTCTTTAAGAATTTTGGGAATATGTTCTTTGAAAGGGAAGAAGCCTTTCGTTGCATGTGGCCAGAAGTTTTCGTCCCAAGCGCGTCGGATTTGAACCAACGGAACGCCTTCGGCGGCCAATATTGGAGCGATACGGGTCAGCGCATCGGCCACTGGGCCGATTGGGGCGTAAGGTGTGATTATTTGCTCTGCCCCTGCCGCGCGTGCTTGTGCAATCAGGGCCGCCGTATCGAAGTTACAGAGCACCGTTGTTGGGCATTTGAACGCTTTGCCAACGCGTTCAACAGCGTCTTCGGTCGCGGCCTCGACAAAGGCTCTGGCATTATTGCCCCACAGGGTTTCAGGGTCGTGTAAAACGCCGGTGCTGTTGATTTTGGTAGATACGCCAAAGACAGACTCAGGGTGCAAATCCTCCGGCGTCACTAGCAGATATGCAGGCTTATGTGCGTCGAAAAATGTGGCTTGCGGCAAGGGCCGAAGCTCCGGTGAAGCCATGTCAGCAGGCATCGTTGCTGTGATTGCCAAGCCCTTTGGTGCAAATCGGCCATTCGTAAAGCGGGCGATGTTTTCCGAAGTCGCAAGGTACGTCTTGCCAGCCGTTTGCAAGCCAGCCACCCAGCGCCATGATAAGGTGTTGCTTGCCGCATCTGCATCCACCAAATGCCGCAGGAAGAAGTCCGCGCCCAAGGCCCATGGCAGGCGCAGGGTGAAGATCCAGATTGATGCAAACCACATTCTTGCGTGGTTATGTAAATAGCCGGTCTCGACCAATTCGCGCGCCCAATCGTCAAAGCCTTCGATACCTGTTTCGCCAGCTTCTGCGCTGCGGACAGCGCGGGCGTTGGGAAAGCTGTCGCGTTGGTGGCCGCGCTCTTGTTGGAATTGCGTCCACACCGACGGGCGCATCTCAAGCCAGCCCTTCCAATATGTGCGCCACAATACTTCCTGCACATATTTCTCGGCAGCCGGAAGGCTGTTTCGTCCCAATGTCGCGCCAATGACGTCTTGCTCAGTTATCAGGCGATAGCGCAAATACGGCGACAGCTTCGAAACGGCGCCCGCTTGGTCTGGCCCGGGGTCCGTATTGCGGCCGGACGCATAAGCCTGACCTGCGCGCGGCGCGAAGTGCGTGAGGCGAGCCAGCGCAGCAGTGCGCGTCGCGGGGAAGCTTTCGGGGATCATGTTCAATCCAGTAATTTTTGCAGGCGCGGCCTGATCATGAGGAAGCGGTTATAGAGCCGTTCGAGAAGTCCAAGAACGAAGGCATTGCGTGCAATTAAGCCAAGTGGTTTCAGCAATGGTATGGCTCGCCACATTGCTGCGAAGGCGGCTGCACCGGATAGGATGACTCCATCTTCGCTGGCATGAAAACGGGCAAGCATCAATTGACGGTCAAGCGGACAAATCGCATCGGTGGGTGCTATATCCAGAAAGTCGATGGCACAGCGCTGATCAAGCCGACGCATCAATGCAATCTCGCGAATGCACAGGGGGCATGCCCCGTCATACCAGATGATTACTTTGGCCATAAATTTCCTTACCACCGACGATAGCTGTATGTCAGGCTGGGCGTTTCGCGGCATGGCTGTGCCGAAAAAAGGGCGCCGTTGCCAGCGCCCTTCAGATTTTTTTAAGGAAGCCTTATTCCGCTTTTTCGTAATATTGCGGTGCCGCCTCATTCAAGATGACGAGAATTTTCTGGAGTGCCGCTTTTTCATCGGTCTTTTCCATGGCGGCGAGCTCGCGAGCCAAACGGCTTGATGCGGCTTCGAAAATTTGCCGCTCGGAATAGCTTTGCTCTGGCTGATCGTCAGGACGGAATAGATCGCGCGTTACTTCGGCAATAGATACCAAATCGCCAGAGTTTATCTTTGCTTCATATTCCTGCGCACGGCGGGACCACATGGTGCGCTTAACCTTGGGTTTGCCCGTCAATGTGTGCATAGCTTCCTTGAGCGTCTTATCGCTCGACAGTTTACGCATGCCAACGCCTTCGGCTTTGTTAAACGGCACGCGAAGCGTCATTTTTTCTTTTTCAAAACGCAGGACATAAAGCTGAAGCTGCATCCCTGCGATTTCGGAATCCTGAAGTTCGATTACGCGTCCGACCCCGTGCTTGGGATACACCACATAATCGCCTACATCAAACATCGCCGCGTTGGACGTCATATTACGACCTTTCTGAATATTCGGGAGAAGAGCTTTTTGGACAACAAAATGTTGTCCCTAAGACTTTCCTGTTCGCCCCTTGCGTCATGAACCTGTATCAACCCGGTTTAGGTACACAGTCATCGGCCTTTCTTGGCCTGTAGATGCGGAGTGTAACAGATTCGCAACAAAAATTCAACGGCTGCTTTACTATGTGTCAGTAGCGCACATTAAATTGCGCTCAGTTTCCTGACGCGGTCGCCCATATCGTCGTTTGCATCCGCTCTGATAGGCGCGATGTCCACTGAGTTCATCCAGCTTAGATCCATATAACCAAGCACCCTTTCATCATGGCTGCGGATGGTAACTGGCAATATTGGCTGGCGGTCACGGTCGTCGACCAAAACGGGATTGGACAAAACGCCCGTACCCCATTTTTCGCCCCATTGGCGCAAAGCAATCATGGTGGGCAGCAGGTCCAGCCCCTTATCCGTTAGGCGATACTCAACCTTACGCCGGTCATCGGGGCAGGGGGTACGGTGCAATATACCGCTTTCCGTCAGGCGGGTGAGACGATTGGCCAATATATTGCGCGCGATACTGATTTCGGAGAGGAACTCCTCAAAATGGCGCACACCGTTAAAGGCCGCGCGCAGGATCATGAACGACCAACGTTCCCCCATCGCCTCCAGCGCAGTCGGAAGACCGCATTCTGCGAGCTGCTGTAACGGTTCGCGCAATTCAACCATGTCATATCCTCTTTGCCGCAGATTGGGACCGTCATCAGAAATAATCAACCGAATACGTATTTTAAGTTGCAAATAGAAACTTAAAATACTAAGTAGTGTTTCGCAACTGAATTTCAGAAGCGCAAATCGCAGGCGAAGGATCAAAAATTCCCGTCTGCCTTTTGGAATGTTAGCAAAGCTAAAGGAAAACATGATGACCCTCTCCCATTTCTCCGCTCGTTTGGGCGCCCTTGCTGCTGCCTCTGCCTTGAGCGCAGCGCTTGTTTTCGTCGCGCCGCAGGCACATGCCGCGACCAACGGTAGCTACTATAAAATTGAACTGGCCCAGCCTACCGCTGCAAAGCCTGAATTACTGCGTAGCGTTTTTGTAACGTGCGAAGGCACCAACTGCCGTGCGCCGATGGCGTCGACCGCGCCCAAGAATATGTGCGTCAGCATTGCTCGCAAGTTCGGCGCGGTTGTAGCTTTCACAGCTGGTGAACGCGTGTTCACAGCCGATGAAGTTGCGGCATGCAACGGAGACAACGTAAAGAAATAAAGCGTTAACCGATCTTTTCGGCTCCACTCTCTCTGTTATCCCAAGGCGGCATGTTTTGTGCAGGTTCTGGGGCCGAACCAGACTGCGCCGGAGGGAACACCCTTCCGGCGCATTTTTGTTAAGCCTCTGTTTCTCATTGGTCCAGCGGTGCCTGCCTTTGTCACATCCATTACCGCTTTTACCGGTTCTTTTTCTGGGCCTAACTGAGTACGAATGCGTGTGGATTAACTTTACGGTTGCATCGCAGCGTAAAAGACCCAACTTGGGCTGATGATGCGGCAATATGAACTGGTTGAACGGGTGCGGGCTTATACGCCTGACGTCGATGAAGATCGGCTGAACCGGGCGTATGTCTTCACGGTTCAGATGCATGGGGCGCAAAAACGTGCGTCGGGTGATCCCTATTTCAGCCATCCCGTAGAGGTCGCTGGCCTGATGACTGACCTCAAAATGGATGAGGACACGATAATCACGGCGTTGCTGCATGACACGGTGGAAGATACGCTGACCTCGATCGAAGACATCGAAAGCCGCTTTGGCCCTGAAGTGGCGCGCTTGGTTGATGGCGTCACTAAGCTGTCGAGAATTGAAGCCCAGACCGAGGACGAGCGTGCAGCAGAAAATCTGCGCAAGTTTTTGCTCGCGATTTCCGATGATATCCGCGTGCTTTTGGTCAAGCTTGCTGACCGCCTGCATAATATGCGGACGCTGCACTTCATCAAAAGCCCCGAAAAGCGCAGTCGTATCGCCAAAGAAACCATGGATATCTATGCGCCGCTGGCCGAGCGGATTGGCATGTATGAATATATGCGCGAGATGCAGTTGCTCGCGTTTGAACAGTTGGAGCCCGAGGCGTATCAGACGATCACAGGGCGCCTAAAGCAAATTCGCGATAAGGCCGATGTCGAAATTGACCAGATCAACCAGACCATCGCTTGGGAAATGGAGCAAGCTGGGCTGAAAATCAAAATTTCGGGGCGTGAGAAACATCCCTATTCCATCTGGAAAAAGATGCAGGAACGCCATGTCGCGTTTGAACAACTGACCGATATCAACGCATTTCGGGTAATAACAGAAACGACCGAAGATTGTTACCGTGCTTTGGGTGTGCTTCATCGCCGGTGGCAAATGGTGCCCGGGCGTTTCAAAGACTTCATCTCTACACCCAAGCGCAATGGCTATAAATCGGTTCATACCACCATCATGTTCGCCAAAAACATGCGCGTTGAGGTGCAGATCAGAAGCGCTGAGATGCACCGCGCCTCCGAGCATGGCTTTGCCGCGCATTGGGCATATAAACAGGTGGATAAGCCCGATGGGCAAGCGGGGTGGTTGCGCGACCTGATTGAGATTCTGGATACCAGTCAAGACGCAGAGGATATGCTCGAAAACACGCGTATGGCGATGTATCAGGACCGCATTTTTGCGTTCACACCCAAAGGCGCTCTACATCAGCTGCCGAAGGGATCAACCGTCGTTGATTTCGCTTATGCTGTGCACACTGACCTAGGCGACAAGGCCGTTGGCGGGAAAGTGAACGGCCGGCATGTTCCGTTGCGTACGCAATTGCACAATGGCGACATGGTCGAAATACTAAAATCAAAGGCGCAAGAACCACAACAAGCCTGGATGAATTTTGTGACCACGGGCAAGGCGCGCGCCGCCATCCGCCGCCATGTCCGGCATCGCGAACGGCACGAGTTGGTCGCGATTGGCCGCAAATTATATGAAGAAGTGGCCGCGCGCATGCCAGGCAAAATTGGTAAAAAGGCGCTGACGGCGGCAGTCACCCGGTTGAAGTTGGAGGACGAGGATGAGTTGATGCGTCGCATTGGCTTAGGCAAAATCAACGACCGCGCGTTGATGGAGGCACTGGTGCCCGGGTTTGACGTAAATGGCATTGCCTTAGATTTTCCGGGGCAGGAGCATGCGATTTCGATCCGTGGACTGACCCCTGGAGTGGGTTATCATCTGGGCGAATGCTGCCACCCTATCCCGGGCGATCGGATTGTTGGATTACGTTTGCTGGACCAGCCAGTTGAGGTCCACACGATCGAATGCGAACGGCTGGCAAGCGGAATGGATGCCGACTGGGTCGATTTAAGTTGGGGGCAGGGTAGCGATGGCGCGTCCGCCCGACTCCGTGTTATTATCCACAACAGGCCCGGTACATTGGGCGAAATTGCAGGGATATTTGGTTATCACAAGGCCAATATCATCAACTTGCGGATGATCGCGCGGGATGAGGAATTCCATACGTTCGAGGTAGATCTTGAGGTGCATGATCTCCAGCACCTGATGCGTATAATTTCCGCGTTGCGCGCTTCCGAGGCAGTGGCGACAGCGGACCGTGTTTATGACTAAGCTTAATCTTCCCTGATGTCATCGCCGGGTTCTGCGTAGACAAACCGTTTCGCCAAATCGAAACCATGTCCAGCGCGCAAGAAGGCGTTTAGCTGCTTTTGCCGCTTTTCAGGCGGTGCCGCGTCTTGCGCAAAAGGCCCAAGCCGCTTGCGCCGCGCAAAGTTTTCGGCAGCGCTGAAAATGCTTTCTTCCATATGCGCTTTGGCCGCAATGGCATCTGCGTTGCCGATGCCGCTGGCACGCAAATCCTCGTTAAGGCGTCGTTCGCCAAAGCCCCTGCGGACGAAGGACCGACTGCGCGCCTCCGCAAATTGGGCGTCGTTTATATAACCAAGTGCAGCGAATTGTTCGGTCAAAGCTGCGATATCCGCTGGGCGTTCATCATCCCACCCCCGCTCGCGGGTCTTACGCGCCAGATAGCCGGATAATTTCGCCTGCGTGGTCGCATATTTTCCAACATAAAACAGCGCCAACTGGCGCATCCGTTCCTCATTTAACGGTGGAGCGGGCTTTTTTGCAGGGCGCGGACGGTTCACGCCCTATTCTTGCCACAGTCGGGTCGAAATTTGAACTGCTATCCTTAGCTATTAAGACACGCTAATAGAGACATCTCGGGTGGTCACCCGAACATGCTATGGGAAAATTTATGAGCGAACTCGCACCCACGCCAACGCAGGACAGCTTGCCGCGCCGGTTTTCCGACTTTGCCACCTTGGGTGCGGCGCTTGATTACGCCGCTTTAGGTAAGCGCGGGCTGAACTTCCACGACATGCGTGGTCAGCTATCGCAGCCTTATGCCTACAGCGAAATGCGTGAAGACGCCCTCAAAATGGCCTATCGCCTTATCAGCCATGGCATTCGCAAGGATGACCGTGTCGCCTTGGTTGCCGAAACCGGCCCAAATTTCGCTGCGCTGTTCTTTGGCTGCGTTTATGCTGGCGCATGGCCAGTGCCGCTTCCGCTGCCGACTTCCTTTGGCGGCAAGGAAAGCTATGTCGACCAATTGTCGGTGCAGTTGAAAAGCTGCGATCCCAAGATCCTCTTCTTCCCTGCGGAACTTGCCGACATGGCAAATGACGCAGCGCGCGCTTGCGATGTGGAGGGCATTGATTGGGAAAGTTTCGGCGACTTGATTGCCCTGAAAAGCGCATTGCCCGAGGCGAACACCGACGAAGTTTGCTACTTGCAATATTCCAGCGGGTCGACCCGGTTCCCGCACGGCGTTGCGGTGACGCACAAGGCGTTGTTGAATAATTTGTCGGCACACTCGCACGGTATGGAAGTGACCGATAATGATCGCTGCGTGTCGTGGCTGCCATGGTATCATGACATGGGTCTCGTCGGTTGTTTCCTATCACCGGTGGCAAATCAGGTTTCGACCGATTATATGAAGACTGAGGATTTTGCGCGGCGTCCACTGGCCTGGCTTGACGTGATTAGCGCGGCCGACGGGACGGTCATCAGCTACTCGCCGACATTCGGCTACGACATTTGTGCGCGGCGGATTTCAAGCCAGAGCAATGTGAGCGACCGCTTTGACCTGTCAAAATGGAGGCTTGCGGGCAATGGCGCGGATATGATCCGCCCAGACGTAATGCAGGCATTTGTAGATGCCTTCGGCGATGCCGGCTTCAAGGCGTCATCGTTCTTGCCCAGCTATGGCCTTGCCGAAACGACGCTGGCGGTATCGATTATGCCGCCGGGCGAAGGTATTCAGGTTGAGCTGGTCGAAGAGACCGAACTGACTGGCCATCCGGGCTCGCCTGACCGCCCGATCCGGTACCGCGCAATCGTCAATTGTGGACGTGCCGTGAAAGACATGACCATCGAAATCCGCGACGAGAACCACAAGCCACTTGCCGATAAGACCATTGGCAAAGTGTGGTGCACTGGTCCGTCGTTGATGAAAGAATATTTTCGCGACAAGGAATCGACCGATGCGTGTTTGGTCGATGGCTGGCTGGATACCGGCGACATGGGATATTTGTCGAACGGCTATATTTACATCGTTGGCCGCGCCAAGGATATGATCATCATCAACGGCAAAAACCATTGGCCGCAGGACATTGAATGGGCGGTGGAGCAATTGCCGGGCTTCAAGGCTGGCGACATTGCGGCCTTCTCGGTCACAACACCTGGCGGTGAAGAAACGCCAGCGGTGTTGGTGCAGTGCCGCACCACCGACGAAGTCGAGCGCGCAAAGCTGCGCGAACAGATCCGTGACAAGGTGCGATCTGTCACGGGTATGAACTGCGTTGTGGAACTGGTGCCGCCACGCACCTTGCCCCGCACAAGCTCAGGCAAGATGAGCCGTGCCAAGGCGCGCAACCAGTATCTTTCGGGTGAGATACAACCTTATGCAATCGCGGCCTGATTTATTCAGGGTGGAAACCGAAGCTGAACTTGCCATGGCCCAGCAATTGGGCTGCAAGAACATCCAGGGCTATTATTTTGGGCGGCCAATAGGTTTTGCTGACAGCCTTGGGCTATTCCCAATCCCGCGGCCCGCCGTCGTGAGACCACTTTATAATATTTCGCGCACTTTGTCCTGAGGTCGGCAGAGGCGAACACCTTTATCGGTTCTTACAAAGGGGCGCTCGACCAAAATGGGATGCTCTACCATCGCGTCGAGAATATGGTCTGCCGACGCGCCATCAATAATACCCAGTTCCTCCGCGGGTGAACCGCGCGTCCGAAGTGCTTCACGCGGCGTTAGTCCCGCGTCTTCGCACAACTTGACCAGCGTTGCGCGGTCAAATGACTGTTTGCGGTATTCAATGACGTTAACTGTGACGCCGTCTGTTTCCTGAAGGATGGCAAGCGTCTTACGCGATGTTCCGCAATCGGGATTGTGCCAGATTGTTGCATGCATTTTTCGAGTTCTTCCTAAGAGGCCGCAATCGTTACCGCATCTACGTTTGCCTGTAGCAAAAACAAACCAAAATACGTAAATTTTTAGTTGTAAATGATAACGATTCTCAATAGGTGCCAGTAATCAATTTTGCGAACTATTATCAATAAAAAGGTTTTTTATGTTCCGGCTGTCTTCGTCGCTTATCGCTGTGTTGTCAGCATCCTTATGTGCGCAACCAGTCTTTGCCGAAGAAGCTGCTTATGATGTCGATGCAACCGATGATAGCCGAACAATCATCGTTACCGGCATGGGTGATGGCTATCTTGCATCAAACTCGGTCACGGCAACGAAGACTGATACGCCGCTGATCGACATTCCCCAGACAATCAATGTCGTCACGCGTGAACAATTGGATGATCAGGCGCACCATTCTTTGGCCGACATATTGCGTTATGTCCCCGGTACCACCGTCGGCCAGGGTGAGGGCAATCGCGACCAGATTACCTTGCGTGGTCAAAACACCACCGCAGATTTCTTCCTCGATGGCGTACGTGACGATGTGCAATATTATCGCGGCCTATATAATATTGAGCGCGTCGAGATACTCAAAGGGCCCTATGCGTTGATCTTTGGTCGCGGCGGCGGCGGCGGTATCATCAACCGTGTTCAGAAATCTCCGGTGATCGATGATTTCATTTATGCCGGGCCAGCCAGCATCAACAGTTTTGGGGCATATGATGCGTCAGTAGATTTGAACACGCCTTTAAGTGGGGCCGCAGCAGTGCGGATCAATGCGGTCTACGAAAGTCTCGACAGCCACCGCGATTATTTTGGCGGAGAACGCTATGCATGGAATCCCTATATCGCTTTTAACCTCAACGATGCTTGGAAGCTCGGGTTCTCCTTTGAATATGTGAATGACGACCGCACAACAGACCGAGGCATCCCGTCCATCGCGACTGCGGCAGGTCAGCCGAACCGCCCCATTTCTGGCTATCGTGACCAGTTTTTTGGAACGCCCGGCGTTAACCGTACCCGATTTGAGGCGCAAATTGCGAAGCTTCGGCTTGATGGCCAATTGGCGGCTAACCTTACCTTCAGCGGTACGATGTTGTATGGCGACTATGACAAGACTTATATGAACGTCTATGCAAATGGTGCTGCCAGTGCCCAGAATGGCACCGTCGCCTTGGCCGCGTACAGCGACCCGACACAACGGGAAAATTTCATCGCGCAGGCTAATCTTGTCTGGGATGTTGAAACCGGTCCATTGGCACATAAAATCCTCATCGGCGCCGAATATGGTGACCAGCAATCCGCGAACCGCCGTTTCAATGGGGTACTTTCCAGCAGCACGCTGAACCTTGCCAATCCGGTATTCCCGACCGTTGCTTTCAACATGCTGACTCGTGACACTGTGTCAGATGTCACCTTCTCCTCAGTCTATGTTCAGGACCAGATCAGCCTTGGCGACCATATCGATTTTGTCGCTGGCCTTCGCTATGATAGTTTCGACATCAACGGTTCGGATTTGCTTCCCGCAATCGACCGGCCCTTTGCGCGAAAGGATGAAAAGGTAAGCCCACGGCTTGGTGTCATCTTTAAGCCACAGGAAAATATCTCGCTTTACAGCAGCTTCAGCCAGTCTTTCCTGCCACGTTCAGGCGACCAGTTTTTGGCGCTGACGGTTTCGCAGGAAAACCTCGCGCCGGAGAAATTCACGAACTATGAAGTGGGCGCAAAATGGGATGCGCAGCCGAATTTGAACCTTACGCTTGCGGTCTTTCAGCTGGAACGCAGCAACGCCACTACGCCTGACCCACTCAATCCGTTGGCGAGCATCAATATCGGCAAAACCCGGACGCAAGGCGTTGAACTGGCAGCGACGGGTAAGATTACGTCCCATTGGCAAGTACATGGCGGCTACAGCTATCAAGATGCGCAATTGGTGGGCAATGACAGCGTGCGTTTGGGGCAAGTACCCAAACAACAGGCGAGCCTATGGAACCGCTATGACCTCCATTCCAACTTTGCGGTCGGTCTTGGGATCATCCATCAATCGAGCCAGTTTGCCGCCATAAGGACGACCGCGAACACGACTAAGCTACCTGCATTCACGCGGATTGATGCCGCATTATTTTATGACGTAAGCGACACGGTGCAGTTGCAGATGAACATCGAAAACCTGTTTGACGCCAATTATTATTCGGACGCGCACAACAATAACAATATCTCAACGGGCGCGCCGATCAACGGCCGCTTGACAATTCGCGCGCAGTTTTAAGCTTCGGAGATGGCAGCGGCGTGGGCCCTGGCGTTGAGGACATAATGCGCAACGCCAACCCGCATCCCCATGATGGCGGCGTCGTCAAGTTCGCGGACAAAGCGCGCAGGCGACCCTGCCCATAATTGCCGCGTTTCGATCCTCTTGCCTTGTGTTAGCATCGCGCCAGCGGCCAGCATTGCATCGCCTTCAATCACTGCGCCGTTCATCACGGTCGCGGATAGGCCGACAAAGGCACGGTCATGCAAAATACAACCGTGCAGCATAACATTATGCCCAACCAGCACATCATCGCCGATGATGGTTGGAAAGCCGTCCTCAACCCCCGGCATGGGGCCGTCGCAGTGGATGCTGCTGCCGTCCTGAATATTTGTTCGCGCGCCAATAACCACACGGTTTACCTCCGCACGGATGACGCAATTGTACCAAATGCTGGCCTCTGCGCCGATGGTAACATCACCGATAATTCGGCAACCCGGCGCGATGAAGGCACTATCGTGAATTTGGGGACTTTTGCCATTCAACGTGATGATGCTGACATCTGCGCGGGGATTGGTCATTTGTTTTTCCATAGCTTAAAGTGCGGAGGACGGTTGCGTTTACGCGTTACCCTTTAAGCAAACGCGCCGCCAATGCCGCGTGATAGGTTAGAATTCCTGAACACCCAGCACGCTTGAAAGCCATGAGCGTTTCGAGCACAAGTGCATCGCGGTCGCCAGCACCCACTGCGGCAGCGGCCTCGACCATCGCATATTCGCCGGACACTTGATACGCGAACACAGGCACATCGAAGCGTTCACGCACGCGGCGAACGATATCTAGATATGGCAGGCCGGGTTTCACCATGACACTGTCTGCGCCTTCGGCAATGTCCATTGCCACCTCACGCATGGCTTCATCGGTGTTTGCCGGATCCATTTGGTAACATTTCTTGTTACCCTTTAGCAGGCCGCGTGATCCCACCGCATCGCGGAACGGGCCGTAAAAGGCGCTGGCATATTTGGCAGCGTAGGACATGATCTGGACATTATGGTGCCCGTTCATTTCAAGCGCCCTGCGAATGGCGCCCACACGTCCATCCATCATGTCGCTTGGCGCAATGATGTCAGCGCCTGCATTGGCCTGATTGATCGCTTGGTCGACGAGCACCGCGACGGTTTCATCGTTCACAACATAGCCGTCATCATCGATCAAACCGTCTTGTCCATGGGTGGTATACGGGTCAAGCGCGACATCGGTAAGGACGCCAATCTGGTCGCCATGCGCTTCCTTGATCGCACGAATGGCGCGGCACATGAGGTTATCGGGATTAGACGCCTCGGCACCATCCCCGCTGCGCCGCTCAGCCTGGGTATTTGGGAACAATGCGATGCAGGGTATGCCCAATTCAATGGCTTCGGCAGCACGCATTACAATCTGGTCAACTGACCAACGCGAAACACCCGGAAGCGTCGCAATCGGATCTTCAACGGCCTGCCCCTCGGTCACAAATAATGGCCAGATGAGATCGGCAGGAGAAAGCATGGTCTCGCGGACCATCGATCGGCTCCAGCCAGTTTTGCGGGTGCGGCGCAGGCGGCTGTTTGGAAAAGAAGATATATCGCTCATCCACTCCACTTAGCGTCGATGGTAAATATCCTCAACGCCTTATCCGCCGGTCGGCAAGCGGCCATCCCGAAGCGTTAGCCGATCGATTTCCCGCTTGGGCGCTTCGTCTTTCTTTGGCGCAGTCTGCAACGGTGTCAGTGCTGCGCCTGCCTTCACCGATTTCAAACGCTGCAAGTTACCCTTAAACCGCGCGAGGTCGCTGCCCGAAAGCTGCGCACGTTGTGTGAATTTGACTGACATCGGGTTTATAGCCCGCCCATTGCGATACAGTTCATAATGCAAATGCGGACCAGTCGACAGGCCAGTCGACCCCACATAGCCAATGATTTGCCCGCGCCGCACTCTGCTGCCGGGACGCGCGGCAATCCGGCTCATATGGCCATAGCCGCTGGCAAGGCCGCCGGCATGATTGAGCTGGACAAAATTGCCATATCCACCTTTGCGACCTGCATAAGCAACAACGCCGTCGGTTACGGCAAAGATTGGTTGGCCATAGCTAGCCTTGAAATCAAGACCACTGTGCATGCGCATATAACCCAAGATCGGGTGCCGCCTGCTACCAAATCCTGATGTTACTCCGCCGTTAACGGGGCTACTGAACGCGCCTTTGGATTCGCCAACACCAGATGCCTCAAACCATTGGCTGCTGTCTCCTACTGCCCATTTCAACATCTGGATCGCAGGTTTACCATTACGGTCAACGCCGGCATATAACAGATTGCCCACTTTGACCTCGCCGGTCTCGGCGCGTTTGTAGTCCAATATGATGTCGAATTCATCGGTGGGGCGAATAGATGATAATGATGTCCGCCCGGCAATAACCTTCAGATAATCCTGAATAGCGGCGGTTGGTGCACCCGCTGCCCGTGCCGAACGGTAAATGCCCTGACTGCCTACCGTTCCACGAATACGCAACGGTGTGTTGTCGACGTTAATTGGCTTGCTGTTCAGTCTTAAGCTGCCGCCTTCACGATTTATTTCAAGATTGAGGTCAAAGCGTGCGCGAAACGCAACCGATTCAAGCGGTCGTGCCTGGTCTTTAGACTGCCGCTGGCCAAGGACGATATCAATGGGAGTGCCAGGTTCAATGTCGGACAAAGTGGTAACAGCTGACACCATATTGACGATGTTCGCCGCCTCGTCGCCGCCAACGCCAGAGCGTTGCAGCATGCGGGCGAAGCTGTCACCGCGGCCCAAGGATGCGGTGAGTTCGATACGCGGCCGTTCCGGGCTTCCGGCTAGCGCGACGACAGCGTCTGTGGCGGCCATTCTTTTACCGCTGTCGCTACCGTAAGCGATAGGCATGATCATTTGCGCGCGGGCTTCTTCAAACTCGGCCGCTGTCGGCATTGATGGTTGCGCGCCATAGATTGGACCATAATCTGGAGCTAGTGCAAGCGCGGCAACGCTTAACAAAGTCAAGGTAGCCAGGCCGCGGAACCAGCGGACTGAGCCGATATCCTCGCCAAGGTCCGGCACAAGATCGAAATTCGCAAGACGCGAACGCCAGCTTACCCCAGAAGTGCGGGTTTCGGGGCTGTACCGCATTGATGGGGTGACGGAGTTAGGCAGCATAATGGAGGCATCCCAGCCAGGCCCAGATAGCCGTGTCTCTCCGCCTTCAAACATCAAATGTGTAATCCACGACCCTGTCCCCAAACAATCGGGCATTTTAACGCCACCGTCCCTGTGACGCCTTATGGTTAAAGTCAAATTAAGACAGGCTATGGTCAAGCATAAGTAAGGCAAATGGTGCAAATTCAGGGACAAGCGCAGGAACCTGTGGCCAAGCGCCGCAGTCTGGAATATTCGGCTTCAATTAATGAACGGCGATGCTATTGCTGATCGCGCGAACGGAGAATGATATGGGCGGCAACCGCATCGAGTTTTTCTATGATCTTTCAAGCCCATGGACCTATATCGCTTTCCACAATCTTGCAGGCGTAATGGAACGCACTGGTGCGTCAGTGCGCTTGCGGCCGATATTGGTTGGCGGGGTGTTCAATGCGGTCAATCCGTCGGTATATGCTGCGCGAGAAGCGGCGGATAACCCCAAATTCAAACATAGTTGGCGCGTGATGAAGGATTGGGCGGCGCTGGCGGGCATTGAAATCAATTTCCCAAGCGCGTTTCATCCTGCAAAAAGTATCAATGCCATGCGGATGGCGTGTACGTTGGACTGTGACCAGCAAGCACTGACAAATTTCACGCGGGCCGCGTTTGAAAGCTATTTTGGCGCGCAGGAAAATCTCGACGATCCCGATGTTTTGATCGCTGTAGCGAACAAGATTGGTCTCGACGGCGAAGCGATGCGCGCTGAATCACAGACTGATGCAGTTAAGGCCCGTCTGCGCGCCAACACCGATGAGGTTATCGCGCGCGGCGGCTATGGATCGCCGACGATATTTGTCGACACTATGAAAATGTATTTTGGCAATGACCAATTGCCACTTGTAGAATTTGCACTGAACAGGAGCCTTGCATGAACGACCGCGTTTCCATTGCTATCGATAATCACGTCGCTGACGTCCGGCTTACCCGCGCGGACAAGATGAACGCGCTTGATCCAGCGATGTTTCAGGGGATCATCGCCGCAGGTGAAGAGCTTGCATCCATGAAGGGCGTGCGCGCGGTGGTTCTCTCGGGTGAGGGGCGCAGCTTCTGTGCCGGGCTTGATATGGCCAGCATGGCGAATGGCGGCGCGAGTGCAAGCAGCGGTATGGGCAGCCTGACCGACCGGACGCATGGCAACGCCAACACATTCCAGCAAGTCGCGATGCTTTGGCGCAAACTTCCAATGCCAGTCATCGCGGCTGTCCATGGCGTGTGTTTTGGCGGCGGATTGCAAATTGCCAGTGGTGCTGACATCCGCGTGGTCGCGCCAGATGCGCGGATGGCCGTGATGGAGATGAAGTGGGGCCTTATCCCCGATATGGGAGGCTATGCCTTGTGGCGCGGCATGGTGCGTGAAGATATGCTGCGCGAACTTACCTACACCAACCGCGAATTTTCAGGGGCCGAGGCGCTAACGTTAGGCTTTGCAACATTCGTGGATGACAACCCCCATAACCGCGCTATGGCGATTGCCCGCGAGATTGCGGATCGCAACCCAGAGGCAATGTGCGAAGCAAAGGCACTTTTTAACGAATATGCCGATATGGACGAAGACGCGATATTAATGGCAGAAAGCGTCCGTCAAGCGCGCGTCATTCGTCAACCCAACCAAATTGAAGCGGTCATAGCCGGAATGCAGAAACGGGCAGGGGTTTTTACCGATTAAGCGGACTTAACGTGCAACCGTTCAAATTCGCCGCGCAGATCCTTTGGGATTACGGTCGGGCCATTGGCGTCGGTTAGGACGACGGTGGTGATGCAGGTCGCCTTGCATTCTCCGCCTTGAAATGCGGCGGACGCGATGTCCCAACTGCTGTTCCCGATCCGCAATATGCCACTGGCAATTTCGACATGCTCGGGGAAATGTGCCTCGGCAATGTAATCAAGTGCAACGCTTACGATCAGCCAGCGTTGCCCCGGCGCACGGCGCTCAACCGCAATAGCGTGGTTGAACATACCGCGGCCATGTTCGAATAATCCAGCCATTGCGACATTGTTGATATGCCCCAACAAATCCTGATCCGCAAAGCGCGTTTGGGTGCGGTGGTTGAAAGGATAGCTTGCAGGGTCAAGCTGCCAGCTTTGCGGTTTGGGCATAGAATGGAACCTCAATAGAATATGTAACCCTGAAACAAGTTCAGGGTGAAGGGTGTTGTATAGACAGTGGTTTTACAAACCCCGACCGATCAGTTCCTTCATGATCTCGTTCGTACCCCCAAAGATCCGCGTTACGCGCGCTGCGCGCCACATGCGGGCGATGGGATATTCGTTCATATATCCTGCACCGCCATGGAGTTGCAGGCAGGCATCAACGACTTCCCACTGAAGGTCGGTGTGCCACAATTTTGCAGCAGCGCCTTCTTCGGCAGTGAGTTCTTTCTTGTAATGGCGGTTCAATGCCCAATCGAGGTGCGCCCACCCGACCTGAAGTTTCGTCTTGATATCGGCCAGCACGAAGCGGGTGTTTTGGAAGTCGAGCAACGGCTTACCAAAGACGATCCGGTCGCGGCAAAAGGCAACGGTTTCGTCAAATGCCTTTTGTGTGCTCGCCATGGACGACACTGCGATGGAAAGGCGTTCCTGCGGCAGTTCGCTCATTAGATAAATGAAACCCTTGCCCTCTTCACCCAAGCAGTTGGTTATGGGGACGCGGACATCTTCGAAGAACAATTCCGATGTGTCGGCTTCGTCCATGCCGATTTTATCAAGGTTGCGGCCGCGCTTAAATCCTTCGCGCTCAGCTTCAACGAGGACGATCGACATGCCCTTATAGGCAGGTTGAATCTCGGTGTCTGTTTTGACGCAGACAAGGATCAGGTCCGCATTCTGACCATTGGTGATGTAGGTTTTGCTGCCGTTGATCACGTAATGATTACCGTCTTTTTTGGCAGTAGTCTTCATAGCCTGAAGATCGCTGCCGGTGCCGGGCTCAGTCATCGCTATAGCGGTGATGACCTCGCCTGAGTT